>JAUUMM010000043.1:0-15657 GCA_030839365.1 Collinsella sp.
GGGCACATTTTTCCCCACCCCCCCCAACACCTTGGGGGCGCATTTACCGGGGCACCTACGGAGATGCACAGGGCGCCGCACATGGTCGAGAACGTTCTGAAAACTAAGCCCGGCCCCGCCGGACAGGTCAACCTACTCGCAGAGCAGCTTGGCGATCTGGACGGCGTTGGTTGCCGCGCCCTTACGGATTTGGTCGCCGCAGCACCAGAAGGTAATACCGCGCGTGGCCTCGGGGTTCGAGATGTCGCGACGCACGCGACCGACCCAGATCAGATCCTGGTCGGACGTATCCATCGGCATGGGGAAGCGATCGTGCGCATCCTCGGCGCTCATGTCGTCAACCAGCTTCACGCCCGGAGCGGCAGCCAGCGCAGCACGGGCCTCTTCCACCGTGATGTCGCGCTCAAACTCGAGCGTAATGCTCTCGGAGTGCGAGCGCAGCACAGGCACGCGCACGCAGGTGCAGTTCACGCGCAGCTCGGGCAGGTGCATGATCTTGCGGCCCTCGTTTTGTAGCTTCATCTCCTCGGAGGTAAAGCCCTCCTCCTTGACGCCGCCAATCTGCGGAATCAGGTTACTCGCCAGCTGGGCGGCAAACGCGCGCGGCTCGGGAATCTCCTCACCACGGCCCAGGGCGGCCAGCTGAGCCTCGAGCTCGGCCATACCGGGAGCACCGGCGCCCGAAGCCGCCTGGTACGTCGAGACGATCATGCGCTTCACGCCGGCGAGCTGATGCAGCGGCCACGTGGGAACCAGGCCGATGATGGTCGCGCAGTTGGGGTTGGCGATAAGGCCGTGATGCCACTTGATATCGTCGGCATTGATCTCGGGCACGACCAGCGGCACCTCGGGGTCCATGCGGAAGGCATGGCTGTTATCGACCACGACGGCACCGCGCTTGACGGCCTCGGGCAGCAGCTCCTTGGCGATGTCGTCGCCGGCGGCGCCAAGCACAATATCGCAGCCCTCAAAGGCCTCGGGGCAAGCCTCTTCGATCACAATCTGCTCGCCGCGGAACTCAACGGTCTTGCCCGCGGAGCGTGCACTTGCCAGCAGTTTGAGCTTACCGACCGGAAACTCCTGCTCGTTGAGGCACTCGAGCATCTGGGTGCCCACGGCTCCCGTCGCGCCCAAAATAGCAACCGTGTACTGTTTCATGCTTCCCCCTTTAAAGGTTTTGGCTTTTGCCCGCACGCCGAGCAGGCTGATTATTGTTGCCAGTGTATACAAGAACGGGGCGGACACGAAACCCGCCCCGTCGAAACGAAACCGAAACGAAACGCCCCGCCGTAGATTTTTGGCACTTGTCCCAAAAATGCACCGGGACGGCAGCTACTTGCGGAGCGCGGCCAGGGCGGGATCGACCGGTGCGGGGACCTCCAGGTCGGAGACCTTCACAATGCCGTTCTCATCGGAGAAGGCACGGTAAATGGTCCGAATCGCAAGGTCGAAGTCCTTCTCCTCGACACCAATAATGATATTGATCTCGTCACAGCTCTGCGAAATCATGCGCACGCTCACGCCGGCCTGGCCAAGCATGCCAAACAGGTGGCCCGAGATGCCTGCACGACCGCGCAGGTTACGGCCGACGGTCGCGATGAGCGCCAGACCCTCGACAACCTCGATCTCGAGCGGCTCGACCTCCTGCTGAATGTCACCAACGAGCGAGTACAGCGAATCGTGCACGTCCTGCTCCTGCACCACGGCGCCAAAACGGTCGACACCGGTGGGCATGTGCTCGACGGAAACGTCATAGCGTTCGAACACCGAAAGCGCACGGCGCATAAAGCCAACGCGGGGCTTGGTGCGGTCGCGGGCAACGTTGATGGCGACAAAGCCGCGCTTGCCGGTCACGCCGGTAATGATGGGCTCCGCCTCGCCCTCATCAGCCGTCTCACTAATGATGGTACCGGGGTCCTGCGGCGCATTGGTGTTCTTGATGACCAGCGGAATACCCGCCTCGCGCACGGGGAACACGGCCTCCTCGTGCAGGACGCTTGCGCCCATGTACGAAAGCTCGCGCAGCTCCTCGTAGGTAACGCGCGCAATGGGCTGAGCCTCGGGAACAATACGCGGATCGGCAGAATAGAAGCCCGAGACGTCAGTCCAGTTCTCGTAAAGGTCGGCGCCCAGGCACTTGGCCAGGATTGAGCCGGAAATATCGCCGCCGCCACGGTCGAGCAGCTTGATCTGGCCCTCACGCGTCGCGCCGTAGAAACCGGGCATAACAAAGCCGCCCTGCTGGCCGTACTCCTGCACCAGCTCGGAGGTGCGATTCATGCTGAGCGTACCGTCGTGATGGAACGCCACAACCGTCGCAGCGTCCAAGAACGGTAGGCCCAGGTACTCGGCCATCAGGCGGGCGGTAAAGTACTCGCCACGGCTCACAAGCTCCTCGGTGGAGTAGCCGCCCGAGCGGGCGCGCTCGGCAAAGGCCGCGAACTCCTCACGGATGGGATAGGTGAGCTCCAGCTCGTCGGCGATATCAAAATAGCGCTGGCCAATGTCCTCAAGCAGCTCCTCACACGACACGTGGTACTTGACGTGCGCGTTAACCAGGTAGAGCAGGTCGGTCACCTTGGTGTCGCCCTTAAAACGGCGGCCGCAGGCAGAAACCACCACAAAACGGCGGGCCGGGTCGGCGTCGACAATGGCCTTGATCTTCTTGAAGTGTTCGGCGTCGGCGACCGACGAGCCGCCAAACTTGGCAATCTTAATCATGGACTGGAGGTTACCTTTCTAAAAAGCCTCTGCGAACCTATTTTGCGCGCTCTGATACCATGGGTTCACCGATTGGGACCAAGGCATCCGAGGAGCAGTGTTATATGGGAACTTATCATAGTACACGAGGACGCACTTTATCGTGCTCAAGTAAGGTGGCAATCCGTACCGGCATCGCTCCCGACGGGGGTTTGTTTGTCTCGGACGAGCTCGGCACCCAGCAGGTCGATATCAGCTCGCTTGCAGATAAATCGTACTTTGAAATCGCTCAAGATGTGTTGGGAATGTTACTGAATGATTACACGGCCGAAGAAATTTCGGCGTGTGTCGACGAGGCATACCGCGGCACGTTCGCGAGTGAAGAGGTTACGCCGCTCGTTAAACTCGACGCTGCGCCGGGCGCTGACGCCCCTCAGACCTATGTGATGGAGCTCTTTGGCGGCCCCACGAGTGCCTTTAAGGACGTCGCCCTGCAGATGCTCCCCCGCCTGATGGCCCGCACTTCCGCCAAGGACGGCGGCGCCGAGCGCATCATGATCGTCACCGCCACGTCGGGCGACACCGGCAAGGCCGCACTCGCCGGTTTTGCCAACGCTCCGGGCACGGGTATTACCGTCTTTTATCCCGAAGGCAAAGTCAGCCGCGTCCAGAACCTGCAGATGTCCACGCAAGAGGGCGACAACGTCGCCGTCTGCGGCATCCGCGGCAACTTCGATGATGCCCAGAGCGCCGTCAAGCGCATCTTTGCCGATAAGGAGCTTGCCGAGCGTCTTGAGTCCGCCGGCACGGTGCTTTCAAGCGCCAACTCGATCAACGTCGGTCGCCTGGTGCCGCAGGTCGTCTACTACTTTGCCGCCTATGCGCAGCTGCTGCGCGCCGGCGCCATCGAGGCCGGCGACTCCGTGGAGTTCTGCGTACCGACCGGCAACTTTGGCGATATCCTGGCCGGCTACTATGCCAAGTGCATGGGTCTGCCCGTCGCCAAGCTCATCGTCGCGAGCGACAAGAACAACGTGCTCGCTGACTTCCTGACCACCGGCGTCTACGACCGCAACCGTCCGTTCTTCACGACCATCTCGCCGTCGATGGACATCCTCATCAGCTCTAACCTGGAGCGCATGCTGTACTTCCTGTCCGATGGCAACTGCGAGCTCGTTGCCGGCCTTATGGAGCAGTTGGCACAGACTGGTCGCTACGAGGTTCCCGCCGACCTGCTGGCAAAAATTCAGAGCGTCTTTGGCTGCGGTTGGGCCAGCGAGGACGAGGTCTGCGCTGCCATCAAGAGCTGTTGGGACGCGAACGGCTACGTGATCGACCCGCACACCGCTTGCGGCTATCACGTCTTTGAGCAGGTCGCCCCCGCCGAGGGCGCCAAGGCCCGCGTGCTGCTTTCGACCGCCAGCCCTTACAAGTTCCCGCGCGCCTGCTGCGACGCCCTGGGCCTCGACGTTCCCGAGGATGATTTTGAAGCCATGCGCGTGCTCGAGCAGGCCACCAATACGATCGCACCGGCACAGCTCGCCGAACTCGAGTCCAAGCCCGTCCGCTTCGAAGACGTCTGCGACGTCGACGAGATGACCAGCTACGTCGAGTCCGCAGCAAAACGAATGAGCACCAACTAGATCCCTTATTAAGCGCCGGCGAAAGCCGGCGCACCTTCTTTTTATTTAGCTTTCGGGATGATGACGAGCATGCGAGTGGGTCTGCCTGTTTAGTTCGTCGCGAGTTCCGCACGAGCCGGAAAGCACTTAATGTGCTTTCCGAGCGAGCCAGGACTGCCCGAGCAGCGAACTAAACGGTCAGACCCGCCAAGGAGGACCCACATGATCAAAATCACCGTCCCAGCAACCAGCGCCAACCTAGGCATCGGCTACGACACCCTCGGCATGGCCGTCAGCCTCTACTCGCACTTCACCTTCGAGCGCGCCGACAAGCTCACCATCACGGGCTGCCCCGAAGAGTTCCAAAACGAGAACAACCTGGTTTACGTCAGCTTTGTCGATGCGCTGGCCGCATGGGGCGAGCCGGCTTTTCCCGTTGCCATCGACATTCAGACCGACGTGCCCGTCGCCCGCGGCCTGGGTTCCAGCTCCACCTGCGTCGTCGCCGGCATCATGGCTGCCGCCGCGCTGACAGGCCACACCGTCGACCGCGCCGAACTCGTCCGCATCGCCACCGAGGTCGAGGGCCATCCCGATAACGTCGCCCCCGCCATCCTGGGCGGCGCCGTCTGCTCCTTTACGCCGACTGATTCGCTCCCCCAGTGCCTGCGCTATGAGGTGAGCGATCGCTTGCGTTTTATTACCGTGATTCCGCCCTACGAGGTGCATACGAGCGAGGCCCGCAAGGTTGTGCCACAGGAGATTCCACTCTCCACCGCCGTATGGCAAATGGGCCGCATCGCCGGCATGACGCGCGGCCTGGAGACTGGTGACCTCGACCTGATTGCCGCCGCCAACGACGACCGCATCCAGGAGCCCTATCGCCGCCGCCTCATCCCCGACTACAACGCCGTGCGCGACACCTGCCTTAACGGAGGCGCCAAGACCATCTGGATCAGTGGCTCCGGCTCGACCCTCATGGCCGTGACTGACGACACCATCGTGGCGAAGTTCCTGCAGGTCAAGCTGCGCGAGCAGTTCCCCAAGTGTGACACGCACATTCTGACGTGCGACACCGAGGGCGCTCAAATCGAGTACCTGTAGACATCCTCCCCATATACCTGTCCGGGACGGTCGGGATGTTCCCTCAAAATCGTCCTCGCGCATGAAGGCCCCTTGTCCTGCTCCTACGGAGCGACGGACAAGGGGCCTTCGCGCTGCGGAATGATTTTGAGGGAACATCCCGACCGTCCCTGCGCCTACCTTGCTGAGGACGTCTACAGGGACCCACGCTTTGAAGGGGCGCCGAGCTGATAGTTGATTTTTATTGGCAGGGGCTCTTGCTGGTAAGGAGCACTTGCTAGAGGCAGGCCTCGGCGATGCGCTTTTTTAGTTCGTCGATACCTACACCGGTCTGGGAGCTTGTGATGATTACGTTCTCGGCCGGGACGTTGAGCTGCTTTTTGATGGCTGCTGCTTGGCGGGCCTGCTGGGTGCGGCTGAGCTTATCGGCTTTGGTGAGGCAGACGATAAAGTTGAACTCGTTGCCCTGTAGATAGTCGATCATGTCGTGGTCGAGCTTGCTGGGGTCGTGGCGAATGTCCACCAGCGAGACGACCAAGTTAAAGCTGCGCTCGGAGTCGAAAAAGTCGCCAATGAGCTCGGCCCAACGATCGCGCTCGGCCTTGGAGCGACGCGCGAAACCGTAGCCCGGCAGGTCCACAAAGTGCACGTCGTCGGCCTCGAAGAAATTGATATTGCTCGTCTTGCCCGGCGTGCTGGAAACCTTGACCAGGTTCTTGCGGCCAAAGAGCTTGTTCATGATCGACGACTTGCCCACGTTGGAGCGGCCGACAAAGCTCACCTCGGGGCAGGTGGACTCGGGAATCTGCGAAACCTTGCCGTAGCTGGCAACGAACTTGGCAAGCTGATAGTTAATGGAATCGGCCATGGACACTCCTTGGTCGTAGGTTCTTACAAATAGACGCGCTATTGCGCAGCGGCAATGCGGCGGACGATATCGAGCGTGATGCCGCTCGCGGTGCGAGCGTACTCGTCCAGATCGAACTCGCGCTCGCAAAACGCGTCATATGCCTCGTCGCAATTATCGCTGATAGCGCGCAGCACCAGGCAATCGACACCATTCTTGGCCGCGATGTGCGCAATTGCCGCGCCCTCCATCTCGACGCAATCGGCATGCGTGGCCTCAATCGCAGCGTTACGCATGGCATCACCAGTAACAAAGCGGTCACCCGTGGCGATAGTGCCACACAGGAACTGCTTGGGGTCCTTCTCCGCAGAAGTCTCATCCGCCGAGACATCCACAAATCCACGCTCGGCAAGCACGGCGGCGGCGACATCAGCCAACACCGGCGTCGAGACAAACTCCTCGAGCCCCGGCGCGGACTCGGCGATGAGTGCCGTATCGGTATCCAGATAGCGCAGGCACTTGCCTATAACCACGTCGTTAATATGCAGTTTAGGGTTAAGGCCACCCGCAATGCCCGAAAACACTACGGCCTGCGGGGCGTATTTGCTGATGAGATGCTGCGTTGCGGCAGCGGCGTTCACGGTCCCCATGCCCGCCGTCGTGGCGACTACTGTCAGACCCGAAAGCCCACCGTTCACAACGGTCAAGCCCGCCTCCTGCGACTCATGCGCGCCACTCAGCTCTTCCTTAATCTGCGCAACCTCTTTTTCGAGCGCACCGATGATTGCGATGGTAGGCATACCATCCCCCAAACCTGTGAAAACTGCTTATCCACGGTATGGTACCAGCATTTTGACTCAACCGTGTCTGCACCAAGCCGTTAGGCCAGTACAGCTCGGATATCATAAAGGGGCAAAAATGGCTTGTTAGCCGATGGCCGACCTGAGCTCCGCACGGCGCTTTTTCATGCCGGTCATAACGGCATTGCGCAGCTCGGGCATGCGCGCGGTATCCATCTGGGGCACGCCCTCGAGCTTATAGGGAATGCCCAGTTGCTCGTACTTGACGACACCCATCGTGTGATATGGCAGCATTTCCAGGCCCACCACGTTGTGCCATGGAGCGATGAGGCGACCGAGCTTCTCGCACTCCTCCACCGTGTCGGTAATGCCCGGCACCACCACGTGACGGATAACAACCTTGATCTTGCGACGTGCAAGCTCATCGCCAAACGCCAAGATGCGTGCGGGATCGCAACCAGTCAGCTTTTTATGCTCGACCGGGTCGGCATGCTTAATATCGAGCAGCACCATGTCGGTCTCGTTGAGAACGGCATCGAACTTCTCGGGGTGATTGGGATCAAACGCATATCCGCAGCTGTCAAGGCAGGTATGCACGCGACCATCGGGGTTGTTGTGCATTGCACGGAACAGATCGGCCAAAAACTCAGGCTGTAGGAGCGGCTCGCCGCCCGAAACCGTAATGCCGCCGCTGCGGTAAAACTCATGGTTACTCTGGAACTCGTCCATCAGGTGCTCGACGGTCACCATGGTGCCGCCGCTAACCGACCAAGTATCGGGATTGTGACAATACGCACAGCGCATGGGACAGCCCTGAACAAACACCACAAAGCGGATGCCGGGTCCGTCGACCGTTCCCATCGTCTCGATTGAATGCACGCGGCCTAGGGCAAATGCGGAATCCTCAGGACGAGCGTCCACACCCTCAAGCGTCATCTCAGCCATTCCCGCTACCTTGCCTCTCCTTGGATGCAACCAATTAAAATGCCAGAGCCATTCTAGCCCATGCGCTTGCGTTTAAACGTCTCGGGCTAGAATGGCACGTTTTAATCTATCCCCCATCACCATGGCTGGGGTCTACGTCGAGATGTCAGGCTGAAGAACGCTCGCCTGCGGCCTTTATGCCTTAAGCGTGAGCACCGCACCGAAGGCGGTCGGGCCACAGTGGCTCGAGATGACGCCGCCGACTTGAGTCCAGGTAACGTCCTTAAAGCCCAGGTCATGCGCATAGACTTCCATGTCATCGCGCAGCTCCTGGGAAAGGCCCACCGAATACGCCAGGCCAATGTGCGAGTAGTCAATCTCGCCCTTCGCAACCATGTGGTCAATGAAGGCGCGGGCGCACTTGAGCATAGAACCGCGGAACTTCTTGGTCGCCACGAACTTACCGCCCGTCACCTCAATGCAGGGCTTAATCTTGAGCAGATGGGCGCCCAGGAACGCGACGTTGGACAAGCGACCGCCCGCCTTAAGGAAGGCAAGGTCCGTAGGAACAAAGCCCAGCAGCACGCGGTCCATGACGGAGTTCGCGAAGGCGAAGATCTCGTCGACGGTGGCATCGGGGTGAGCCTCGATGTATTTGGCGGTCTCGACGACAACGAGCGACTGGCCCACCGAGACAAAGCGCGTGTCCATAGAGAACACGTAATCGCGACCCTTGGCGGCGATCTTCGATGATTGATGCGAGCAGGTCGTGGCCTCGGAATACGCGAGATGCAGAATAGTCGCATCGGGCTGCTCAGCGTGAATGCGGTCGCACACGTGAGCAAAATCCGCAGGCGCGCAGCCACTGGTCTTGGGCATCACGCCAAACTCGTTGCAGCGCGAATAAATCTCGAGCGGATCGATCGAGCCGTCCTCGACGGTCTCGTCACCAATCGTGACATGCATGGGCACGCGCACGATGCCGTAGCGCTCGCAGAGCTCCGGCGTCACATCCGACCCAGACTCGACCACGATTACGTACTTGCCCATTATTATCACGACCCATCTCAACATTGGCTTTTCAATACATGGCACGCGCCGCCGCACTGTTGTACAACAGTGTCCAAGCACCAAAGAGACGCCGCCCCTTGCACATAACAAAGGACAGCGTCTCCCTGGAAAACTCCGTGCATCCTGAGATTCTACACGGTTTATTAAGGAGTGTTACTTATTCCGCAAACGGTCGCTATACGCGATAAACGGTAGCTGGCCGCGGTAACTGCGACACATTCCGCCCAGCAAGTCCAATCGTACTCCATGCACGGTTAATGCACGAGGCGGTAGAAATTCATCGATACCGCACCCTCGGCGTGCAGCTCCATCGCCGGAACCGCCGGCGAATAGGTACGGCTCGTAAGTGCCGCCTCGCCGCCATTTGCAAAAATCTCGACCATCGTAGTGTCCGAAAGCACGCGTAGGTCGCGAAGCTCGCCGAGCTCAATCGACCTCTGGTCGCGCCCATAGCCTTCGTCACCCATATCGAGGGTAAGCATCCCGTCCGTATAACGCACAAAGACACCCTTGCGGATTTCGAGCTCGACCATCTTGGCGCCCTCACAGGAAACCACAAGATCAAACAGGCGGCCCGGCTCCTCAACGGTTTCACCGCCTGTCGCGCGAACGCAGTCGCCGCGCACCTTCTCAATCTCGTGCGCCGGCTGCTGACAGAGCTTACCATCGCGTATGCTCAGCTCTCGCGGCACCGTCAACGCGCACTGCCACCCGCGTGCCACCGTCGGGTTTTCTGCCGTCGCATCGGGGCAACCAGACCACCCGATCATCAAACGCCGACCCGCAGCATCCTCAAAGGACTGCGGTGCGTAGAAATCAAAGCCGGCATCGACCATCGGGGGCATGCCCTGCCCGGTGATCTTAAAGCTCGGCGCCTCCCAATCGGCCTCGATGGAGAACCACACGCACTGGTGCGGATTGCGGTAACACCAACCATCGGCGGGCACACCCTGCGGACAGCAAACGAGAATAAGCTCGCCATCAAGCTCAAATAGATCAGGGCACTCCCACATAAAGCCAAACTTCTCGCCCGGCTCAATGCGCGTCGCATAGCTCCAGTCCTCTAGATCGTGCGAGGCATAGACAAGCACGCAGCCACGATTGTCTTTCGTACGAGCGCCGAGAACCATGTAGTAGATACCGTCGTGTTCAAGGATTTTGGGGTCGCGCACGTGCGTACCGATATCGTCGGGGTAATCGACCGGCCCAACAGCCATGCGCTTCTCGCCCAATTCGTCGGGATTCTCGGCAACCATATGAATTTGGTTTTGCTCACGGCCCGTCAACACGTAGTCGTAATCATCGCGGTCAAAATGCTTGACGTTGCCGGTATAGAAGTAGTGAATCTTACCATCACGTACAAAGGCAGAACCAGAATACGCTCCACTCGAATCCAAATCGGAATCGGGAAACAGCACGGGACCGTGATTCTCGTAGGTCACAAAATCCTTTGTCGTCAGATGGTTCCAAAGCACTGGACCGCCATGCGCAGCATCGAACGGATCGTATTGATGATAGATGTGATACGTATCACCAATCTGAACCAAACCGTTGGGGTCGTTGAGCCAGCCAAGCTCAGGCTCCACATGGAACAGGAGCCTATCGGGGTCGGACGCGATGCGAGCCGCCGTCTCGTCCTGTCCAGCTCGCCACTGCTCATAGTCCGCGCGTGTCACCTTATTTTTTTGATTAAACATCGCCGTTGACTTTCTCGTCTATGGGGAAGGACGCTCGACTCACACGAGTCGAACGCCCTTCCTCAAATGGACTTATCCTCAGATTACGCTGAACGGCTCAACTAGAAGCTAACGTCGAAGCCAGCGCCAGCGCCCTCTTCATCGGTGGTCGGCACGCCCTTTGCCTTGTTGTAGGCAAAGATCAAGACGATCGGCACGATAAAGGCGATGAGATTGCCGGCCACATACCACACGAGCGTCTCGGGCGTAACGATGAGCAGGCCAAGCACACCGGTCAGACCCTGACCGATAGCGCGCACCTCAAAGAGCTTCACGAAGGCACCGCCGCAGCCTGCACCGATGCAAGCGCAGACGAACGGGATGATCGAGTAGCGCATGTTTGCAGCAAAGATTGCGGGCTCGGAGATACCGACCAGCGTCGGGATAAAGGACGACATGCAGATGTTGCGCTCTTTGGAGTGCTTCTTGTGGATGAGATACATGCCGATGGCGCCGCCGCCCTGGGCGATGATGGAAACCGACCAGATGGCCTGGATGTAGTTGAAGCCGGTCGTGGCAACGAGGTTGGCCTCAATACCCTGGATGAACTGATGCGTACCGGTAACGACGAGCGGCTGCAGGAACGCGGCGAAGACAAAGGCGCCAAAGACGCCCATCCTGTTGTACAGGACATCGATTACGCCAGCGAGGACGTCGCCGATCAGGTTGCCGAGCGGGCCGAACACGGTGAACAGGGCAACGTTAGCAAGAATCAGGGTAACGGTCGGGACAAAGACAAACGAGACGACCTCGGGGATGTACTTCTGGGCAATCTTTTCGACCTTGGCCATAAACCAGGCAGTCAGGATTGCAGGGAACACGCCGCCCTGGAAAGCAACCATGGGAATGGAGAGCGGACCAAAGTTCCAGTACTCAGCACCCGTCGGATCCATAACGAACGTGTTGCGGTTCATAAGGCTCGGGTGAACCATGACGATACCGACGAGGATGCCCAGAATCGGGTTACCGCCAAAACGCTTCACCGCGCTGTACATAACCAGGACAGGCAGGTAGTCAAACGTGGTGGCGATAATGGCAAAGAAGCTTGCGAGGTTCTTGAGGAACTCGCTGTGGTCGGCAAGGCTACCCTCCATGCCAAAGAGGCCGTTGGCAACGATCAGCGACTTAAGGCCGATGATGATAGCAGCGCCGACGAAAGCGGGAATGATGGGGATAAAGATATCCGAGAATACCTTGAGGACCGAGAAGAACTTGCCCTTCTTGTCCGCCTCGGCGCCCTTGACCTCGGAAGCGCTGATCTCCTTAACGCCCGTCAGAGCCATAAACTCATCGTAGACCTTGTTGACGGTACCGGTACCGAAGATGATCATGAGCTGGCCGCTGTTGTACAGCACGCCCTTGACGCCATCGATGTTCTCGAGCTCGGCCTTGTTGTACTTGCTCGTATCCTTGAGCACCAGACGCAGACGCGTAACGCAATGCGTGGCGCCCTCGATGTTCTCCAGACCGCCGACGTTATCGACGACTTGCTGAGACACTACTTTGTAGTCCATGTTCCTCTCCATTCCCTTACGAAATCATAAAACGTTTTGATGCCATTACAGAGACGCGATCGTTGCATTTGCGCACTTGAGCGTACCGTCGGTGACCGTCAGTGCCACACCCTGGCCCTGCTTATTGCAGAAGCGCGCGTTAAGCGCAACATCATCGACAAAGATGGTCGCGATATCGTCGTCAACGACCAGACGCACATGATGAGTGCCCTCGCCCTTAAAGAACAACGGACGCTCGAGGCCCATGTTGTTGACCTGGAACCACGGATACTGGGGGGCCGCCGTAAACTCGAGCTTGCCCTCACGCAGGTTGGCGCGGAACTCATAGGCAAGACCGGACTCGGCGTCCTCGGCAAGCTTCACCGAGAAGCCGGCAGCGTCACCGGCGAGCTCGATGTCGGCATCGAGCATATAGGTGGAACCGGCATCCGCGGCGAGCACCTGCTCGACCTTGCCCGACTCGCAGGAAAGCTCAAAGGCCTCGACTGCCTTAGCCTCGCCAAAGGCGCCAAGCATGCTGTCGGGGAGCTTGGTGCCGAGCGTTCCGTCAGCACGCTGAACGATCTCGAGAGGCATAAAGGTGCCACCCCACAGGTAAGAGCTGGGGTCACCGCCCTCGTCACGCGTAGGAACCCAACCAAAGAGAACGCGGCGCTCGCCATCAAATGCGGTACGCGCGGCATAGTACGCGCGGCCATCGAAGGAATCGTCCGCAGGAGTGATCCAAGGACCGTTGATAGAGCGAGACATGCGGTAACGGGTCTTGTTGCCATCACTGTACTCGGAGAACACCAGATACCACCAGTCGCCCATCTTAAAGAGATCAGGCATCTCGAACATGGTGTACAGGCCCGGATTCCACCAGTCGCCCTGGAACTCCCAGGTATCCAGGTCCTTGGAGGTGAACTTGACCAGACGACCGGTCATCAGACGCTTGTCCTCGCCCACACGCGTGCCGAGGATGAGCATGTACTCTTCGTTCTCCTCATCCCAAAGCACAAAGGGATCGCGCCAGTTGCGGTCATCGTAACCCTCCTGGGGCGGAAGCAGCGTCTCGGCGATGTTCTTCTCCCACTTGACGGCGTCGTCACTCGTTGCGTGAAGAAGAACCTGCTTCATCAAGCGTGCCTTGACCTTATCGCGATTGCAACCAGTGTAGAGCGCATGGTACTTGTCGCCCACCTTAAACACCGTGCCGGCATAAACATACTGGTCGACTTCCTCGTCGCCGCCACGCTCAAGGCTCTCGCCAAAGTCTTTGTAATTGACGAAGTCCTTGGTTGTCGCGAGTGCCCAGCCAAACGGCTCTCCGAAAGGTCCGGGGTTTCGCGTGTCACGCTGATGATAGAGATAGAACGTGCCGTCCTCGCCGTACGGCATGATGTCGCCTACCCAAATTCCCTCAGGCTGGTAATACACCTTGTGCATCCGAGACTTCCTTTCTCACGAGATACTAACTCGGTACAACTGCAAGATATGTCAATCGTTTTCATATGTCAAACGTTTTCACACCAATACGTCTTTTCGCAGTTCCAGTCGTCGGCAAACGGTTGACATATGCCGGCGAACGGTCATCAGAGGTGTTTGAGGAATTCTTTTGGCACGGGATGAACTACGCGGTTTTGCCCTCAATGAGTTCAACGGGGAGCTTGATATTCGATTCGGGCTTTTCGCCGTTAATAAGAGCAATGATGGATTGCGCCGCGAGCTCTCCGATGCGATCGATATCTTGGCGAACGGTTGTTAAGTCAGGCATAAACGTCATAGTGCGGCGGGCACCATCCGCGCCCACGACCTTAATATCGCCCGGAGCGCTCAAGCCGCGCTGCTTCATCACGTTAAGACAGATAGCCGCCATCGTGTCGTCTCCCGCAAAGATGCCGTCAATATCGGGGTTCTCATCGAGGATCTTCGCAACGACCGCGCTCTTTTCGTCGTCGGGCTTAACGAACTCGACCTCACGGACAAGCGCGGGCAAACCGGCCTGCTCAACAACATCGAGGTAGGCATCGGTACGCTTATTGGCAGGCATGCGCATGCGGCTATTGCTGCGCAGGCACAGGATGCGCGAACACCCGTCATCGATCAGGCGACGCGTGGCAAGTTCGCCGATACTATAGCTGTCGCTCGCAATCTGAACAGAGGCCTCGCCAAGGTCGCAGTCGATACCAACCAGACTCAAACCCATCTCGGCATACGCCTCGGCACCGATATTAAGCGAGTTGACAATGACGCCATCAACCATATTGCGCCGAAGCATATCGATATAAGAACGCTCAAGATCAGGTCGATTGGCACTATTGCACAGCAGCATCTTAAAACCGTTTTCGGCCAGGGTACGCTCAACGGCTTGAACCGCTTGTGCATGAAACGGGCTGCTGACATAGGGGACGATCATACCGATAAGATTCAGGCGACCGTTGAGCATGGCACGAGCGATATCGTTGGGCGTATAGTTGATGCGCTTCATCGCGGCATGGACCTTATCGCGGGTCTCTTGGCTAATATAGCCACGATTATTAAGCACACGAGATACCGTAGTAGGCGAAACCCCCGCCACCGCCGCAACTTCCTTGATGCCAGGCTTAGCCGTATCCTTAGAACGAGCACTCTCGCGAGCCATAGCACCCTCCCCCATCAACATGTCATACGTTTACATACGAACAAAGCATACCCCAACAACAGCGGGAAGACGGTAACAGCACAAGTAAGTAAACGACTCATCCAAATAATTAGGAGAGTTCCGCCTAAAGGGTGACTCCAAAGGACCCCACATGGCCGGTTTTGGGTTATTTTCCAAAACATCCCGCACTGATATTTTCTGTATTGAAGACGTCGATGATGCACCCGTATACCATTGACGTCGACACCATCAGATGCGGACCGCGCGGTGACCCCACATTCCGCTGGCGCCCACAGGGCTGCCCTCGTTTCCTGACATGTCCCGCGCGGGCCGCGGCGAGCCGAGACCGCCGCATGACCTAATAGGAGCATGGAGCGATACCGCGGACCCGAACAACCGCATTCTATCGCGCCCCGTCAGTGTGCCGTCTGCCCGGTCCAGGCGAGCACGGAAAGAACGGAGCGAGACATGCAAAACGAATCGACACCCGACGCCCGCGGGCCGGTCTTCCGCGGGGTCGACACCCACGCCGACTCGCACTGGCTGTGCGTCCTCGACTGGAGGGGCCGCAGGGTCCTGTCCCGCCAGTTCCCCGCCGACGCGGCGGGATACGAGGCGCTCGCCGGGGCGATCGCCGCGGCCGGGGAGCCGGCCTGCGTCGCGATGGAGGGGACGTCGTCCTTGGATTGGCAACACCTATTTGGACGATTCCGGGAGGGACAGCCCCGCCTCCCTGA
>JAUUMM010000044.1:0-15441 GCA_030839365.1 Collinsella sp.
GCGTCTACGTGCCCGTGTGCTCCGACGGCGGTATCGTCTACGACTACCACATGACGCTTGCCCTTGCCATGGGTGCCGACTTTATGATGCTGGGCCGTTACTTCGCCCGCTTTGACGAGAGCCCGACTGAGCGCGTCAACGTCAACGGCCAGTACATGAAGGAGTACTGGGGCGAGGGTTCTGCGCGTGCTCGCAATTGGCAGCGCTACGACCTGGGCGGCGCCGCGAAGCTCAGCTTCGTCGAGGGCGTCGACTCCTACGTCCCGTACGCCGGATCCCTCAAGGACGGCGTGGGCGGCACGCTCTACAAGGTTAAGTCCACGATGTGCAACTGCGGCGCCCTCTCGATCCCCGAGCTCCAGGAAAAGGCACGCCTAACGCTGGTCAGCTCCACCTCCATCGTCGAAGGCGGCGCCCACGACGTTGTCGTGAAGGACTCCCAGCAAAGCGTCAGCTACCGCTAAGCGGCTTTCCCAAGCACCGCACCTTGCCGTTCAAACCGTCGCTCGCGTACCAAAGTACGCGACGCTCCTCTTTCACGGCAATCTGCGGCACCTGGAAAACCCGTTCGTGCTAGAACGAGTTTCAGACAAAGGTTGATTCCCAACCACGTTATTTAGATAAAGCGAGATGCCTGCAAGTCGCAGGCATCTCGCTTGTTGTATTTGCTATCATCATGCGAGTTAACGATGTGGCGGGGCGTTCTTACCTTTGCTCGCTGCAAGTTCCGCACGAGCCGAAGAGCACTTAATGTGCTCTTCGTGCGAGCAGGACTGTCCGCAGCAGCGAGCAAAGGTAAGAACGCCCCGCCCCAACCGAGATAACAAAGGAGCTGATATGTGCGATTGCACAGATCATAAGGACGAGATTCCTGTTTACGACGCGCAGGCCATCGAGTCCCGGTGGATGAAGGCCTGGGAGGACTCCAACCTCTTTGCTGTCGACACCGACGACAGCAAGCCCAAGAAGTACGTGCTCGAGATGTTCCCGTATCCGTCGGGCGACCTGCACATGGGCCACGCGCGCAACTATACCATCGGCGATGCCATGGCCCGTCAGGCCCGCATGCGCGGCTATGACGTGCTGCATCCCATCGGCTTTGACGCCTTTGGCCTGCCTGCCGAGAACGCCGCCATCAAGCACAACACGCAGGCTGCCGCCTGGACGTATAAGAACATGGACCAGGCGCTCGCCACGATGAAGCGCATGGGCTTCTCCTACGATCTGGATCGCATGGTCAAGACCTGCAGCCCCGATTATTACCGCTGGGGCCAGTGGATCTTTGAGAAGATGTGGGAAAAGGGCCTGGTCTACCGCAAGAAGAACCCGGTCAACTGGTGCCCCACCTGCAAGACCGTTCTGGCTAACGAGCAGGTTACCGAGGGCAAGTGCTGGCGCTGCGGCACCGAGCCTGAGAAGCGCGACCTTGAGCAGTGGTACTACAAGATTACCGAGTACTCTCAGGAGCTGCTCGACGACCTGGAGAAGCTCCCCGGCTGGCCCGAGCGCGTTAAGCAGATGCAGGCCAACTGGATCGGTCGCTCCGAGGGCGCCGAGGTCGACTTTACCCTGTGCGACCAGGATGGCGAGCCCATCGAGGGCGATGAGGGCAAGATCACCGTCTTTACCACGCGTGCCGACACCCTTTTTGGCGTCTCCTTCTTTGTCCTGGCTCCCGAGTACGCCGGCCTGCATGAGCTCGTTGAGGGCACGGAGTACGAGGAGGCCGTCACCAAGATCGTCGAGGACTCCAAGCATATCTCTGCCGTCGAGCGTGCCCAGGGCACCCTCGAGAAGCACGGTGCCTTTACGGGCCGCTATGTGGTAAACCCCGTCAACGGCGAGAAGGTCCCCGTGTGGGTTGCCGATTATGTCGTCGCCGACTACGGTACCGGTGCCGTCATGGCCGTTCCCTGTGGCGACCAGCGCGACTTTGAGTTTGCCCGTAAGTACGACCTGCCGATCGTGCCGATCATCCTAGACGATGACGATCGCGCTGCCGTCGAGGCCAGCGGCGAGACCATCGATACCTTCCATGCCGAGACCGTCGACTGGGATTGCGCTCACGCTGCCGAGGGCACCCTCGTCCAGTCCGGCAAGTACACCGGCATGCGCGGTGGTAAGCACTCCGAGGGCGAGGCTGCAATCGTGGCCGACCTCGAGGCCATGGGCTGTGGTCGTCGCAAGGTCGAGTTTCGTCTGCGCGACTGGCTCATCAGCCGCCAGCGCTATTGGGGCAACCCCATCCCGGCCATCCACTGCGAGCACTGCGGCATCGTGCCCGTGCCCGAGGATCAGCTGCCGGTGACGCTGCCCGAGAACCTTGACCTGGGCGCCGGCGAGACCCTTGCCGAGTGCAAGGAGTTCTACGAGACCACCTGCCCGGTGTGCGGCCGCCCGGCCAAGCGTGAGACCGATACCATGGACACCTTCACCTGCTCCAGCTGGTATTACCTGCGCTATACCGATCCGCACAACACCAAGCTGCCCTTCTCCCGAGAGGCCGCCGACCGTTGGATGCCCGTCGATAACTACATTGGCGGCATCGAGCACGCCATTCTGCACCTGCTCTACAGTCGCTTCTTTACCAAGGCGCTGCGCGACCTGGGCCTGCTGAGCGTGGACGAGCCCTTCACCAACCTGCTGTGCCAGGGCATGGTCAAGGACGAGAACGGCGACACCATGTCCAAGTCCAAGGGCAATGTCGTGCCCCCGAGCTCGGTCATCGAGCCCTACGGCGCCGACACCATGCGTTTGGCGATCCTGTTTATCGCTCCGCCCGAGAAGGACTTCGACTGGGATCCCAAGGCCGTTGAGGGCGCCAACCGCTTCATCAAGCGCGCCTGGCGTATCGTTTGGCAGCTCGTCCAGTCCGGTGACGCCAACGTGGCCTTCGACAAGTCCGCGCTCGACGAGGTTGCGATGAAGCTCTATCGCGAGCGTCACCGCACCATCGCCAAGTGCACCGAGGACTTCGATCGCGGCCAGTTCAACACCGCGATCTCGGCCGTCATGGAGCTCGTCAACGCGGCGAGCGCCTACCTCAACGCCACCGAGGGTACCGCCCGCGACAAGGCGCTGTGCTACGGCGTGGCTAAGGATATCGTGAGCGTCCTTGCCCCCATCTGCCCGTTCTGGGCCGACGAGCTGTGGCACGAGGCCCTCGGCTGCGAGGGCAACGCCTACACCGCCGCCTGGCCCGAGTTCGACCTGGCCGAGTCCGTTGAGGACACGGTGCAGATCGTGGTCCAGGTGCTCGGCAAGGTCCGCGGCCGCGTCGACGTTGCCCGCGATGCCTCCAACGAGGAGATGCAGGCTGCCGCCGAGGCCGCCGTCGCCAAGTGGCTCGAGGGCAAGACGGTCGTCAAGGCCATCTGCGTGCCCGGCAAGCTGGTCAACCTGGTGGTCAAGTAAGCGCTGCGCGCAAAGCTGACATGCAATAAACGAGGGACGGTCCGTTTGGGCCGTCCCTCGTTTTGCATGTACCTGCCATGGTGTCTTCGGTCAATTGTCCTATTCTTGTGGAGAAGCTGTGCGCACGCTGACCTGCAGATTCGTACTGTGCTTGCACGTTTCCGCAGCTATTGGTATAGTTTGCTTGCAAATGAAGTTGTAATTGAAAGAAGTGGGGTTTCGGCCCCGCTTCTTTTTTGTATGGATGGAGGTGCCGCAATGGTCAAGACCAAGACCGAGCAGGCGATCATCGACGCGCTCGAGGCCGTCGCTCCCCAGCACGATGTCGACATCGTCGACGTCGAGCTCGTGGGTGCCACCAAGGCCCCCTGCGTGCGCGTGCGTATCGAGGGTGCCGAGGGTCAGAGCCTTTCGCTCAACGACGTCACGGCCAACACCAAGTGGGTCGGCGATGTGATTGAGGAGCTCGACCCCATCTCTTCGAGCTATACGCTCGAGGTGTCGAGCCCGGGTATGGCGCGCCCGCTGCGCCGCCCGTGCGACTTTACCCGCTTTGTGGGCGAGAACTGCGAGCTCACCTCCACCGCTACCGAGGGCCGTCGCAAGTACGCCGGTAAGATTGCCGCCGCCACCGAGACGAACGTGACCCTCGAGCTCGAGGGCGGCGAGTCCGTTACCCTCGATTTCTCTGATGTTAAAAAGTGCAAGTTGAAGCCCACCTACGACTTCAAGCCCGCGAAGGAAGGAAAGTAAGATGGCAGCATCCGACATGATGTCCGCCCTGATGGAGCTTTGCCAGGAGAAGCACATCGACCAGCTCTACCTGATCGACCGCCTGGAGCAGTCGCTCGCCAAGAGCTATGCCGAGATCCTGCATCTTGAGTGGGGCGCCAAGGTGACCATCGACCGCACCACCGGCAAGATCTACGTCTACCGCTTGGAGCCGATCGACGATTCCATGGACGAGGAGGGCAACTTCACCGAGTTCGAGGAGATTGACGTCACCCCCAAGAACACGAGCCGCATCGCTGCCCAGCACGCCAAGGCCGAGATCAACGCCATCGTGCGCAACTCCGCCCGCGAGCAGATCTACGAGGAGTTCTCCGGCCGCATCGGTGACCTCATCAGCGGTACCGTGCTGCAGTCCACACCCGACTTCACGATTGTCAAGATCCGCGAGGGCGTCGAGGCCGAGCTGCCGCACTTCGACCAGCGCCGTTACGAGAACGAGCGCAACGAGCGTCCGATGGGCGAGCGCTACCTGCACAACCAGCACATCAAGGCCGTGATCATCGACGTTCGCGACCCCAACTCCAACCTGCAGCCGGTTCGTGGCGAGCACAGCCGTCCGCCGATTGTCATCTCCCGTACCCACCCCGAGCTCATGCGTCGTCTGTTTGAGCAGGAGGTGCCCGAGATCTATGAGGGCACCGTCCAGATCAAGTCGATCGCCCGCGAGCCCGGCCAGCGCTCCAAGGTCGCCGTCCACTCGCTCGACGACCGTCTGGATCCCGTGGGCGCCTGCGTCGGCCCCAAGGGCAGCCGTGTTCGCGCTGTCGTGGGCGAGCTCCGTGGCGAGCGCGTCGACGTCATCCTGTGGGATGCCGATCCTGCCGTCTACGTTGCCAACGCCCTTTCGCCCGCTAAGGTCACCCGCGTCCTCATCGACGAGGAGAAGGCCTACGCCGGCGTCATCGTGCCCGACGACCAGCTGTCCCTCGCCATCGGCAAGGAGGGCCAGAACGCCCGCCTCGCCGCGCGCCTGACCGGCTGGCACATCGACATCAAGTCCGAGACGCTTGCCGCCGACATCCTCAAGAACGTTCCCGTTCACGAGGAGCCCGCCGCCGACCTGATCGGTGACGAGGAGGACGAGGACGTCCGCCGCTGCGAGTACGTGTCCGAGGACGGTATCCAGTGCCGCAACCAGGCTCGTCCCGGCTCCCGTTTCTGCGGTGTCCACGACACCGACGCCTTCGATGATGCGGAGGACCTGATCTAGCGCGCGTTCGCGCCGGGCGGGTCCCGGCGCGTCTTCCACGCTCGTTCAGTCTCTAGGCACCCAAGGTGCCAGAAAGGGTAGGTGAAGTCATATGGCAAAAGTCCGTGTGTCCACCCTGGCCAAAGAGTTCGGCATGACCTCCAAGGAACTGATGGGTCATCTTGCCGAAATGAAGATTCCCGCTAAGTCCGCTTCCTCCGCCCTGGAGGACGCTTACGTCGCCATGGTCCGCAAGCAGCTCGCCTCGGTGATCGAGGCCCGCGCCAAGGAAGTCGAGGCCGCCAAGCAGGCCGAGGAGGAGGCAGCCGCCGCCGAGGAGGCAGCGCGCGCTGCCGAGGCCGAGCGTGAGCGCATCGCCGCCGAGAAGGCACGCGAGGAGGAGCGCCGCCAGTTCGCCGCCGCCCAGGCTGCCGAGGAGGCCGCCCGTGCCGAGGCCGAGGCCAAGAAGAAGGCTGAGCAGGAGCGCCTTGCCCGCGAGAAGGAGGAGGCTGCCCGCGAGGCCCAGCGCCGCGCCGTTCCCGCTTCCGACTCCGGTTCGCGTTTCCGTTCGCTGCTCGACCAGATCGCCGCACAGGAGACTGTGCTCAAGGAGAAGAAGGACGCCGAGGAGAAGGCCAAGGCCGAGCGCGCTGCCGAGCGCGGCAACCGTCGTGGCGGCAACAACGACCGTCGCGGTGGCCGTCGTAACGATCGCAACGCCTCCGATAACAACTCCGAGCGCAACGCCTCCGAGAGCCGTCCGCACAGCCATCGCACCAATGCCAGCAACAACGTCGCTGCCGGCATGGACTTCCCCAACCCCGACAAGCAGGGTAAGGGCAAGAAGCGCAAGGGCGGTCACAACAACGAAGAGGACCACTACAGCCGCATGGCTCGCGAGGCCGAGGAGTACAGCCGCGAGAAGGTGCTCGAGGAGGCTCGTGCCGCCGTCGAGGAGGCCTCTCGCGAGTCCACCGGTCGTCGCAAAAAGCGCAAGGAGAAGCGCGAGCGCGAGGCCGCAAAGGCTCAGGAGGAGCGCAAGATTGAGGAGGCGCTGGCCCAGGGCGTGAACCCCGAGGACCTCGACGCCATCAAGGTCTCCCAGGGCGTTACCGTCCAGGAGCTCGCCGAGGCGCTCGACGTTCCTGCCAACGACATCATCAAGCGCCTGTTCCTGCTGGGCACGCCGCTTACCATGACGCAGTCCATGTCCGACGACCTCGTCGAGCTCGTTGCCGACGACCTGGGCCGCCAGATCAAGATCATTACCCCCGAGGAGGAGAACACCTTCTCGTTCTACGACGATCCCGCCGACCTTAAGCCGCGTGCCCCGGTCGTCACCGTCATGGGCCACGTCGACCACGGCAAGACGAGCCTCCTCGATGCCATCCGTCACACCGGCGTCGCTGCCGGCGAGGCGGGCGGCATTACCCAGGCCATCGGCGCTTCGCAGGTCATGATCAACGACCGCAAGATCACCTTCATCGATACCCCCGGTCACGCCACCTTTACGGCCATGCGTGCCCGCGGCGCCAAGGTGACCGATATCGTCATTTTGATCGTGGCCGCCGATGACGGCGTCATGCCCCAGACCATCGAGTCGATCAACCACGCCAAGGCCGCCGGCGTTCCCATCGTCGTCGCCGTCAACAAGATCGATAAGCCGGGTGCCAACCCCGACCGCGTGCGCCAGGAACTCACCGAGTACGGCATCATCCCCGAGGAGTGGGGCGGACAGAACATGTTCGTCAACATCTCGGCCAAGCAGAAGATCGGTATCGACGACCTGCTCGAGACCGTGCTGCTCCAGGCCGACGTGCTCGAGCTCAAGGCCAACCCCGATACGTTCGCATCGGGCAACGTCCTCGAGGCTAAGCTCGACAAGGGCCGCGGCTCGGTTGCCACCGTGCTCGTGACCCGCGGTACCCTGCGCGTGGGCGACACGCTGGTCGCCGGCCTCACCTATGGCCGCGTCCGTGCCATGCTCGACCCCAAGGGCAACGCCGTCACCGAGGCCGGTCCCTCCGACGCCGTCGAGATCTTGGGCCTGCAGTCCGTCCCCAACGCCGGCGATGAGTTCCGCGTGTTCGAGGACGAGCGCGAGGCGCGTGCGCTGGCCGACGAGCGTTCGCTCAAGGCCCGTATCGAGGAGCAGAGCCGCGTGAAGCACGTGACGCTCGAGAACCTCTTCGAGACCATCGCCGACGCCGAGGTCAAGGAGCTCAACCTGATCATCAAGGCCGACGTCCAGGGCTCCATCGAGGCCCTTCAGGACTCTCTCGACAAGATGGATCAGTCCGAGGTGCGTATCAACACGATCCACTCCGCCGTTGGTGCCATCAACGAGACCGACGTCGTCCTGGCCGACGCCTCCAACGCCATCATCATCGGCTTTGGCGTCCGTCCCGACGGCAAGGCCCGCTCCGCTGCCGAGCGCGAGGGCGTCGAGATCCGTTGCTACGACGTCATCTACAAGTGCCTCGAGGACCTCGACGCTGCTCGCATCGGTATGCTCAAGCCCACCGAGGTCGAGGTCTCCACGGGTACTGCGACCGTTCTGGACACCTTCAAGGTGCCCAAGGTCGGCATCGCCGCCGGTGTCCGCGTCGAAGAGGGCGAGATCGCCGCGACCGATTCTGTGCGCCTGGTGCGCGACGGCATCGTGGTCTTCAACGGTAAAATCGCCTCGATGCGCCACTACAAGGACGAGGCCAAGAGCCTCAAGAGCGGCTCCGAGGGCGGTATTGGCCTGGAGAACTTCCAGGACATCAAGCCTGGCGACACCATTGAGGGCTACCGCATCGACCAGGTTGCCCGTACCGAGTAGGGGGGTAGCGCTATGAAGCAAACGCAGGCAACCCGCCGTCTGGGCGAGCAGCTTCGCGAGAAGCTCGGTTATATCCTGCTCTTTGAGGTTTCCGATCCGCGTCTCGACCTGGTCACCTTGACCGCGGTCGAGGTCGCGGTGGACCGTTCGTTCGCGCGCGTGTACGTGTCGTGCGACGCGAGCCGCTACGAGGAGGTCATGGAGGCGCTCGCCAGCGCCAAGGGCCGCATTCGTAGCCTGTTGGCCCGCTCGCTCGATTGGCGCGTCACGCCCGAGCTCGATTTTCGCATCGATCGCTCGACCGATGAGGCCGAGCGCATCACGCGCGCGCTGGAAAACGTTCCCGCCACGCTTGCGATCGAAAAGGACGAGGACGGCTATCCCATAGCGGATGCCGCCCAGGAGGCAGCTTTAGATGAGTAATTCCGCCGACCTCGCATCGTGCGAGTCTGCAGATATTCAGCGACGCATCCTCGAGCTCATCGAGGGTGCGTCCTCCATTGCGATTTCGGGACATACGTCTCCCGATGGTGACGCCCTGGGCTCCGTGCTGGGTCTGGGCTTATCGCTTATGAAGTTTTTCCCCAACAAGGACATTGCCCTGCTGCTGGCAGACGATGACCCGGTTCCGCGCATCTACCGCTTTATGGAGGGCGCCGACCGTCTGGTGCCCGCATCTGCGTATACCGGCAATCCGGACCTTTTCATCTCGGTGGACGTGCCGGTCGTCGAGCGTCTGAACAACTCCGCTGAGGTGCTCCGCCGCTCGTCTCATGTGGTGTGCTTCGATCACCATCCGGCGCGTGAGGAATTTGCCGAGCTGAGCCTGAGGTGCGTCGGCGCCGCGGCCTGCGCCATGATCATCGACCGCTTTTTAGACAATTGCGGCATTGTGGCTCGCAACGGTGTCGCGACCTGCCTGCTGTGCGGCCTGGTGACCGATACCGGTCGTTTTCAGTACCAAAACGCCGATGCTGCTGCGTTCCATGCCGCCTCGCGCCTGGTCGCGCACGGTGCCGATCCGGCGCGCGTCGCGCTCGAGGTCTACCAGAGCATGCGCGTAGAGTTCTTGCATCTCAAGTCCATCGTTATGGGTCGTATCAAGACCGTGGCGCACGGTCGTGTGGCATATAGTTATGCGTACCAGAGCGACCTCGAGGCCTGCGGCGTCACTTCGGATGAGTGCGACGGTCTGGTCGATGTGGTGCGTTCGGTGATGGGCGTTGAGGTCTGCCTGTTCCTAAAGGGCATCGAGGGCGATACCAAGGTGCGCGGCAACCTGCGCTCCAAGGGTGACCTCGATGTGTCCGAGATCGCTGCCAACTTTGGCGGTGGCGGGCATCATGCCGCCGCCGGCTTTTCCAACAACGGAACGATTCGCGAGACGCTCGCCGTGGCACTTCCCATGCTGGCCGAGCTGGTGGGGGAGGATCCCGCTTCGGTGACCGTCGAGCTCTAACATTTTGGATGGTACATGGCTCGTCGTACGCCTTCTCAATTGAATATGCTGCTCGCCGTCGATAAGCCGGTGGGCTGTACGTCCCACGACGTGGTTTCGCAGTGCCGACGCGCCCTCCATGAGCGACGCGTCGGCCATGCCGGTACGCTCGACCCCATGGCCTCGGGTGTCATGGTGGTGGGCGTCGGCCAGGCGACCCGTCTGCTGGGCATGCTAACCCTCGATACCAAAAGCTATGTCGCCGACATTTCGTTTGGCGTCGAGACCAATACCGATGACGCGGAGGGCGAGGCCGTCCGCACGGTACCCGTTGCCCCCGAGCTGCACGATCTCGCTTACGCTCGTGAGCAGCTGGCCGCTATGCTTGGCCCGCAGTTGCAGGTGCCGCCAGCTTTTTCGGCCATCTCGGTCAATGGCGTTCGTGCCTATAAGAGTGCTCGCGAGGGCAATGCGGTAGACTTGCCTCCGCGCCCCGTCGAGGTCTATGCCGCCGACCTGATCGCCGTGAGCGGCGAGGGCGAAACGTGCGTCTGGACCGTGGCCTTTTCGGTAAGCAAAGGCACCTACATTCGTGCGCTTGCTCGCGATCTGGGTCGCGCCTGCGATAGTGCTGCGCATATTTCCGCGCTGCGCCGTACGGCCTCCGGCGTGGTTTCCATTGGCGCCTGTCATGCGGTTGAGGAACTCTCTGCCGAGTCCGCTGTCGGCTTCGCTCTGGATCCCATCGCCGCCCTTGGTGCCACGCGTGTCGATTTGCCGGGTAATCTTGCAGACGACCTGCTTTGTGGTCGCCGCATTCCCGTTGAACGCGCGCTTGCGGATTTCGATATGGCGAAGGCGCCGTTCGCGCTCGTGCTCGATGGGGGATTGAAGGCGCTTGCTCGTATCGAGGGCGGCCGCTTTGTGATGGAGCACGTCTTTCCGCAGGCGATCGGCGGTGTTCGATGATGCTGGCGCCTCACGAGCTCGCGCGTATCTTTTTCGCGGGTGAGTTGGATGAGGCCCCTATCGTTTCTGCCGATGCATTTGATGGGTGCGAGTTCTTGGGTGCCGCTTCAATCGCCATTGGCGTGTTTGATGGCGTACATCGTGGGCACCAAGAGCTGATCGATGCGGTTATTCGCGATGCGCATGATCACGGCAGCAAAGCGGTCGTGATTACTTTCGATCCTGACCCGGACGTCGTGGTGAGTCCTTCGCCCGCTCAAAAATTGATGACGACGGCTGACCGCCTGCATGCCCTGGCCCAAACCGGGGTCGATGCGGTGGTGGCCGTTCCCTTTACGTCTGCCGTGGCGGCACTCGACCATGTCGGGTTTCTGGCGCTTTTGTCGCGCGTTGTCGACATTCGCTCCATTCGTGTCGGCAGCGACTTTAGGCTCGGCCGCGGCGGCGCTTCGGGCGTTGCCGAGATGCGCGCCTGGGGCGCTGAGCGTGGGGTTGACGTTTACGGTCACGACCTGCTCTGCGTTAACGGGCAGACCGTCTGCGCCACGCGCGTCCGCCATGAGCTGGGTCAGGGTCATGTGGAGCTGGCTGCCGAGCTTCTCGGCCGTCCCTATATGCTGCGCGGCGTTGTGGCGGCTGGCCGTCACGAGGGCTCCGACATGGGCTTTCCCACGGCAAACATCCAGGTGCCCGACGGCATCCAGGTGCCTGCCGATGGCGTCTATGAGGGTCTGGTGCTGGTCGACGATACCGTATGGCCCGCTGCCGTTAATGTCGGCCTGCCGCCGACCTATGCCGATGATGCCGCCTCGGCGCATCTCGAGGCCAACTTGATCGGCTATGCGGGCGACCTGTATGGCGCCTCGGTGTCGCTGGCGTTTACGCGCTGGCTGCGTCCGTCTCGCGTGTTCGATTCCCTGGACGAGTTGATCGCGACCGTCGAGGGTAATATCGACGATATTCTTCATAACTTGGGTGAGCAGGGGGTGAGTATCCGTGATTAGCGATGAGGAAAAAGATCAGGTACGCGCGGCGTCGGACCTGGTTGCCATCGTGCAGGAAACGGTTGAGCTCAAGCCCCGCGGCCATGAGTTTTGGGGCTGCTGCCCGTTTCATGGCGAAAAGACCCCCTCGTTTCACATTATCCCTTCTACGCAGGTGTGGCACTGCTTTGGCTGCGGCGAGGGCGGCGACGTCTTCACCTATATCATGAAGCGCGAGAACCTGAGTTTTCCCGAGTCGATCCGTTATTTGGCCGACCGTGCGGGCATTGAACTGCACGATACCGGTGCGCAGCGCGATCGAGGCACCAAGCGTGCCCGCATCTATGACCTGTGCGCTGAGACGGCTCAGTTCTACCACACCATGCTTATGCGCGGTAAGGACAGCCGTCCGCGCGAGTACTTCGCCAGCCGCGGTATGGGCGGCGACGTCTGTCGCCGCTACTGCCTGGGCTTTGCGCCGGGTCGCAACGCGCTGGTGTCGCATCTGTCGCAGGCGGGCTTTACCCCGCAGGAGATGATTGACGCCAATGTGGCCGTGAGCCGCGGGCGCGGGCAGCTCGCGGACCGTTTTTACGACCGCGTGATGTTTCCCATCTTTGATGAGCAGGGTCACAATATCGCCTTTGGCGGGCGCATCATGGGCGATGGTCAGCCCAAGTACCTCAACACCGCCGAGACGAGCGTGTTTCATAAAAAACGAAACCTCTATGGCTTTAACTGGGCCAAGGAGTTTATCGTCGCGCAGGATACCGCCATCGTGGTGGAAGGCTATACCGACTGCATCGCCTGCTGGGAGGCAGGGATCAAAAACGTTGTCGCCACGCTGGGCACGGCGCTGACGGAACATCACGTTAAGACACTCACTCGTTTTGCCAAGCGCATTGTATATATGTTCGATGGCGACGCTGCCGGTCAAAAGGCTGCCCGTCGCGCGATTCAGTTTATCGAGCAGGATTCGATGGATCTTCGCTGCGTGGTGCTTCCCGACGGCAACGACCCCATGGAGTTCATCACGGCGCATGGTGGCGAGGCACTGCAAGCGCGCATCGATGCCGCCGAGCCCCTCATGGACTTTGTGTACCGTTCGCTACAGGAGTCGAGCGACATTACCACACCGGGCGGTCGCGCCAAGGCGCTCGAGGACGCGCTGACGCTCATCTATCCGCTACGTGACAGCTATATGATCGACACGTACTTTATCCAGATTGCCGATCTGTTGGGTTTGGACCTGGAGACCGTGCGCGCGAGCTCGGGCCGTGTGTTTCGCGATGTCGCCAAGCGCGAGGATGCCGAGCGCCGCCGTGAGCAGAACTACGAGCGTCAACGCGTGCAAGCTGAGCGCTCGGGCAGCGCGGGCGGTCGGGCGTCTGGTTCGCAGGGGACGTCTCGCGGTGCCTGGGCCGCGGGTGCGACGCCGCCGGTGTCCGCACCGGTCGAGGAGGACCCGTACGACTACGTTCCGCTTGATGCCTATGGGGCGACACCGGTGGAGGCCGACGAGGATCTGCCGCCAATCGATGTGCCAGCGGGGATGGAAAGCGCGGCGCCCGTTGCCGATGGTTCAAGCGCGGCGGCGGCTCCGTCGATGCCGATCGTTTTGACCGATCTGGAGCGGAAATCCCTGGCGGGGGAGCGCGAGCTGCTGACGATGCTCACGAGCTACCCCGATCTGTTCCGCACGTATGCCGATCGCATTTGTTCTATCGAGTGGGTCGACCCGCGTCACGAGTCCATTGCGTGGGCCGTGCTCGCGACGCCGCCGGGCACCGATCCTGCTGCCTGCATGGATGCGGCGCGCGCGGTGTGTCCCGAGGCGGCGTCGCTTGTCAGCGCCGGGCGCATTTCGGCAACGAGTAAGCACCCGACCGAGACGAACATCGTCTTTATGCTCGATACGCTCGAGCTCTACACCATCAAACGTCGCATGCGAGCTGCGCAGGCCAAGTTGCGTCAGGACCGTTCACTCGACGATGAGGACCGTCGCGTGCTGACTGTGCAGGCGGTGCAAGATTCACAGCGCCAGCGCGAGCTCCAAAAGTCGATCGGAGGCGTGGCCGACCCGTTCCGTTTGATCGGTTTGGAGACCACGGACGCCGATCAGGCCTAGATGTTGTGGTCAACCAGCGTATTCTCGCCTATATCCTGTCTTTATTTTGGGTATAGACGTCCATGTGTGTGCTAAAGTATTGAGTCCTGTGGACTACGAAGGGAGAATCTGTGCCAAAAAAGACTGAGAGCACGGGTACTGGGCTGGAATCCTACGTTGCAAAGCTCATGGGCAACGGCTCAAACAGGACTTCGGTAACCGAGGACGAGATTCAGGTCGCCCTGAAGGATATCGATGTTACTGATGAGCAGCTCAACGCGGTGTATTCCGCGCTGCGCAACAGCGGCATCCAGATTATCTCCGCGAGCGGAAACGACGACGCCCCGATGGACGTCGACGATGACGATAACGATACCGATACCGACGATTTCGATGACGACGACGAGCACGATTCCGGCTCGCTCGACGATCACGAGCTCAAGATGGCCCGTCAGGCCGACGCCGAGATGGGTTCTTCCAAGAGCAAGAAGAAGCGCACCGTGCGCACGTCCCGTTCACGCTCCCGCGTGCGCGGCATCGATGCCTCCACGGTGATGCTGACCGGCGACCCGGTCCGTATGTACCTCAAGGAGATCGGCAAGGTCGACCTGCTGACCGCCTCCGAAGAGGTCGATCTGGCCATGAAGATTGAGGCCGGTCTTGAGGCCACCGAGAAGCTCGAGGCTGCCGAGGCAGGCGAGCTCGAGCTCACGCGTACCGAAATGCGTCGTCTTACGCGCATTGAGAACGTGGGTCTCGAAGCCAAGCAGGCACTCATCAGCGCAAACCTGCGTCTGGTCGTCTCCATCGCCAAGCGCTATGTCGGTCGCGGCATGCTGTTCCTGGACCTTATTCAGGAGGGCAACCTCGGTCTGATCCGCGCCGTCGAGAAGTTCGACTACCAGAAGGGCTTTAAGTTCTCCACGTACGCCACGTGGTGGATCCGTCAGGCCATTACGCGCGCTATCGCCGACCAGGCCCGTACCATCCGTATTCCCGTGCACATGGTCGAGACCATCAACAAGCTCGTCCGTGTGCAGCGCCAGCTCCTTCAGGACCTGGGTCGCGACCCGACCCCCGAGGAGATCGGTGCCGAGATGGACATGAGCGCCGACCGCGTTCGCGAGATCCAGAAGATCTCGCAGGAGCCCGTGTCGCTCGAGACCCCCATCGGCGAGGAAGAGGATTCCCAGCTGGGCGATTTCATCGAGGACTCCCAGGCTATCGTTCCGCCCGATGCGGCCAGCTTCTCCATGCTGCAGGAGCAGCTCACCCAGGTGCTCGATTCGCTTGCCGATCGTGAGCGCAAGGTTATCGAGCTGCGCTTTGGCCTTGTCGACGGACATCCCCGTACGCTCGAGGAGGTCGGCCGCGAGTTTGGCGTCACGCGCGAGCGCATCCGCCAGATCGAGTCCAAGACTCTGGCCAAGCTTCGCCACCCGAGCCGCTCGAGCAAGCTCAAGGACTATATCGAAAGCTAGTCAAGCAAGAGGCGCCCTCAAGCACATCCGCTTGAGGGCGCTTTCATGTAGTCGTTGGGGACGTTCTTGAATGACTGGTCGTTTAAGAACGTCCCCAATGACTAGGTCGGAAAATTTCTTAAAAAAGTTCTTGCCCTGAGCTGATTCGTCCGTATAATAAACTTCGTTGCTTGAGAGCACGCACCTATTCCTCGGTAGCTCAATGGTAGAGCACGCGGCTGTTAACCGCGCTGTTGTAGGT
>JAUUMM010000045.1:0-14039 GCA_030839365.1 Collinsella sp.
TTTGCAACCTGATAATTCTTCCGTCATAAAAGATGGCTGGCAACGAGACGAGTCGTCTGGAGTTTGGTATTACGGAAAAAACGGTAAACACCAAACTGGCTGGCTGCAAAGCGGGGGCTATTGGTATTGGCTTGATCCGGCCAATGATGGTGCAATGCAGACAGGTTATTTCAATGTGACCGATGCTGGCGGATCGACTGCTTCGTTTTATGCGAATGACGGCAATGCCGCAACGCCTTTTGGCGCGCTATATCAGAACTGCTGGCTACGTAACTCAGATGGAAATTGGTTTTATGCCAATGCTTGAGGCGATTTAGCTGCTGATTGGTTTTATCAAGACGGCACATGGTATTACCTGGATCCTGCCACCCATATAATGCAGGTTGGTTTTGTCGACCTCGGGAGCGGGAAATACTATTTAGATGCCACTGGTGCTATGAAAACCGGCTGGATTCTCGTTGACGGGAATTGGTACTGGGCATATCCATCGGGCGCACTTGCTTCGTCATGGCAGACGATAGGTGGGACTCGCTATTATTTTGACTCTCAGACGCTGGCTATGTTCAAAGGTCGTCACGAGATCGATGGAAGTACCTACATTTTTGGCGACTATGGCCTCGTAAATGGATGGTTCAAAGATGGAGTAGATTGGTATTACTGCTCTAATGGTATTGCGGTCACTGGCTGGCAACTCGTTAACGGAACCTGGTATTATCTCGATCCGGCTTCCGACGGCAAAATGTCTGTTGGGTATTTAGACCTTGGCAATGCAGCATATTATTTGAATTCGAATGGGACTATGGCTATTGGTTGGGCTCAGTCCGAGGACGGCTGGTATTTTGCCTCTGAATCTGGCGCGCTTATTTCTGGCTGGTATAAAGAGGGCGTGAGTTGGTATTACCTGGACCCTGCTAGCCATCTCATGAAAACGGGCTTATTTGAGGTGGGCGGCAACGATTGTTTCGCAAACCTGAGCGGTAGACTTGTGGTGTCAAGCTGGATTACCGTTAAAGACGGCGTAGAAAGATATGCCGATGGCAATGGATATCTTTGCAAAGATGTGATCCGCGAAAACGGTACTATCCTAAAAACAGCTGGAGCTGATGGCTGGCAGGTTGCGTCCGGTTGGGTTAATGTTGCAAATCAAAGGTTTTATGCTGAGCCCGGAACGGGCGTCATTCATCGTGGATGGCTGCAGATTGATGGCGATTGGTATTGGCTTGATGCCGATTCTGGTGCGATGAAAACTGGATGGGTTTTTACTGACGGTGCATGGTATTACCTAAACGCCGACGGAAAAATGGCAACTGGTTGGAAATGCCTCAATGGAACATGGTATTACCTTGACTCCAACGGCAGCATGCATGTTGGCTGGCTTAAAGATTCGGGTAAGTGGTATTGGCTAGACGGCAGCGGTGCTATGGCAACAGGCGCAAGAACCATCGATGGCGTGCGTCGAATTTTCTGGAGCGATGGCCAGTGCGACAAGGTTGGCTGGCAAAATCCTCCGCAGTATCCCCAGGTCAGCTCTTGGACTGTTCAGTTGCCTAGCTACTGCACTGGCTACTTTACCTATGTGACTCCTTCTCGCATTTCTGTCGAAGCGACGCGGGAAGATTGCGTGAATGCCTTTATTCAGCGTGCTTACGAATATATCGGTACGCAATATATTGAGCCTTGGTCTACCGCTCCCGGCGGGGCTGTTGATTGCTCTGGTTTTGTCTTGCAATGTCTTTATGCTACTGGCATGGATATGGGTGTTTACAACCCTTATAACCATCGCTGGGATCCAAGCCAAACCTACAATTCGATGAATTGGTATCGAAGCAACATCTTTATGCCCGTGAGCACCAGCTCGATTCAGCGTGGCGATGTGATTTATTATCGCGGGCATATCGCAATCGCACTTGGCGGCGGTATGATGATTGACTCCTGGCCTCATCAGGGTGTCGGTATTCATCCCGTCAGCGCTAGGGGGAATGTGATCGGCGCAGCCCGTCCGTTTATCTAATTGATTCCTTGTAAGACAGTCGGTACCGGTTGGGGGCCTGAAATGAATGCTCGGATTGATCATCGAATTTGCTGGCGAGCAATCGGCTTGGTGCTACTATCCGCCTCGCTCTCGGTTTTCGCCCCCGCGTTTTCTTGCACTGCTTATGCCGTGGAAGAGGGGGCGGATAACGATATCGTAGAGCGCGACTCGACGGAAGGGTCGGGTGCTTTTGTCGGCGGCGGTCTCGCTCAAGATTCCAACGATTATGCTGGCAAAACAGCGGAAGATTCGAATCCACAGGTTGTCGAAAGCCAAGACTCGTCGACGACGGAAAAACTATCTGGATGGCAATGGGACGGTTTGTCCTGGTATTACTATCTTGACGACTGCCGTTTGACCGGAATGCAGAATGTTGACGGCTCGTTGTTTTATTTGGACCCCGCTCGTGACGGCGCGATGAGTTGCGGCTGGATTTTTACTGACAATAAGTGGTATTACGCGAGTCCATCAGGCGCTTTGGCAAATGGTTGGCAGCTTATCGGAGGCCAATGGTACTGGTTTGACTCCCTTGACGGCTGTTCCATGGTTACTGGGCGACGTGTTATCGATGGGCATCCTTATCTTCTTGGAACCTATGGACTGATTAATGGATGGTGTCTTGATAACGGTTTATGGTATTGGGGTAGCAATGGTGAAGTCTTAACCGGTTGGCTTCAAACTGGCAATAACTGGTATTGGCTTGATCCCGCCAATGATGGTGCTATGTCTAGGGGAATCGTTTCCGTTGGCTCATCACGTTATTATTTATCGGATTCCGGTGCAATGGCTGTTGGTTGGGCGTTTGATGGTACGGACTGGTATTACGCAGACGGTTCCGGCGCACTTGCGTCGGGCTGGCGTTCGGTGAACGGCGCTTGGTATTGGCTCGATATCGCAAATGACAATAGAATGGTTACCGGCTTTTTTTCCATCGGATCGAATCGGTATCATTTTTCTTCAACGGGAGCGCTGTCACTCGGCTGGTTTATGAGCGATGGAGACTGGTATTACGCTGAGCCATCTAATGCATCGGGTATTGTAAAGACGGGTTGGCTGAAGGACGGTAGCCAATACTATTATCTTGATCCTGCCGTCGACGGCAAAATGCTGCTCGGGCATTTTTCTGTAAATGGGAAAAGCTATTATGCAAAAGGCTCAGGCGCTGTTGCTTGTCGTGAATGGGTAGATGTCCAGGACTCGGTTCAGGATGGTCCGTCTAAGGCTTTTGCTGGTTCTGACTGCTCGTTGTGCGGAACATTGCGCAATGGGAAGTTATTTACTTCAAACGGCGATGGCGAATTGGTCGAAGCGCGCGGTTTCGTGACGCTTGGTGGCTGCATTTTCTATGCTGATCCGACTAATGGCTCCTTGAGCGTCGGCTGGCAGAACGTTAACGGAAAATGGTACTTCTTTGATGAGACCGCTGGCTATGCACGATCTGGCTGGCTGAGCAAGGATGGCTCCTGGTTCTATTTAGATCCATCTACTTACGTTATGAAAACCGGTTGGGTTGCCGTTAACGGATATTGGTATTACTTGAATTCGTCTGGTTATATGCAGACGGGATGGCTCAATTTGGGCGGCACCTGGTATTGGCTTGATGCTAGTGGGGCTATGGCTACTGGCTGGCGCGTTGTGGACGGATCCTGGAATTACTTCATGGCTAACGGCGCGTGGGTGTCAGACTATATGGACGCTAAAGCTCAAAGTTATTCAAGCAATACAAATTGGCTGATACTTGTCGATACGTCGCGTTGTATCACGAGCATCTACACTGGGTCATGGAATAATTGGTCCTTAAACCGTCGATATGTATGTTCGACGGGAAAAGCCAGTACGCCAACTGTGATAGGGGAGTACCAAGTCTACGGAAAGGGATACTCCTTTGGGCATGGATATACTTGCTATTACTACACACAGTTCTACGGTGATTATCTATTCCATTCTTCGCCCTACTACGTCAACAGTAACCGGGTGATGGATCCCACGATGGGCGTTCCATCCTCTGCAGGATGTGTGCGCCTTGAGATCCAGAACGCAAAATGGATTTACGATAACATTCCTTATGGAACAAAGGTTGTTACCTATTGATATTGGACAAGTGTCTTTAAAGGTGGGAGAAAGACACTGATTCTTAAGGGACTCTTTTCCAATTGAGGTGCTTTGATTTGGCAAGCGGTTTCATGAGAAGGCAGTCATAAACTGTATGCACTTCCGGTGCGCAGGATTTTAATTCTCTACGAGCTTCCTTTTCAGATTATTTTGAAAAGCCAACCATCTCGCTCCCTCTAGGGGGGCGAGATGTCGGTGTTGGTGTTAAAAATTACGGGAGCACCATTCAATTTGCCGCCATGTATTATCTAAAGGCCGAGCCTTCTCCTGTCTTTTTTGAGCGTAATAAACAACACCTTAAATCTCTAATGATTGCTTTGCTAATCTTGAAAACATGACTTTGGGAGGATTTTTGGAAATAGAAAAGGGAAATGGTACAGGCGTATGCGTACTTCTTTCAGCATATAAACCTGATCTTAAGTTTTTCGCCGCTCAACTTGATTCGATTGATGAACAAACGTTTCCGGTTACGCTTTTGGTCAGAAATGACTGCCCCGAATCGGCCTCTTTAGAGGGGTTTATCCAAGAGCATATAAGGAAAAACGCCTATCGTTATTATCATGGCGATAAAAATCTCGGTTATGTCAAATCGTTCGAGGCACTACTCTCTTTGGCAGAAGGGGATTACGTAGTATTTTGCGATCAAGATGATATTTGGGAGCCTAACAGAGTTCAAGTTTCGCTCAACCATATGCTAGAAGAAGGCTCAATTCTTGATGTTTGCGATAGATCGGTAATCGACGAAAACGGAAACATGCTGGTAGAGAGCTACAGAAAAGCTCATCCAAATTCGCCTGAAGTAAATTGGTGCTCCGGAGAGGATATTACTATTCAGGCTGCAAGTGTATGCTACGGCATTGGTATGGCTCTCATGCTAGATGCGAGTGCTGCTAAGTCGATGATTCCCTTTCCGGAATCCACTGCACATGATTTGTGGTTGACATTGGGCTGCAGCGAACTGGGGAAGTGCAGTTTTACAACGACTCCCTTGGTTAAGTATCGTCGACATGGCGGGAATGAAACTGGATTCCTTGCGGGTGTTGCTTCAAAAGATGATTGGTATTTAACAAGAGTTAAAAACAGGGTTGATACAGCTAAGCAATTTGCCGAAAGATTTCCTGATTCACCGCACCTAAAGGAAATAATGGGGTTCGCCGATGCAAGAGAGCGACGCTCCATAATTGGCTTGCTTAAATATCGACGAGCTTGCCCGTCCATTGCTAAAGCTGAAATCATTATGCGACTTGTACCGAATTGGCTGTTTCTTTTGATTTTAAACATGATTAAAGAAGCAAAATAGCTTCGTATCCGAATCGCGACTTGTTCAGAAGGGCGCTTATATTTGTGGAAGCCACAGAGAAGACTCTTTCGATTAAACACAATATGTTCTGGAATACCGTTGGCTCGTTGACGAATTTAGGCTGTCAATGGCTAATCACTATATTGGTCGTTCGACTGTCTGATGGATATAGTGCTGCTGGAATTTATTCCCTTGCTATGTCTATTTTCAACATGTTTTCTCAATTGGCCCAATACAGGATGTACACGGTACAAATTGCAGATGTTGAAAGGAAAAACTCTGCTGGTGAATACCTGACTTTTCGTTTCTTTACTACGTTTATGGCGTTTGCAATGTTGGCCGTCTATTCCATTGCGACGTGTCGTATTGATACGGTGCCTGCTGTTCTTTTGTATGCTCTCTATAAAACCGCCGGCTTAGTTATTGATGTCATGCATGCCAATGATCAGGTTGGCCATAGGATGGACTATATTGGGAAATCCCTCATAATGCAGGGCATTGGTTCTCTCCTTTCGTTCATTGTTGTCTTTGGGCTGTTAAATAGCCTCGAAGGTGCATTGTTGCTAATGACGGTAGTGACTATAGGTATCGGTGTTATTTACGATTATCCGAGATCAAATCGAATCTCTGCAATCAAACTTGGAATTACCCAAGCGAAGGTCAGAGCTTTCCTATGTGGCTGTTTGCCCATCGTTCTGGGCGGCATTGCTGCTTCTGCGGCGCCGAATATTCCAAGGCAGTATTTATCTTATACATTCGGAGATTCTGCTCTAGGCATTTATGCATCAGTTGCTGCTCCCGTGGCAATTATCCAAATGGGTGCGACGTATATCTATAATCCTTTATTAGGTTATTTAGTAGAGCGTTACTATTCTAGGGAAAAGTCCTTTTTTACGCTTATAGGTAAAATACTTGCCGGTATTTTATTTGTCGGCGTCATATCAGCAGTTGCGCTTTTCTTTTTCGGCAAATTATTGCTGTCTTTGTTTTATGGCGCTGGAATAGCCAAACATTCTGATCTCCTTCAGCCTATGTTGGCTTGTGCCTTTTTGACTGGCATTGCTTGGTTTGTCAACGATTTGCTGGTTTCTCTTGATAACTACCGAGGGGTATTTGTTGGCAGCATATTGTCCTTAATCAGTGCTGTTGCTGTCATGGCTCCCGCGCAAGTGTTGTTTGGCTTAAATGGCCCTACTGTAACGGCGCTTATATCCAATGCTATTTGCCTTATTTATCAGTCTTTTGTTTTGGGGAAACAGACGCAAGAATGGTTTGGGGAAAAGAGATAGGCCGATGATGTCTAAAGCTCACGCGCTATTAAAGCTTCAAAACACTGAATTGGATATCCTTCAGGTTGTCGCTGCATTCTGCTCTAAGCACGGCATCAGGTGGTGGCTTGATGGCGGAACATGTTTAGGAGCAATGCGTCATAGGGGGTTTATCCCTTGGGATGATGATATAGATATCGGAATGATGCGTTCAGACTATGACCGCTTTTGCTCTTTAGCCGAGGATGGTTTACCGGAAGGATATTCGCTCCATACATCGCGGAATACTATTGGCTATGCTGCGATGTTTGCTAAGGTGTATCGCGATGAAACTCGCTTCGAGAATCAGGAGGCTCGAGAGGCTTCCAGTTCGATGGGTATTTTTGTCGACATCTTTCCATATGACCAGCTCTATACAGATAAACGCCTTCGTGCAAAACAAGTCCGAACTGCATCAATTGCACAGAAAAGAGCTTATTTATATCACTCTTCTTCCATTGTTGTCCCTCATAAAGGGTTCCTTGGACAACTCGAGCAAATTGGTTGTTCTGCTATACACGTAGTGGAACGACTGGTTTCTCGAGGCGCATGCTCTTACCAGGATTTGTTCGACTCCTGTATTGCCGACTCAAATACGGGTGAGGTCTCTGATTATTGTCTGACGTTAAGCTGGCCGAATATGGCGCCAGTGCCTATTTCAGAGATTTTCCCTCTGAGCAGTGCGGTTTTCGAAGGCAGTGAATTCCCCGTTCCTCGTATGACGGATAAATATCTTACAACGATGTATGGCGAATGGAAGAAAATTCCGGAGCCGGAAAATCGACATACCCATCTTCCTCTTCTGCTTGACTTTGGGGATGGTGAAGTCTGGACTGCGCAGAATTAAGGATATGAAATCTTTACCAGATGAGGTTATGTAATGAGTTCTTCTATTTGTATTTTCACCCATCATTATCACCCGCAACTTAGTGGAATTGGTAATTTTGTCGATGGTCTCGCTCATGCCCTAGCTGCCCGCGGCGACAGGGTGGTTATCGTTACTAATGATTCAATGCGCGTAGGAGTCGGTCATTCAGTCGAAAACGGTCTCGAGATAATTCGGCTTCCATGTATTTCATTGCTTGATGGAAGGCTTCCTCTTCCCAAAAAAACCGGCGATTATTACCGGCTCCTGCAAAGCCTTGATGATTATGAGTGGGACGGCGTACTTATCAACACGAGGCTTTTCCCCCTCTCACTCGAAGGGCTGAAGTTTGCTGTGGATCATAACACTAGGGCCGTCGTTCTCGACCATGGTTCAGCGTATCTTTCTTTCAATCAGCCATTCCTTGATTATTTTGTGCGCCGATATGAGGATTGGATTACTGATCGCGTAAAGACGTTTGAACCTGATTTCTATGGGATTTCTTCTAAAAGCGTTGAATGGCTTCAGCATTTTAATATCGGTGCAAAGGGCGTAATATCGAACTCAATCAATGCTTCAATTTATAGGAGCATCTCTTCGGGTAGAGATTTCCGATCAGAATTAGGTGTCCCTCAGTCATCTTTAGTTGTGGCTTTTGTTGGGCGGTTTATTCCTGAAAAGGGAATTTATTCAATTATTGAGGCAGCTCGCGCAAAGGATATTACCAAGCGTGATATTTGTTTTGTTCTTGCAGGGGATGGTCCGCTGGCCAATGAAGTCAAGGAAGCCTGTTCGTCGAACTTGTTTTGGCTTGGGAGATGTAGCGCAGAGGACATTTCCTCCTTACTTCAGCAAGCAGATGTGCTTTGTCTTCCAACTCGGTCCGAAGGCTTTTCGACGGTACTTCTTGAGGCTTCAGCTTGCGGAACGCCTGCTGTGGTAACAGATGTGGGAGGCGCGCACGAGCTTATTCCAGATGATAGCTACGGCACGATAATTCAGTCCATGTCATCTGATGAGGTGGTTTCGGCATTATGCAGGCTTTTTGATGATCGAAAGCTGCTTTCTCTACAGTCTCGAAACTCTAGGGCCCTTGTTGAAAATCGATATAGCTGGGACGCCACTGCTATAGATGTCGAGAAGGCGTTTTGTATTTGCTAAGTGATACTTGGCTGGCTTTTACTTAGCTTTTGAGAGAAGTTGGATCTAAGACCCGAATTTGTTATTGTCGACTTATCCTATTCGATTTTGTCTTTAGTTGGAGATGCACGTTTTGAATAATCCTGCAATTAAGAAAAGCGAGTACGCGCTTGCCATCTTTGGGCTGGGACTTCTTTTGTTAGCTGTCGCGACATCATTGCACTATAAGAATTTAAATCTATTCATTCTTGAACTCTTTTGCGATGTCGTTGCTGTTGCGTGCTTATATTTGCAACCGAAATCACAGTCGAGCGGTGATGCTATTCGTCAGATAACCGTTCTCGTCGCGTCCAGTATCCTCAGCAGCTTTCTGCTAGTTTTCATCATATTGGCTGGCGCGAAGACGTTTGGCCCCTTCGGTCTTGGTGCATGGAATATCTCAGGTCTGGTTATATGCTTTCATTTAGTTTTAGCGTTCCAGGGAATTGAGCTTTGCTATGGCCTGATGAAGAGCTTCGTAACCTCGGTTAAGAAAACTGATGCTAAGAAGTGTTTCTTTTATTTGGCGGTTTTTGTTGGCTTTGCTGTTTTAATCGCTTTTATTGGCATTCCGCTCGATAAGTCAAAGACGGTGTTGTTCGCGTCTGCTTTGCCCATTACGGTTTTGATCGGATTGATTGCTATTAATGGGGGCATTTCTTATCTGAAGCCCGAACTGTTCGCTTTCGCATGCATTGTCTCAATTGGTCTATCCGTAATTATTTGCTTTCCCGTTACAAATTTTTTGACATGGGATGATGAGGTCCACTATGGAAATGCAAACAGTTTTTCCTACCTCACAAATGCTGAAATAACAAATTCTGACCGAATGATAGTCGAGCAGTTTTATATGGGGGACGGCTTTAGTTTGGATGCAGCTTTGGGTAAGTACCCAATAGATGAAACAAGAGAGTTTAACCGTGGCTCTGTTGAGCAATTGGTCAGAGAGGCTGATAAAAATGATTTAGCTGAAGGTATCGAACGTTTTAATTGTTTTGATAGTGTGGCTCTTTCTAAAATTGCCTATATTCCTTCATCTATCGGCCTTTGTTTGGGTCGCTTGCTTCATCTCCCATTCTCTATCAAATTTGCATTGGGTAAAATTTTTAATTTGTTTGCGTATGCAGTTATCTGCGGAATCGCAATTCGTATAGCCCCTTGCAGAAAATGTCTTTTCACTTGTATTGCGTTGTTCCCGTCTGCTGTGTTAATGGCAGCCAGTTACTCGTATGATCCCTGTGTGATATCGTTCAGTTTGCTAGGAACAGCTCTTTTGTTGAAGATGCTTATTTCTGAAGAGGATATTTCTGCTAAAACGTTCTTCGCATTTCTACTATCTTTTGCAATCGGGTTTGCAGCTAAAGCGATTTATTTTCCCTTATTTGGACTTGCGCTTTTAATTCCTGCAAATAAATATGTTTCAAGCAAGCAAAGACGTATCTTGATTGGTACTGCTCTATTCGTTTGTGCCATTATGATCCTATCTTTCTTGACGCCATATTTCTCATCTGTCGTAAATAATATTTCTGATGCACGTGGTGGCTCCGAAGTCTCTACGGCTGGTCAAACGACGGGAGTGCTTGCAAATCCAGTTGGAACTATAGCTGTAATCTCGAATTTCGTTTTTGGATCGATGCTGACCCCGGCGTTTCTCAATTCAATATCAACGAATATGGCTTATCTTGGGGACGTGTCTAATCTGTTCCCATGGCTTTCGTATCTCCCCATCATGCTGTTTGAAGCTATTTGCATTATTGATAATGAAAAAGATACTAAAATAAAGCTTAGCCGTTGCGGAATTGTTTGGACTCTATTCCTGGTTCTTGCTACTTGCCACCTAGTTGCTTTGGCTCTATACATCGCTTTTACAGGAGTTGGAAGCCAGACAGTTGCGGGTGTCCAAGCGCGATATCTCATACCTTTGATAATACCTTTTGCCTGTCTATTGCTCAGGTTCCCTATTTACTGCGATGAGGAGGTGAAGGCTAAAGTTACAGCCTTTATGCTCGGGGCTACATTTGCGCTGCTGTATTTTGTGATGTTCGAGCTTCTGTATATCCGTTTTTTCTAAATTAGCGATATAGGTCATGGTTATAGTAGAAGTGGGCAATTAGTTGGATTCGATTGGATCGAATGGGACGGCGTTGAGGGTTCGCTCAGGACATGCGCCCCGTATTTGAGGCAGGACTGCAAGGGGTCCTTTTCCTGCGGTGATGGATGGGGACTCCATGTGTGCCCTAGTTGAGCAAGCTAAATATCTAAGCTTGAGATGTAACTTCCTAATGGTTAGACAGGATACAGTAAACTTAAGTCTGAGTTAAGCTATGCGTTGGACTGTAAGAGTCGCAAATTCTTTGGGCGTCGCTAAGAGCCAACTGTTTTTGGAATGGATGAATCTCGATTGTCTTTTACTTCAACGACATGTTCAAAAGGACATCTGCGTGTTCTCGTAATAATTCCTGCCTATAACGAACAGGAGTGCATTCTCAATACCGTTGCAGCTATAAAAGCTGCGGGTTATGACTATGTCGTAATCAACGACGGCTCACAAGATACAACGCTTGAGCTTTGTCGAGAGCATGGTATCAACATATTGGATTTGCCGCAGAACCTTGGTATCGGTGGAGCGGTCCAAGCGGGCCATAAATATGCCCAGAGATTTGGCTATGATATCGACATTCAGGTTGACGGCGATGGCCAACATGATCCTTCTTATATTCCTGAGCTTGTAAAGCTGATTGAGAGCGGTGCGAGTTTGGCGATAGGCTCTCGATTTCTGGTTGAGACTGATGGTTTTCAATCAACTTTTATGCGTCGTGTTGGAATCAGGTGGCTTTCATTTTTGCTCGAGTTGCTTACGGGTAAGGTGGTCACCGATCCCACTTCTGGCTTTAGGGCCTGCAATAAAGATGCTATCGACCTGTTCTGCAAGAGTTATCCTGATGACTACCCGGAGCCAGAGTCGATTGCTTTGGCTATGAAGCTTGGTCTTCCCGTTATGGAAGCGCCTGTAAAGATGAATGAGCGCCAAGGTGGACGTTCATCTATCGGGGGCTTCTCTTCCGTCTACTATATGGTCAAGGTTACGTTAGCCATTGTCCTTGTGTGCTGGGTTCATAGGGGAGACAAATAATGAATCTTATTTTGAGGATTGGTGCGGCCCTCTTTTTCGGCGGATTCCTCGTCTATGTTTTACGTCTCGTGTCCAACGGAAAGATGCTTCTTAAGTACTCTTTGCTGTGGATTTTGATGTGTATGGCGGCCTTGATCTGTGATTTATGTCCTCAGATTATTTATAGTTGCTCAACAGCTATTGGGTTTGTCAACCCGGCCAATTTCCTTTTTTTGGGTGCAATCGTGCTGTTGCTTGCAATCTCTCTGTCTCTTAGCGTTGCCGCGAGTCGTCATGTTTTGGCGATCAAAAACCTTACTCATAGGATTGCCCTGCTCGAAAAAGAGCTTGAGAAAAGGTCTGATCATGAATGAGCTCAATACATGGTTTGATTCAGTTCCTTCGGCTATCCCTCATTAGGGCTCCTAAGTTTGTGCACCATTGATCGCGCTCGACTGCTGGTTGTGGATTGTCTAACAAATAGACAATCCCTATGTTGAGTGTCTTATCGTTTTATCTGGTGCAACGTATCAAGCGAGTTGTCTTGCATATTAATTAATTTGGGAACTGCATCTCTGGGTCGACTGCATCTGGATATTCAAAGGTTAATTTGATTTGGCGAGAAGAGAAAAATGATGAAAAATCGACATCTGAGTTTAATCAGCGTGGTTTGTCTAACATCTATTTGTTTCATCTCTCTTTTATGGCCCGCAATCGCATTTTCATTAACTGAAGATTGCGTGGCTGAAGGCACTGATGGCTCTTTGGTTCAATCGGGTCAGGAAGCATTTGGGACATCAGGTAGCGATCGTTTGACTTTGGATTCCGATAATTTCAAAGCATCTATCGATTCGTCGATATATGAATATACTGGCGATGTGATTACTCCTGATGTCTCTGTTTTGACTGCCAGCGGTTCTGTGCTAGCAAGCGGAATCGATTATGAAGTCACGTATTCAGATAATGTTGCCCCTGGCTGCGCCACTATAAGAGTGAATGGGCTAGGGAATTACGCCGGCGTTACCTCTCAACTGTCGTTCCAGATCGTTCGTTCCTCTGATAATAACATCGCTCTTCCTGGTTCTTGGGCCTACCAAAACGGTAAATGGTGGTGGAGATATGAGGCTGGTGGTTGGCCGTCAAACTGTTTTCTGTCCATTAGAGGGGCGGAGTATTATTTTGATTCCGAAGGTTATGCAGCTACTGGCTGGAAATACTTGAACGATGGCTGGCATTTATTTTCTAACTCCTGTGCACATTTGAAGGGATGGGCTGCCACCGGTGGGCGCTGGTTCTACCTTGACGAGACATCGGGTTCAATGAAGACCGGCTGGGTTTTAATTGATGATAGCTGGTACTATTTGGACAGTTCGGGCGCTATGCAGACCGGGTGGTTACTCCTTGGCAATACTTGGTACTGGCTTGAGCCTTCTGGATTAATGGCTACGGGCTTTAGGCTTGTTAACGGCTCTTTGTATCATTTTTCCGAATCCGGTTCTATGAGCTCCGGTTGGTTTATTAACGATGGGGCATGGTATTGCTCCAACGCATCGGGAGAGATTCGTACCGGGTGGTTTTACAATGGTTCTAGCTGGTATTTGCTAGACCCCAATAATAATGGCGCCATGCTGGAAGGATTTCAAACTGTAAATGGCTCCATTTATTATTTGGATCCGGATAGCGGCGGTGCATTAAAGTGCAACACTTGGGTCTTCTCACAAGATGAAAACGTATATTATGCGTGCAGCAGTGGTGCGATTGTGCTTTCGGGCGTCAAGGACGGCGCGGGTGGAATTAAGCTCAGGGATCCCGAGGGAAAGCCTGTCGCTGGCTGGTATTGGTCCTCAGCTGCACAGGTGTGGTTTTACACAGACTCAGATGGGGTTCTGCAGCGCGGTTGGCGATTCATTGACGGTAGGTGGTATCACCTCGACAACGAATCCGGAGCCATGAATACTGGCTGGTTCCTCGATGATGATGGAACGTGGTACTACCTTATGTCTTCTGGACAAATGGTAAATGGCTGGAACAGAATTGGAGACTCCGAGTATTTCTTTAATGCCTCAGGTGCTTGGGTTGTTAGCGCCGGAATAATTTAGCCAAATATAGTCGGCCGAGATTGACCAATCCCG
>JAUUMM010000046.1:0-13718 GCA_030839365.1 Collinsella sp.
GCGCATAAAGAAAGCCTCCCATTTCTCATGTCCAAGAAATGGGAGGCAGTTCATTTCGGCCGCGGGGGCTTTTGCTATTTACCTAGTCCCCGATGAGACCCTCATTCTGTGGGTAGTCATTGGGGACGTTCTTAAACGACTAGTCATTTAAGTCTGTCCCCAATGACTGCGGAAACCCGGCACCTGGGGACGTTCCTTTTCTGCCGGCAGCTTGGAACAGTCCTTAAAGCCCGCATCAATCAACTGCGGAAAGCGCATCCCAGAATGAGCGTCCAACATGGGACATGGTTTCCCTTGAGGGCCTCAACCGGAAAATGCATCCCGGAATGTTGCCGGAAAGTGGAACGTAGTTTCCCAAACAGGCCGTGCGCGGAAAGTGCATCTCGCTATCGAACTTCAAAGCGGGATGCATTTTCCGTGCCAGCAGTTCCGGGCAACCAGAGACCACTCATTTAAGTCTGTCCCCAACGACTAGTAGTAGGCCCACATGGCTTCGACTTCGTTGAGGACCTCTACGACGCCCCAGCGGCGGGCGCTGCGGCTGGCCGAGTTGGGATCGAAGACTTCAATCTGGTCGGCGTCGTCAATACCGTAAAGTACAATGTAGTGGCCCACGTTGGTAAAGGTGCCCGGCCGAACGGCGGCGATGACGGGCGCTCCCGAACGCAGCGCCTGAGTCATCGAGTCGCGATTGTTATGAAGCTCCGTTCCGTTAAGTCCCAACTGCCACGCACCGCTCGTCATAAACGACCATTCGGTTGCACCGGTGGGGGCGTAATTGCCTGCCTCGGAAAGCGCGCACATATTGACGGGGGTCATATCGGTGCGTCCCGTCTTAAAGATATAGACCATGGTGAGGCACGTAGGCCCGCAGGCATTTTGGCGGATGGTACCGCCGGCGTAAGGCAGCTCCGACCATGCAGGGTCGATCTGATAGATATGGGGCATCGTGCCGGCTTGCCATTGCGAGCGCGGGGTCGAAAAGGCGAAAGAATAACCGGGCGCGACGGGGGCCTTGAGCAGCTTGTCCTCGGCGGTGGGCTCGAGACCGGCCGAGCCGTGGGACATACAGGAGCTCATAAGCACAAAGACCAGACAGATGAGGATAGAGCACAGTGCGAGGCAAAGCCGACGAGCCGGCAGGGCGGGGGCATTCACGTACGATGTCGAGCGGTAGGGCTTGCCGTCGCGTCCGCCTTGGGGATGCGAAAAGAAGCGGTTGATATGGCTGCCGGGCTGACGTGCGCCGTTGCGGCGCAGTTGCGGAACCTCGGCTTGGCGCTGTCGAGTGCGCGCGCCCAAGCGGCTATCTTGCTGTGCGCTTGTGCCCGTGCTCGGACGGCCACTCTGCCGTGTTCTGTTTGTCTGCTGCCGAGACGAAGGCCTGGGTTGCTCTTGAGGGCGTTGCGGATTGCTGCTCGTGGCACTTCTGGGCGTCGGCGTGGTGCGGCCAGCAAGGCGAACGCTTTGTCGCCGTTGATCACCGTCGTTGTATCCGTATGCCATTCGTACCGCCTTGTCTCATGTATAACCTGTCTATCCTACAAAAAAGATGTGCAACAAATGGGTCCGCGCGTCAAAAGCTCGGTAAACGGTACGAAAGGCGCAAAACACACGGCCTCAAAAACATCTCTATATGCGTCCGATGAGCGTACGCCCGTCGGACGGGCGACAACAATGAGCGGCAAACCGTGCCGTTCGTCCCAAAAACGGCGCCGCTCGTTTTGCAGTTCTGCCTTCGGTCGAGCCACAAGCGGCGCTGCTGTGCCAAGGCCGTATCTTAAAGCCATGAAATAAAAGCGCGCGGCAAAACAGACCGCGCAAGGGGTGACGCCAAAGAGGCGTCAATAAGGAAAGGAGGGGAACAATGGCGGACAAGAACGCAGAAGTTGCAGTCGAAGGTAACGGCGGCATGAAGAAAACGCTCTCGCTCTGGAACTTCTTCACCATCGGTTTCGGTGCCATCATCGGTACCGGTTGGGTTCTGCAGGTCGGCGACTGGATGGTCGTGGGCGGCGGTCCCGTTCCCGCTATGATCGCATTCCTCTTGGGTGCAATCTTCCTCGTGCCCGTCGGAGCTGTTTTCGGTGAGCTCACGGCCGCTATCCCCATCTCGGGCGGCATCGTCGAGTATGTCGATCGTAGCTTTGGCCGTACGCTGAGCTACATCACCGGATGGCTTTTGGCCCTGGGCAACGGCATCCTGTGCCCGTGGGAGGCCATTGCCATTTCGACTCTCGTGTCCGAGATGTTCGGTAGCCTGCCCGGTCTTGAGTGGCTGCGCGCCGTCAAGCTCTACACTATCCTGGGCGCCGACGTTTACCTGTTCCCGACGCTGATCGCGCTCGGCTTTGCAGCCTACGTCATCTTCCTCAACTTCCGCGGTGCCAGCTCGGCCGCCAAGCTCCAGGCCTTCCTGACCAAGGCCCTGCTCTGCGGCATGCTGCTCGCCATGGGCGTCTCGCTGTTCACCGGCTCGCCGGACAACGCCATGCCCGTGTTCTCCCAGGTCACCGGCGCTGGCGGCGGCAAGGCCGCTACCGAGGGCGCCAGCCTGTTCGCCGGCATCGTGTCGGTCCTGGTTCTGACCCCGTTCTTCTACGCCGGTTTCGACACCATTCCTCAGCAGGCTGAGGAAGCAGCCGAGGGCCTCAACTGGAACAAGTTCGGCAAGATCATCTCCCTGGCCCTGCTGGCCGCCGGCGGCTTCTACATGGTCTGCATCTACTCGTTCGGCACCATCCTCGACTGGCATGAGTTTGTTAAGAGTCCGGTTCCCGCGCTTGCCTGCCTCAAGGGCATCAACATGCTCCTGTACCTGGCCATGCTCGTCATCGCCACGCTTGGACCCATGGGCCCGATGAACTCCTTCTACGGTGCCACGAGCCGCATCATGCTCGCCATGGGCCGCAAGGGCCAGCTGCCCGAGAAATTCGCCGAGGTCGATCCCAAGTCAGGCGCTCCCAAGCTCGCCTGCGTCGTTCTGGGCGTCATCACCGTCATCGGTCCGTTCCTGGGCAAGAACATGCTCATCCCTCTGACCAACGTGTCGGCTCTCGCCTTCATCTTCTCCTGCGGCATGGTCGCCCTCGCCTGCCTGCGCATGCGCTTCACCGAGCCCGACCTGCCTCGTCCCTACGAGGTGCCCGGCGGCAAGTTTGGCATCGGCCTCGCTATCGCTGCCTGCGCCATCATCATCGGCCTGCTCGTGATCCCGTTCTCTCCCGCCTCCCTCAACATGGTGGAGTGGAGCATCGTGATCGGCTGGTTGGCTATTGGCCTGGCCCTCATGGCTTTCACCAATTCCCGAAAAAAGTAACGCCTAGCCGGGGCGGATCGGGTGCGCGGTATCCTCTCTCCCGCGCACCGAACCCGGCACCACTTGGGTAGCTTTGTGAGGCCTTAACCCAACACGGCCTCGCCCACTATATGGATCCATAAGGAGGAACCATGTCCACTAAGTATGCAATCGTTGGCGGCAAGCTCATCGACGGTACCGGTGCCGAGCCGGTCGAGAACTCCCTCGTTCTCGTCGACGACAACGGCAAGATCGAGTACGCCGGCGCTATGCAGGACCTTCCCGAGGGCGTTGAGGTCATCGACGCCGCCGGCAAGACCGTCCTTCCCGGCCTGATCGACACCCACCTGCACTTCTCGGGCAACCTGACCGACGATGACACCGATTGGGTCATGCAGCCGCTCCTCGAGAAGCAGGCCGTCGCCGTCAAGCAGGCCTACGACTGCCTCACTCACGGCCTCACCACCGTCTGCGAGATCGGTCGCTTTGGTATCCAGATCCGTGACTGCATCGACAAGGGCGTCTTCAAGGGCCCGCGCGTTCTGGCCACCGGCCTCGGCTTCTGCCGCGTTGCCGGCCACGGTGACTCCCACCACTGCACCCAGGAGCTCAACAAGGAATCCCATCCCTGGGGCGACCAGGTCGACGGTCCTTGGGATTTGCGCAAGGCCGTCCGCCGTCGCCTGCGCGAGAACCCCGATGCCATCAAGATCTGGGCTACCGGTGGCGGCATCTGGCGCTGGGACTCCGGTCGCGACCAGCACTACTGCTCCGAGGAGATCCAGGCCGTGGTCGAAGAGGCCAAGATGGTCGGCATCCCCGTGTGGAGCCACTGCTACAACAACCACGCCGCTGCCTACGATTCCGTTCGCTTTGGCTGCGAGCAGCTGATTCACGGCTTCGATATCGATGAGCGCACTATGGACCTCATGGCCGAGCAGGGCACCTTCTTCACCCCGACGATCGCCTTCCTGCCCACCTGGTACGCCACCTATCCGCCCGTCTACGTCCCCGAGCTGCACGACAAGTACGAGGGCACCCTGGTCGAGAAGGAACTGCAGCGCAACTACGACTGCCTGCGCGAGGCCAAGAAGCGCGGCGTCGTCATGACGATCGGCTCCGACTCCTTCTCCTTCGTCACCCCGTACGGCACCTGCTCCATCGAGGAGATGTACGAATTCGTCGACAAGATCGGCTTCACCCCGGTCGAGACCATCACCTGCGCCACTCTCAACGGTGCCAAGATGTGCCACATCGAGGACGAGACCGGTTCCATCGAGGCCGGCAAGTGCGCCGACCTGCTGGTCGTCAACGGTGACGTCGCCGCCGACATCCACGTGCTCAACACCGACAACATGGACGTCATCATGAAGGATGGCTGGATCGTCGAGGCTGGCACCTTTGGCGAGGCCAACAAATACAGCGCCTAAGATACCGTTTGTCGATGGCTGGATGTAAAACACAGTTTTTGATTGCATAATGCAATGGAGAGGGTCGCTTGCGGCCCTCTTTATTGCTATGGGTGCGATAGATAAAAGGGGATGACGGTGGATTTAAACAGGCTGATTCTGGGCAAGAGCTATAACTCTACCAAGGTCTTTCGTACGGCCCAGCATGTGGTCCAGGCCATCCTGCTCGGTGTTGTCGTTCCGGCGCTTATCCTGCTGCTTATCTGGGATTTAACCGATAATCCCAATCCCGTTCCGGGCGTCGTCGTCATCGCCGGCATGGTCATGCTGTGCTTCTTTTTCTCGTATGTCTTTGTGGTCCCCGATGACCTCACATCGAGCGCAACCGACCGTACGCTTGCCATCGCATCAAAAATATTCGCCTACACGTCGCGTGGCCTTACGCCCGAAGCTGCCCTGGGCGCCTCTAAAATTATCCTGTCCGAGACCATCGCCTCTGCCATCTGCTTTACCGATGGCAAACAGGTGTTGGCAAGCTGGGGCGAGGACTCGGCAAAGTGCCCTGCCGGCACCCCGGTCGTGCTCAAGACCACGCTCAGTGTGATTGAGACGGGCGAGCAGAGCGTGTTTTCGCGTGACACCTCCAATGAGACGGGCGGCTATTTTCCCCGCCTGCGCGCCGGCATTGTCGCGCCGCTTACCGTGCGCGGACATTGCGTGGGTACGCTCGAGCTGTATTACCCCCGCCTGAGCAGCATCGATATGCGCCAGACGGCGTTGGCCTCGGGCTTTGCCGATCTCATCTCCACACAGCTCGCGAGCTTTGAGCTCGAGCGCCAGGACGAGCTCACAGCCCGCGTTGAGCTTCGCGCCCTGCAGTCGCAGGTCGACCCGCATTTTCTATTCAATACCATTAGCACGATCGTGTCGCTCGTTCGAACCGAGCCCGACAAGGCGCGATCGCTGCTCATTGATTTTTCCAATTACTATCGTCAGACGCTTTCTGACTCCGATACGCTCACCACGCTCGAGCACGAGGTGGAACAGGGCACTCGTTATATCAATCTTATGCAGGCCCGGTATGGCGACGGCCGTCTGCGCGTCTCGGTCGATATCGACTTTGAGGTGCGCGATTGCATGGTGCCGCCGTTTATCTTGCAGCCGTTGCTCGAAAACTGCATCAAGCACGCGCAGCGCGAGACCGAGCCGCTTTCTATTCATGTTAGGGCTTTCGAGACCGATGACGGTTTGGAGATCATCGTCGAGGACGATGGCATCGGTATGAGCGAAGAGGTCTGCGCGCATCTGTTTGAGCAACATCGCCGAGAGGAGCCCGAGAGCATTACCGCCGACGGCTCCGTCAAGCGAGGTTGCGGCCTGGCGCTCTTCAACGTGCTTCAGCGCATCCATTTCTTTTACGGAGAAGATTCCGGCATGCGCGTGAAGTCCCAGGAGGGCGTGGGAACGCAGGTCATCGTCGAGCTGAACGGCGAGCCGCATGAGCCGGCGCCGTTGACGGCGTAGCACGCGGTTGGATTGAGAGAAAAAGAGGGGAAGCACATATGTCCGAAGGCTGGAACATCTTGGTGGTTGATGACGAGCCTCCCATTAGGGCTGAGCTACGCTATCTATTGGAGAAGGACGCGCGCGTGGGGCATATTGCCGAGGCGGGCAATGTCACCGAGGCCGTGGAGTCGATTCTCTCGAACAAGCCCAACGTGTTGTTTTTGGACATCACGATGCCCGGCCGCTCGGGAATTGAGCTTGCCGAGACGCTGCAGAACCTAAAGACGCCGCCGGTGGTTGTGTTTGTGACGGCGTTTGCCGAGTTTGCCGCCGATGCGTATAACCTTGATGCGGTCGACTATGTCGTCAAGCCGGTCGAGGACGCACGCCTGTCAAAGGCACTCGACAAGATCGAGGCAGCCTTGGGTGCCCGTCGTGTTATCCACGCTCCGCGCCAGCCTTTGCGTCTGACGGTGGACCGCGGGGGCAAAAAGGTGTTCATTCCCGCCGCAGACGTCTGCTACTTTGAGGCGCGCGCCGATTTTTGCAACGCCATCTGCGCCGAGGGAACGTACCTGATCAATGAGTCGATCTCTTCGCTCGAGCGTCGCTTGAGCTCCGAGGGCTTTATTCGCGTTCATCGCAGCTATCTGGTCAATTTGGAAGACGTACACAATGTTGAGATTGGCTCTACGGGGTTGATGGAGCTCAGGCTCGACCGCGTGAGCTCGACGGTACCGGTGTCCCGTCGTCGTGCCGCCGAGGTCAAGTCGCACCTGGGGCTTGCGTAAGAGGCTTGCGTGCCGTCGTTTACCATCGCAGGTTTGGCATGGGCGCGCGGTGGGCATAATGGGTGGCATCGAATGAAATGGAAAGGATCATTATGCCCGCGCTTATCACCCATCATCTGTTTGGCGAGGAAAGCATCGACCGTCTTCCGCAGGGCGTCATCACGTCCGATGAAGAGCGCATTGCCTTTATCTTGGGCAACCAAGGCCCCGACCCGTTTTTCTTTCACATTCTGACACCGCGTGTTTCCGGCTGTACGCTGCTGGCGCAGGTCATGCATCGCTCGCGCATGTCTCGCCAGTTCGCGTGCCTGCGCGACGGCGTGTCGCATCTGCTGCCGCGCGACGCCAGCTTGGGTCGCGCCTTTGCGCTGGGCCTGCTGTCTCATTACGTGCTCGACCGCAACGCCCACCCCTTTGTCTATGAGCAGCAGTTTGGCATCGTGGAGTCCGATTCAGAGCTTGAGGATTCGAGCAGTCAGGTCCATGCTGTGATCGAGAGCGACTTGGATGTACTGATGCTGCAGCTTAAACGCGATGGCGCTACGGTCGACGATTACCCGCCGGCGGGCGAGATCGTCACCACCGATCGCATCAATCGCGTGGCCGGCGTGCTGATGAGCTATGTTGCCGGACGCGTGTACGGCATCGATATCCCGGCGGGGGAGTACGGTGCTGCCGTTGCCAATATGCAGCGACTTTACCGTGCGATTGAGCCGGCCGGCTCCGTAAAGACGCGCGCGATCTCGCTGGTTGAGGGGTTGGTGCACGACTACTCGCTGCTCGACGGCCTTGCCCATCGCGTGACGACGGAGCTGCCCGAGCGCACCGGTAACCTGGGCCATCTGACATGGAAGAATCCCTTTACCGATGAGGTCTCGAACGAGAGCTTCCCCGAGGTCTTTGATCGCGCGCTGGTCGATTACGGGTGCACGGTCGCGCGTTTTATCGAGACCGGTGACATGGAGGCCGTGACCAGTCACGTCAACTACAGCGGTCGCGTGCTCGGCACCGACGAGGAGTTCGACCGCGAGGAGTAGGGTCCGCTCCTGTCTCTTTGCCGAATCCTTACCGGTGCCTCTGTGCAATTGGGGTACGATGAACTAACTGCATATCGGGCGAATACGAAGGGTCCCTGTCCATGAAATACACCAAGCTCGAGCGTAACTGGGTCATGTACGATGTGGGAAACTCGGCCCTCGTGCTGCTCAATACCTCGGTGGTGCCCATCTACTTTAACGCCATCAATACCGGTGCTTCCTCGGCAGACCTGGTGGTCGCTTGGGGCAACGCGCAGACGATTGCCTCGCTGGTCATTGCCATGCTCATGCCCATTCTGGGCGCGCTTGCCGATTACGCCGGCAACAAGATCAAGTTCTTCTTGGGCTTCTTCCTCACGGGCCTGGTTCTTTGCCTGGCGCAGGCTATCCCAATGTCCGCCATGGCATTTTTGACCGTGTACGTGCTGTGCACCATCGGCCTTAACTCTTCTATGACGTTCTACGACGCCATGCTGCCCGACATTACCACCGACGAGCGCATGGACGCCGTGTCCAGCTCGGGCTATGCCTGGGGCTACATCGGTTCCACCGTGCCGTTCATCATCTGCCTGGCGCTTATCATGGGTGGTTCCGCTCTTGGTATCCCCACCATGCTGGCAACGCGTCTGTCGTTTGTCATCACTGGCGCCTGGTGGCTCATCTTTACCCTGCCGCTCATTCGCACCTATAAGCAGAAGTACGGTCGCGAGCGTGGTCCCGAGGACACCATCGGCCACATCGTGGGCGGTGTGTTCTCCGAGGTCGGACACACCATGCGCGAGATCGCTCACAACAAGACCGTGCTGGTCTACATGATCGCGTTCTTCTTCTATATCGACGGTGTGCACACGGTCATTTCCATGGCCACCAGTTACGGATCGGCCTTGGGCATCGATTCGACGCAGCTGGTGCTGGCGCTGCTCGTCACGCAGTTCGTGGCCTTTCCGTCCGCCATCATCTACGGCAAGCTCGCCGGACGCGTGGGCACGCTCAACATGATCCTGGTGGCGGTCGCCGCCTACATGGGGATTGTGCTGTTCGCCGCGTTCTTCCTAAAGACCGCCTTTGAATTCTGGGTGCTTGCCATTATGGTCGGCCTGTTCCAGGGCGGTGTGCAGGCGCTCAGCCGTAGCTACTTTGGCCGCATTATCCCCAAGGAAAAGTCCAACGAGTACTACGGCTTCTTTGACATCTTTGGTCGTTATGCAAGCGTTATGGGCACCTTCTTGGTGTCGGTCGTCACCTCGCTGACCGGCAACCCGTCGCTGGGCGTCCTTTCCATTGGCGTGCTGCTGGTCGTTGGCTTTATGCTGCTGGTCCGCCTGTCCCGCATGACTCGGGCGGCAGAGCATGCCGCATAGGAGCGAGCAGCCATTGTGCCTGTCCACGGTACTATTTTGGGGTTATCCGCAATAAACATTGCGACTTGCGAGCAATGATTTGTCCAAGTGGGTATGATGGAATCAGCTAGGTCGCGGGGCGTCGCCTGTGTTTGGCGGCGTCCCGTTTTTGTGTTGCAGGGAGGGTAAGGCATGAACGCCACGGTCGTGATTCCAACGTATTGGGCGGGCGATGACGCTTGCGCAAACGCCCCTGGCACCTATGACCATTCGACGCGTCTCAACGCCGACAATCCCGAACTCGACCGCTGCCTGGCCTCGCTTGAGCAGGTACGTGACATCCCGCGCATCATCCTTTTGGTGGTCTGTCCCGTTTCTGCCACAGCCGATGTGTCGCTGCGCGTGCACGAGATTGTCGACGCGCATCCCACGCTCAAGGTCACCGTTGTTACCAACACCCAGGCCTCGCGCATCGCAGACCGGGTTGCTCAGATCGCGCCCAAGGGTTCGGGCGAGTGTGTGAGCCTGCGAGGTTACGGTGCCATCCGCAACATGGGGCTAGCCTGTGCCGCTGTGCTGGGGCATGACGCGGTTATCTTTTTGGATGACGATGAGACTGTCATCGACGCCGACTTTATGAAGCGCGCGACCTATGCGTTGGGGCAGCAGACGCGTCAGGGCTTGCCGATCTTGGTCAAGAGCGGCTATTTCTACGATCGCGACGGCTCGCCGCTGGCTCCCACGGACAAGGCGGGCATCTGCCATCGTTGGTGGACCAAGCGCATCGAGTTCAACCGTTGGATGAAAAAGGCGCTCTCGGGCACCCGCATCTCGCGCTCCAACTACGTGTGCGGTGGCCTGATGGCCCTGCACGCCCGCGCCTTTACGCGTGTGGCCTTTGACCCGTTTATCACCCGCGGCGAGGACTTGGATTACCTCTTTAACATGCGCATGTTTGGCTACGACGTGTGGTTCGATAACGAGTGGACCGTGCGTCATCTGCCTCCGGAGTCCGAAAAGCGCTCACCGCGCTTTATGCAGGATGTATACCGTTGGTACTACGAAAGGGCAAAGTTGACATTCGCCGCGCATCAAAAGGAGCTCATTCCCGTTACGGCGGCATCGCTCATGCCCTACCCGGGCCCGTGGATTTCGCGCGAGCTCGACGACCGCGTGCGCAAGACCGCTATGGTCCGCAGCGTGTTTACCCGCGAGCATGAGGGCTACCTGCGCATCTGGCGCCATGGTATCGACGAGGCAAAGGCCTATGCGCGCCAAAACGCTGCAAGCTACCTGCGTTTCCAGAGCTTTTGGCCCAAGATCATGGACGGGCTTTGGCGTGACGCACAACTGATCAGTATCCTGGAGGGGGCCGAATGATCGACCGCCGCGCCCAGCGCGATAGTTCAATATCAATCTTTCGCATCATTGCCGTTGCCTGCGCCATTTGCGTGCTGGTGTACTTTATTTTTGCCTTGGTGACCGGTATCGAGCCGATCGCCACGGTGATTGCCTGCGCGCTGCTGTGCATCTTTCTGTGCATCTTTATCTTTTTGACGCTCAATCCCGATTCGGTGCGCTCCCAGTACACCGAGGAGACGCTCTCGGTGGCCTCGGCCATGCTCGAGGACATTAAGGGCGGTTTGACACAGGAATCGGCGCGTTTGGTGTGCCAGCGCATTTTGCCCGAGACGCGCGCCATGACGGTGGCCATCACCGACGAGGGCAACGTGTTGGCCTGCGCAGGCGAGTTTGAGGAAAAACTACTGCCAGATTCTCCCATCCACACGCTTGCCACACGCTACGTTATCGAACATGGCATCGTGCAGTCGTTCAACCGTATGGTGGATGTCGTGGGCTCGGATGGCTCGCACAACCAAGTCCCCGCCGGCATTATCGCCCCCATCAAGGTGGGCGATCGTACCGTCGGCACGCTCAAGTTCTACTACAAGACCCCGCGCGCCGTCGACCGTACCCAGTACGCGCTTGCCTCGGGCTTTGCCGAGATCTTGTCCACACAGCTCGCCATCCACGAGCTCGAGGTGCAAAAGGAACTCACGGCGCGCGCCGAGGTGCGTGCGCTGCAAGCGCAGATTAACCCGCACTTCCTGTTCAACACGCTGAACACCATTGCATCGTTTACGCGCACCGACCCGCTGCGGGCCCGCGAACTGCTTCGTGAGTTCTCATCGTTCTATCGTGCCACGCTCGACAACTCGGGATCGCTTATTCCGGTCTCGCGCGAGGTTGCACAGACCAAGCGCTACCTTACCTTTGAGAAGGCCCGCTTTGGCGAGGACCGCGTGCTTGCGACGTTCGATGTGTCCGAGGACGTGGAAGATACGCTGGTGCCGGCGTTCGTGATCCAGCCGATTGTCGAGAACGCCGTACGTCATGGTATGGGCGATGACGACGCCCTGAGGATCGACGTGACCGTTCACCAAGACGGCGAGGATGCAATCTTGATTGCCGTGGCCGATAATGGCGTGGGCATGGATGAGGGTACCGCCGCCAGACTGTTTGACGAGCGCTCCGCCCGTCCCGACGCCAGCTCTCCCCAGGGTGGCGGCGCCGGTGTGGCCATGCACAATATTTCGGAGCGCATCCATCGCTTTTATGGGCCGCACTCCTATACGCGTGTCGAATCGGCGCCGGGCAAGGGCACCAAAGTGCTCCTTCATCTTGATTTGTCAGAGAGCATCTTTGACATTCAAGAGTAAAATAAAAGGCTACGGGCTCAACGTCATGCGACGGATGCCCGGCGTAGTTAGTTGACGAAAGGTTTTATCCCTATGCTGCGTGCGATGATTGTGGATGATGAGGCGCCGGCTCGCTCGGAGCTTCGCTTCCTGCTCGAGCAAACGGGCAAGATCGGCACGATCACGGAGGCGTCGAGCGTCCGCTCCGCCATCGAGATGCTTATGGAAAGTCGCGTGGATGTCGTGTTTCTCGATATCTCGATGCCCGGTGCCTCGGGCCTGCAACTTGCCGAGGCGCTGCATAAGCTCAAAAATCCGCCGGCGATCGTGTTTGTGACTGCGTATAGTGACCATGCGGTCGAGGCATTCGACGTGGATGCCGTCGATTATCTGATGAAGCCGGTCGAGGAAGCTCGCTTGGATCGCGCGATCGAGAAGGTCATGCAACGCACCAAGCCGGTTACGGACAGCAAGGTGACCATCGAGCGTATCCCGGTGGAAAAGGGCGGCCGCAAGGTGCTCATTCCCGTGGACGACATTCGCTTTATCATGGCCAAGGACGATTACTCCTGCATCTATACCGTCGATGATCGCTTTTTGTCGACGACCTCGCTGGCGCAGTTTGAGGCCAAGCTCTGCGACTTTGGCTTCTTCCGTGTTCACCGCCGCTATATCGTCAACTTGGCGTGCGTCACGGATGTGGAGACGGTGCCCTCGGGCGCCATCCAGCTGGGCATTACGGGCGTCGACGAACGCGTGCCGGTTTCGCGCCGCCGCGTCGTGCCGCTCAAGAAGGCTCTGAGTCTCTAGCACACTGGCCCCGCAGCCCTGTAGACCCATCGTCTGCGGAGCCGTGGGGCCTTTTTGTATGTATCTGCCGAATCGTTTTTTGCGGAAGGGATCCCATGAACAGTGCAAGCGCCAGGCGTATCGACATCATCTCGGACACCCACGGCTATTTATCGCCTGCGCTCTTGGATGAGCTTGAGGGCGCAGACCTGATCATCCACGCCGGCGACCTCACGTCAGAGATGGACTACGAGCACCTATGCACCATCGCCCCCGTTCGGGCCGTACTGGGCAACAACGATTACTACCGCGACTACGGCCCCGATGTAGACCGTCTTGCGCTCTTTACCTACGAAGGCCTCAAATTCGCCGTAGCCCACTACCGCGAAGACCTTCCGGTGGGATCCGTAGACGTAGCCATCAACGGCCATACCCACGTAACCAAAGAAGCCCAAGTGGGCCGTTGCTTAGTCCTCAACCCGGGCAGCGCCAGCTACCCCAGAGGCACCCGAGGCCCCACCATGGCCAGAATGCTAGTAAAAGACGGCAAGATCCTAAGCACTAAATTTATTGACCTAGAGTAACCACAACAAAAGCGGGGGATGCAGATGCGTCTCCCGTTTCCATTTGAGCCAAAGGCAGAGCTTCAACAAAAACAATCAGACCAACCCCGCCGAGGAGCACGCGGGCTAGCCGCGCAGCGGCGCACGCCCGCAAAACTGGTTGAATAATGTGACGGCAGGGAGGGCTTCCGGGGCTGAGGGCGGGGGTTAAGTTTGTCGCGAGTTCCGCACGCAAAGGAAAGCACTTAATGTGCTTTCCGTCTTGCGCAGGACTGTAGAGCAGCAA
>JAUUMM010000047.1:0-13668 GCA_030839365.1 Collinsella sp.
CACAAATGTGAGGCGGGCCGTTTTCGTTTGAGCAATCATGCAGCGACGTGACGGGGCAAATTAATCCACGCGCTTGTCGCCCATAAAGAAGAGCGCCACCGTACCAGGTCCGGTGTGCGAACCGATCAGAGCACCGATATTGTTGATCTCAATCTTGCCTTTGAGCTGCGGAATTTGTTCCTCAATCAGCACCGCAACGGCCTCGGCATCCTCGCGGCACGCCGAATGGGACAAGATGCACTTACCCGAATAATCCGCACCGTCCTGCACGTGCGCCATCATGGTCTTAGCCATCTCGGAAATCGCGCGCTTCTTAGTGCGAATCTTCTCACGTGGCGACAGCCCACCTTCGCAATCGACCGTCATAAGTGGGCAAATCTTAAGCGCCGTGCCGATAATCGCGCTCGCGGCCGAAATGCGACCGCCGCGCAGGTAGCTCGACAGATCGGTCGAGAAGAACCAGTGGTGCAGGTTGAGTTTATGCTCCTCAATCCACGCGGCCGTCTCGTCGAGCGAAGCGCCGCTATCGCGAACGTCGGCGGCATATTCCAGCAATAGGCCAAAGCCCGAAGACGCCCCCATCGAATCGATGACGCGCACCTTGCCGCCCTGGGGATAGCGATCCGCGAGCATCTGCGCCGCAACGCAGGCCGATCCATACGTGCCCGAAATACCCGACGACAACGTCAGGTGCAGCACGTCTTTACCCTCGGCAACAAACGGCTCCCAAAACTCCTCGTACTCACCCACGCTCACCTGAGACGTCTTGGGCATGGCGCCCGCGGCAATCTGGGCAAAAAACTCGTCCGGCGCAATCGACTGATACAGATCGTCCGTATAGACAACCTCGTCGATCTCGTAATGAAAACACACGACAGGGATATTGCGCGACGCAAAGAACTCACGGGTTCGATCGGCGGCGGATTCACAGGTCAGGACAAAATCACTCATATGAGGCTCCTTAAGTATTGCTACGCAAATTATCGCACAGCAAGCCTAAATACGATACAAATGTCCACTATTTACCAATTCGAACCATTGGCATTGAATATCTTTATCATCAACATCCCCATCCCCGCCATGGGCCAACATGGGCAAAATCATCCCCTTCGTCTCCACTTAACCGACACATCAACCTCAACTAAATCGATTTAGCAAACCGTTCAGCTGACAATTCAGCCACCGGCGCAAAATCGAAACAAAGCCGGCGCATACTGATAAACGCTTGACGCTGTTTTATCAGTTTTACCAACCATATCGGAAGGTGTTTCATGGTCGCATTCGATCGCAATCCGCAAGACTTTAAGTATCTGCGTCTGCTGTCGAGACAATTTCCCACCGAGCAATCCGCGTTTACCGAGATCATCAATCTCTCGGCCATTCTCAACCTGCCCAAAGGCACCGAGCATTTTATGAGCGACGTGCACGGCGAGTACGAAGCCTTTATGCACATCCTCAACAACTGCTCGGGTGTCGTGCGCGAACATGTCGACGAGATCTTTGGCGACACGCTCACCTTTGACGAAAAGGGCGAGCTGTGCACGCTCATCTACTACCCGCGCGAGAAGATCGAGCTGGTCCGCAGCCAGCGCGAAGACTCCCCCACCTGGTACAAGACAATGCTCGACCAGCTCATCATGGTTGCCCGCTCGCTTTCGAGCCGCTATACGCGCTCCAAGGTGCGTAAGGCCATCCCACGCGATTACGCCTACATCATCGACGAGTTGCTGCACACGCATCCAGACGAGAACAACTATCGCGTGCGTTATCACGAGCGCATTATCGAATCCATCCTGGAGACCGCAAGCGCCGACGACTTTATCGAGTCGCTCGCCTCGCTCATCAAGCGCCTGGCCGTCGACCACCTGCACCTGGTGGGCGATATCTTCGACCGTGGCGGCGGCGCTGCCAAGATTATGGACCGCCTGCTCACCTACCATTCGCTCGACATCCAGTGGGGCAACCACGACCTGCTGTGGATGGGCGCTGCGGCCGGTGAGCCCGCCTGCATCGCCACGGTGCTGCGCAACAATCTGCGCTACGACAATTACGAGATCCTCGAGAACGACTATGGCATCTCGCTGCGCGAGCTCGTCGCCTTTGCCGATGCCACCTACACCGCTGGTGAGTCCATCACCCCGCTAATCAAGGCCATCAACGTGCTGCTCTTTAAACTCGAGGGCCAGATTATCCAGCGTCACCCCGAGTTCGACATGGCCGACCGTCTGTTACTCGACAAGATCGAGCACGGCACCGGCACGGTCACGCTCGCCGACGGCAGCGTGTGGCCACTCACGACCAACGACTTCCCCACTGTCGATCCAGCGGACCCCTATACGCTCACGCCCCAGGAGCAGCACATCATCGACAAGCTCGTGTCCGAGTTTGTCACCGCCGATCACCTGCATCGCCATATCGATTTCCTCTATTCCCACGGCTCGATGTACAAGGTCGCCAACGGCAACCTGCTCTTCCACGGCTGCGTTCCGCTCAACGAAGACGGCACCTTTAGCAGCATGAACTGTCTGGGCACCTGGCACGCCGGGCGCGATTATCTCGATTTTTGCGACCACATCGCCCGCCGCGCCTGGCGCGTGGGCGACCGCGACGCCCTCGACTGGATGTGGTACCTGTGGATTGGCTTTAACTCACCCGCCAGCGGACGCCTGGTGCGTACCTTTGAGCGCGCCTATATCGCCGATAAGAGCACCTGGGTCGAGCCGATGGACCCGTACTTTACGCTTACCAAGTCGCCCTCGGTCTGCGATGACATCATGCGCGAGTTTGGCGTCGCGCCCATGGCATGCTCGCCGACCGGCCACATCATCAACGGCCACACGCCCGTTAAAACCACCAAGGGCGAGCAGCCCATCCGCGCCGAGGGCAAGCTGCTGGTCATCGACGGCGGCTTCTGCCGCGCTTACCATCCCAAGACGGGTATCGCCGGCTATACGCTCATCTCGAGCTCGCGCGGCTGCCGTCTCAAGTCGCATCAGGCCTTTACCACCGTCGCCGAAGCGCTCACGCGCAACATCGACATCGAGAGCGAGACCAACCGTTTTGACCAAGCAGACCGTCGCCGCATGGTGAGCGACACCGATACTGGCGCCAAGATCCGCAGCCAAATCCAGGACCTGCGTCAGCTGCTCGATGCATATAGAAACGGTGCTATCGAGGAGCGCGCCTAGCACCACCCGCGGGGATTGGCTAAACTTGCTGAGTTTGTCATCCCCGCGGCGCTTCGGCGCCAGCTTAAGGCAGGTACCATGCAAAAGCTCCTTGCGCAGATCATGAAATTTGGCGTCGTCGGTGTCATTGCCACGGTTATCGACTTTGGCATTATGAATCTGCTCCACTACGGTCTGGGCCTCAACATCCTAATCGCCAACACCAGCGGCTTTATCATCTCACTCATCTTTAACTACCTCGCAAGCATGAAGTACGTGTTTGCGCACAAGGAAGGCATGAGCCGCCGCCGCGAGTTCATCATCTTTGTCGTGCTGTCCGTGATCGGTTTGGTGCTCAACGACGGCATCGTGCTGGCGCTCAACGCCGGTCTGGGGCTCGAGGCCAATATCGCCAAGATCTGCGCCACCGCGCTTGTCATGGTCTACAACTTTGTGACCCGAAAGATCTTCCTGGAGGGCGACGAGACCAAGTAGCTCGAAACCCCTGCAGCATTACGGCGCCCACGGACGACGTGCACTCAGCGCAGTATCGTCCGTGGGTGCCGCTCGTTTACGGGCAAATTTTCAACGTTTGCGGATTAGCTCTTGAAAATTTGGCGAGTTCATATAGTTCTTGGCAAAGACCTTACGTTTCCCTTGTAAAAGCTCTAAAGTATCCTCTGCTCGATTCATCAACGCATTGGATGTGATTACGTGCGCAAGGCGCTGGCACAACCTCATACCAAGCAGTTCCTCAAGTTTGCTGTCGTGGGTCTTATCTCCTTTGGCATCGACTGGGGCATGCTCATTGCGCTCGTCGAGCTGTTCCACCTCGACTTTTTGATGAGCACCACGGTTTCGTTTATCACGTCCGTCGTGGTCAACTACTGGCTCAGCATGAAGTACGTGTTCGACCACCGCGAAGGCATGAGCCGCAAGCGCGAGTTCACGATCTTCACCATCCTGTCGGTGATCGGCCTGGGCCTCAACGACCTGTACATGTTTGTGGGCGTCACGTTTTTGAGCATCGGCTACCAGGCCATGAAGGCCATCGCCACGTTCCTCGTCACCTGGTACAACTACTTCAGCCGCCGCTTCTTCCTCGAGGGCGCACGGTCGTAGTCGATTCACTATTTGCTTGAATGTATAACCGGTTGGAATTCCCATTCCAACCGGTTTTTTGTTTGCCGAGAGACCCGGCGACCCAGTCCAATTCGCGTTAAAAACGGGCGGCCCGGATGTTTGTCCGAACCGCCCGTCTGACGCGCTATGTCGAGGCCTCTAGCCTGTAACGTAATACCAGACTACGTTGTCGCCGTTTGAGAGAACGTAGTTACTACAGGCCGTCATGGGCGTTGTGCCGTTGACGGAGTACATCCACCCGCTCGTGCCGCCGTACTGTTTCTCGGCCAAACCACCAATCGCGGAAACATACGTGCCGTACGACGAGCCGTGTGCGTTGACAGAAAGGCCTAGCGCGCACAGGGCATCGTAAACGGTAGCGCCTTCGTTAAAGGTAAAGGTGCCACCAGAGGACACAGGATTGCCCACAGCGCTCGATGTGACCGAAACCGTCACCGTAACGTAGTTGGACTCCTGCGAGCCGCCCTGGCCGTCCGAGGAAGCGCTTCCGCCATTAGAGGGTGAGGCTCCATCAGACGACTGACCGCCGCCCGAAGAAGCACCGCCAGACACATTGGAAGTATCACCGGCTCCCGTATTTTGGGCAGCGGATTTATCGCCAGACCTCTTGCTGTCCTGACCATCGGACTTCTTGCTATCCGAGTTTTTGTCCGATTCCTTGTTTGAAGACTCGGAATCGTCCTTGGCGTCGTTCGAACCCTTGGGCTCGTCTTTTGCATCATTCGAAGATTTGGAATCCTTGGAACTAGCCTCGCCCGAAGCGGCAGACGAGCCAGACCCCTTGGTGTCCTTGGCGACGACGCTCTCCCCCGTCACGGTCTGAACGATCCAGTCAATGGACCAGGCGCCGCTCTCGGAAGGATGGACGAAGCCCAGCGAGACGACGATCAGAATGGTGCACGCGGCAGCAAGAACGCCAAGGAGCGCCTTGCGACGAGAGGCGGACGCCGCCGAAGCGGCGCCCTGTTGCTTTGCATCGTCGAACTGAATGAACGAGGAATCTGGTTGCTTGGGGTCAGCGTCCTTGGATTTATTGGACACAGCCCTCACCTACCGACGTTTGGTGAACACGAACACGCCGACGATGGCGAGTCCGATGACGCCGGCGGCAACGCCAACAATGGCGAGCGGATTGGTGCCAGTCTCCTGCTCGGAAGCACCAGAGGGCTTCTTAGCAGTGGTCGTGGAAGCAGCACCCGTATCGGACTTGGAATCGGACTTCTTGTCGGACTTGCTGTCCTTCTTGTCAGACTTGTTGTCAGACTTCTTGTCGGACTTCTTGTCGGACTTGTTGTCCTTGGTCTCGGTCTTGGTCGACACCGTCGTCTTGGTCACCGGCTTCTTGCCCGGGGCAATAGCGCCGCCCTTCGAGCCGGAGCCAGAACCCGCGCCAGCGCCAGTGCCGGAATCAGTACCGGTACTAGAACCGCCGCCGCCATTCGAACCAACGCCACCGTTGCCACCATTAGTGCCAGAACCGCCATTACCGCCAGGGTTAACGGCATTCTTGGTCCACTTGGCATACAACGTCAGGTCGGCCGTCACCGGCGTGCTAAAGTCATACGCCTGCGCGCAAGCCTCATCGGTGAACCAACCGCCGAAAGTGTAGCCATCGCGCGTCGGATCGGCCGGCTTGACCAGCTTGCCATCGGCCGTAGCAACAAACTTAGTATCGCAAGCAGACCCGCCGTTGGAATTAAAGGCAACCGTCCAAGACTCAACGGCCCCAAGCTTGAACAGCGTGCCCGAGTCATTGATGTAGTACAGGTTGCCAGATGCATCGGCAATGACCGGAGAGTCACAGTACTGGTAATGGCCAGCCGCATCATAAATCTGCGTCGCCTCTGCATCGCCGAGCGTATAGCGATACACGCCACCACCAGCAGAGTAGTTGACGTAATCCTTGCTATCCGCGCTGTTAACGGTGAAGTACACATAGGTCTTGCCGCCCTGAACACTCACCAGCGGAGTAGCAGCAATACCGTTGAGGCCAGCCGGCAGCGCCTTGCCGTCGGCAGCAGCGACCATCGTGGTCTTACCCGTCTTCAGGTTATAGAGAACCAGAGCAGAGCCCGTAGCCGTCTGTCCGCCGACAATCAGATTGTCACCAGACACCGCAGGGGCGCTCAGATTATTCGTAAGGCCCAGATCAACCGTCTCTTGCTCGCTCAGTACGCCCTTCGCCGAGAGCGAAATCACATGGAGCTTTCCGTCGTGCGTCATCTGATAGAAGGTCGAACCATTGGACGGATCGGCAATGCAATCGGCATTTGCAACAGCGCCGAGCTTCATGGTCGAAACGACATCGCCCGTCGTCTTATCAATGCACTTAAGCGTACCCGCGCTCGTAGGAACGATGGCATACTTATCCGTCAAAGCCGCACCAGTCCAGTAATAGCCCTCGGCAGGGTCAATGTTCTGCCAAGAAACTTCGCCCGTGGCAATCTTAATGCGCATAAAGGAGCCGTTGCCGTAGGTCGCGTTGTAATTCTCATCATACGAAATATCGACCGAGCCTACATAGACGTACTCGCCGTCCGAAACGACGGTGCAGGAGCTCTGCGTCAAGTCCGTCAAACCAGGCGTCAGCCACTTGCAGATCAGCTTGTCTGCAGTAATCGCCTGGACCGCACCGCCGTTGAGCGGAACGATGATAAGGCCATTGGTGTAGATCGGACGAGAGGTATAGCTCGCCTTAGAGGCAAGCGGCGCAGAGGCAACCTTTTTGCCCGTGGACGAATCGATCTTAATGAGCTCGTTCTCGGTCGCAATGTACACAAAGCCGTTAGCGATGACAGGCTCGCTGCAGTTGGCATACTGCTGACCAGACTCGGCCTTCCAATCGAAGGCCCACTTAAGACCGGCGGCCTGCGCAGGCGTCTTGGCATCCGTTACGGTCGAACCGTTGCCACTGTTGCCGTAGCCGGCCCACTCGGCATCCCAATCAGGAGTTGTCGCGCTCGGATCCACGACAATCTTGTCGGGATCGGGCATGGGCGAATTATCGGTGGTATAGGCAAGCGTGACCTTATCGCCGCTCTGGAGCGTAATCTGATTGGCGCAGAGTAAGGAGGGCTCTCCGTTGATATACAGATGCCAATATTTATTGGTCGCAGCATCCCAACCATACGGCTTGTGATCGAACGGCGAAGTAATGGAATTCAGGAACCAGTACTCACCACTCTGGGAGCCGTTGTACGCAACGCCCTTGGCCTTCAGAACTGCCTCAATAAGGTTCTGGGCCGTGGAGCCTTCGGGCAGAGAAACATTGCTTGCCGTGCCCCAACGCGTATTGTTCCCGTTGACATCGGGACCGATAACATCGGCGGATCCAAGCACCTGACCGGGGAGGGCATCGGCGTCAGCACCATACATAAAGGTGACGGCGTCACCCTCCTGGAGCTTGTAGGCACCGGCGCCAACGTCGGCGAACTTGCCATTTACGTAGAAGCGCCAATAGCTATTGGTCGCAGCATCCCAGCCATAGGACTTGCCATCGAATGGCGAATAAATGCCGTTGAGGAACCAGCCCCAAGACGATTCGCTGGCATCGAGCTTAAGGCCGGTCTGCTCAAGGAGATCCTTGGCAGTGGAGCCTGCCTTGAGACTCGTCTGGCCCGTCGAAGCCCAAACCTGCTGCTTGCCGTCCTTGTCCTTACCGAGAACCTGAACAGAAGCATGGACAGAATCGGAGGGCAGCTGGTCGCCCCAGCCACCGTAGAACCACGTAACGGTATCGCCGGCATGGATGGTGACATTGTCCGCCGTATAGTCACTCGACTTGCCGTTGATGAACAGCTGCCAATAGGTCGAATAATCTTGGGGCGTACCCAGCTCAACACCGTTGTACTTAAGGCTCAGAATGAAGGAGCCCGCAGCAACGGCGTCAATGTCGTTCGCCTCGAGTGCGGCCTTCGTAAGGTCAAGCGCGCTCGAACCGGACGTCACCACATACTGCGCGTTATCGACCCAAGTCTGAGTCTTGCCCTGGGCATCGCGACCAATGACGGTCACATTTGCGGCAACCTGGTCCTTAACGACAGGGGACGCGCTACCAGCCGTATAGGCAAACTCAATCTTCTGCCCTTGGGTGAGCTTGACGCTGCTCGCGCCAACCGAGGAAGACGCGCCGTCGACGAACAGCTGCCAGTAGGCATAAGTCGCCGGATCGAAGGCAAGCGTACGGCCATCGCTCGGGGATGTGATGCTTTTGAGGTAGAAACCGTATGCCGTGTTCGGATCGTAATCCGCCTTGAAGCCCGTCTTCTGCTGCAGTTTAACGAAGGCATCCGCAGCCGTCGCGCCCTCGTCGAGCTTGAGTTGCGTAGGTGCCACCCAGGTCTGAGCCTTGCCGTCGGCATCGGTGCCGATAATCGAGAACGAGACCTCGACTTGCTTCTTGGCGACATCGCCGGTTTCTGTCGGGTTCTCTGTCTGGACGGCAGCCGCGGCGGCAGATCCTGCTTGGCCAGCGGATGCCGTCGAAGACTGCTCGCTCGTGGCAGGGCTCTCCCCCGTCGCCGAGCCTTCGTCGCCAGTTGCTGCCTCTGTAGTGGCGGCACTAGCTGCAGGCGCGCTCCCGGAATCCGAAACCTCGGCCTTGCCCTGGTCGGCAGTACCGTCCGCGGCCCCCGTGCCCTCACTCGGCGTCGCAGCCTGAGCCACAGCCTCGGCAATGCCCTCGGCGCCCTCGGCCCACAGCTGAGCCGGCGTGGTGCCAAAGGCCATCGCGAAGGCCAGGAATGCCACCAGGCAGCGCTTCGCCACGCCGCGCGCGATTACGCCACGGCGACGAAGCGAGGCACGCTGGCACTCGTCCTCAAACATATCCATTTGTCTCCTACTGTCTGTACTTGGAGCGTTGCCTTGAAGCTGCCCCACGTCATCGCGCATGTTGCGCTCGAGTTCCCCCATCGGGGTCCCCCTTCCCTCCAGAGCCCTATGCACACCGGCGGCATACGCCGCAGCCGCATGCAAGATGGGAGGCGATCCGACTTAACCTTAACGACTCGGGCGCGCCGTCCGATCTGCGACGCGAACATCCCGAGCCAAGAGGAATTACGGTTACTGGTACAGCCGGGGACTTGCACCCCGATTCCCCCAAACGCGCAGGAAAACCGCGCATTCGTGCGTCTCCGCACCACCATCTAGGCCATCGATTAAAACCGTCAATATGCTATCACGCAAAAGGGCCTCGCACGCAGGCGAAGCCCAAGGTAAAAGCTATTGTTTGCGAAAGGAAAATGCGGTGACGGTCGCAGCCTCTAGCGCTTGCCGCCGTGGCTGTTGAGCCAGATATTGCGGCCCAGCATAAGCGCCAGCACCAGCGCGCTCACGTAGCCCATAAAGCCAATGACCGGGATACCAAACACAACCGGCTCGATGCGCGCGTAGTACACCACCGACGAACCGATAAACAAGCCGGCGATAACAATAGCCATCGACATGCGGTCGATAATTCCACCCAGCTGTCGCAGCGCCTTATCGCTGCTCATGATCTGCGTGTTCACCTTAAGCTGGCCGCGTGTGAGCATGCGCGAAGCCAAGCCCAGATACTCGGCCGCCTCGAGCGAGCCCTTCGCCGCGCGATAACTGCTCGCTGCAAAGTCGCGGCTCATCTCGCGCATGCGGGCGTAGGTGCTCTTCTCGTTTTTGATGTGCGTCTGGATGATCTGGATCATGTTGACGTTGGGCATGTACTCGGTCAACAGGCCCTCGAGCGTCACCATGCCGCGGGCGAACATCGTCACCACGCTCGGCAGCTCAACGTCATTTTTGCGCGCGAGGTTTAACAGCGAAGTCAAAAACTCGCCGATATCTAGGTCCTTAAGGTCAAGGCCCGCAAAGTCAGCCACGATAAAGTCCAAATCGGACAAAAAGGCCGAATGATCGAGCTCAGCCGAGTCGCCACGCGTCACGGCGAAGCGCATGAGCGAATCCTTGAGCTTGGGCACGTCGCCCTCGGCCACGGCGAAAATCATGTCCTTGACGATACCGCGGTCGTGGCTCGACATGCGTCCGACCATACCCAAGTCGATAAAGTAAACGATACCGTCTTTGAGGATGATGTTTCCCGCATGCGGGTCAGCATGGAAAAAGCCGTCATCAAGCACCTGCGTCGAGTAGTCCTCGACGATTGCGGCACCGATCTTTTCCAAGTCATAGCCCTCGGCCACCAAGCGTTCAGGATCGGCGATCGAAATGCCGTCGACGTAGTCCATAACCACCACGTGTTCGGTGCACAGGTCCAGATAGGATTTAGGGCACGTCACGCCATGAACGCTCTTATGGAACTCGTAGAAGTCGTTGAGGTTTTTGGCCTCGGCCAAAAAGTTGGTCTCCTCGCGAAACGAGGTCCACAGCTCCTCGACCACGCCGTGCAGGTCAACGAATTGATCGGTGTTGACGAACTTGGAAACGATACGCACCACCGAGCGGATGATATCGATGTCCTGCGCCATAACCTGCTGCGCACCGGGGCGCTGCACCTTGACGGCCACGTCCTCGCCCGTCACCAGACGAGCGCGGTGCACCTGCGCGAGCGACGCGCTACCGAGCGGGTTGGGGTCGATCGCATCGAACATCTCCCCCAGGCGCAGGCCGTATTCTTCTTCCAGACAGCTGAGTACGACCTCGTACGGCACCGGCTCCACGTCGGAGCGCAGACGACGCAGCTCGTCGCAAAAGCGCTGCGGCAGAATCTCGGACCGGTTGGCCAAAATCTGCCCCATCTTGACGAACATGGGGCCGAGTTCCTCGAGCAGGCGGCGCAAACGAACCGGCGTGAGGTTATCCCACACGCGGTACTTTTTGACCAGGCGTACAATCTGCCCAATGCGTTCGCGACGACCCGCCGGCGTGAGCTGGTATTCCTCGTCCGGCGCCATCGCGTCGGGCTCCTCGGGCACCATATCGACGGCGCGCGGCTTCTTGCGAGCGCCCGAGACGGCGGCGTCGACCTCATCGACAACCGCCGCCTCGTCACCCAAGGGATCTAGATTGTTGTAATCGGTGGTGGAATCTGCCATCTGCGCTGCTACTCGGCCTCTTCGGTATCCTTCGCATCGTCGGGCTCAACGGACTCGACGGGCACCGAGGTCACGTTGTCCTCGACCGAATCGACGATGTCGCGCACATGGGCCAGGAAGGCAGTGCGCTCGGGAGCGGTCATGACGCGGACGCGGGCAAGGATAAGCTCGTCAAGCACGCGCTGGGCCGCGGTCTCGCCCTGCATGCCCAGACGCTCGGTCAGGTCGGAGATGGTGCCACCGGCCTGCTCGAACATATCGGACACGCTGCGGGCGATATCGGGGGTGGCGGTGTCCTTGCGGACCTGCTCGCCCTTGGTGTTAAGGTCGTCGAGGACCTTCTTGCCGCCTTCGACAGCAACGGCGGCAGCGCCAAAGCCAACGTTGATGGCGCCGTTAACAAGCTGATCGAGTTTCATAACCATGGTTGTCTCCAATCATAAACAACTGCATTGGCGTTCTTGTACCCAAGATCGAGTGAAAGCGACAAAGCGTTTTAGCGCTATTCGATCGACGGGAAATCCCTACCTCACGTTGTCGTTCATCGCGAAAGAGTTCTTCATGGCGCAGCTCGTGGTGTAGAGCACCTTGCCCAGTAGAGCATCGGTCTCCACACGAACACACTCGGCAAAGGCCTCATTGGCGCGTGCAAGCTCGGCAGGCACCTCGGCCTCAGGCAGAGCGGCTACGGTAGCATCGACGTCATGGATCTGCTTGTGGCCCATGCCACCGACCTTCTCCTGGTAGTCCTCCACAGCGCGGCCGCACTCATGGAAACGGACGTCAGCCAGGGCGCCGATCAGGCGGTTGGCCCAGTAGAAGTTTTCGGACGTCACGCGAGCCTGCGTGTCGGCATAGTACTCGGGCATGGTCTCGACGTTGGCGTACAGCGGAACCAGCGCGTTAAACGAGTTGGAACCAAAGGCCATCCACTGCACGGCGCGATACGCCGGCTGCGCATAGGGGCGCAGCTGCAGCACGGCGAGCTGGCTGTTGCGGTTGATGCCGATGGGGCGATAAGCGCCACGCGTGGCGGGCGTGCCCTTGCTGCCGTAGCAGTCGTACTCCGTGCCCTGGTAGTGGCTCGAAAGCACGTACTTAATGTCCTCGATGGTCACCTTGCGCTCGGGCACGCGGCTCCAGGGGATATCGTCGCTCTCGGGCGTGTAGTCGGCGTCGGGGCCATCCCACACGTCACTGGGGTTGAGGCAGCGCTGCATGTACCAGGCGCGCGGCGTGTTGTAGACATGGTCGCTGTCGCTGTGCGAGCCAAAGGCCTCGCGCGGGTTAAAGACCGCAGCCGGACCGTCGCCCTCAACGCCCAGCGTCAGGTCCAAATGCCACTCGGCCATCCAGGAGCGCAGGTCGGCGGAGCACATGTGGTCGGCCTGGGCGCCCTCGGCGTCATCCAGGTCAAAGCTGTCGATACCCAGCTGGTTGGGCATGGTCACATAGGCGTCGTCAGGCACGCGCTTTGCGATCCAATGGTGACCGCCGATGGTCTCGAGCCACCAGATCTCGTCCACATCACTAAAGGCGATGCCGTTGTTCTCGTAGGTGCCGTAGCGCTCGAGCAGGTCGCCCAGGATACGAACGCCGTCGCGGGCGGACTTGGCGTACGGCAGGACCAGGGTCACCATGTCCTCCTCGCCCAGGCCACCGGGCTGTGCCGGAACGTATCCATCCTCGCCTTCGTTGCCCCTAGCGGGCACGTAGTCCACAAGCGGGTCGGCGCCGCGGACGCGCTCGTTGGTGGTGAGCGTCTCGGTTGCGGACATGCCAACATTGAGCTCGTTGAATCCGGCCTCGGCCCAAATACCGTGACCGGGAACGACGTCGGGGACGCTCGTGTAGCGCATGGGATTGTCGGGCAACTCAACGGTCAGGTGGCTCAGGACGCTCGTGTAGACACGCGGCTGCTCGTCGGGATGCACCACGCGCATGCGCTTGGGCTCAAACACCCCGTTGGACGAGTCCTCGTTGCGGGCGACCAGCGTCGACCCGTCGTAGCTCGCGTTCTTACCAACCAAAATCGTTGTGCACGGCATGCGCATCCTCCTTGAGCGAAGAAATCAAACGGCAACAGTGTATCGCTTCGACGCAAAAAGGGCGAAACCACGGCCTCGGCAGCCCCCGTGGTCAAAAAATGCCAAATATGAGTACTGTCACCAATTTAGTGGCAGCAAATTTCCCTGTAACGAGTGCCGAAAATCCCCATTTGCCCAAAAGCAAGACAACGTTATTCCCCATAAGTTCAATAAAATAGGCTTCCTAACGGTAGCGCGCAGAGATGTGGTGTAAGAGGCGGGGCATGCCCCGCCTCTTCCCTT
>JAUUMM010000048.1:0-13332 GCA_030839365.1 Collinsella sp.
CTGAACAAAAACTTGCCATTTGCGTACCAACAAACATCCTAAACCGTAGTATCGCTCTATTCATCTAGCGATACATATGGTCTAGCGTTACGGTGTCCATGTGGTCGAGTTGAGGAGCGGGCATGGTTAACGATTTGGGCAATATGGACGACCTCGAGCTTATGCCGCTGGGCAGTAGTTATACGGTGCGGCGCGATCGCTTGATGAACGAACTTATCGCCAAGGGCCGAAAGGCCGGCATCGTAGTCCTCTACGCGCCTGATGGCTTTGGGAAAACCTCGGTGCTGCTGCAGTATGCCCAAGAGGTTAAAAACGATCCGACGCGAGGTCCCGTGCGGATCATTGAGGCAGACCGCGCCATTGGGCGCGAGGTGTTTATGCAGCTCGAGGTCGTTACCGAAGAGCTTAAGGACAAGCCGCACTCCCTGATTGCAATCGATAACGTGCCTAACCTCAGCCAGGGCGAGACCGAGGAGCTGATCGACCGAATCCGAAGCCTGCGTGCTATGGGGGTTGGGGTCTTTATGAGCTGCCGTCCTTCGAATCGCCAGCTGATTCATGGACTAGGCGATTCGATTAAAGTCAACGCGCAGATGCTCAAGGTGCATGCCTATGAGTATTCGGCGTGGGCATCTGCGTTTTCGATCAGCACATCGCTCGACTTCTATCAGCTTACGCAGGGCGTGCCCGAGCTCGTCTCGGCTATGCAGTCGGGACTATACGGGCAGGGAGACGTTGCCCAGATGCTCGAAAACGAGATCGTCAATATCTACGGTGCGGCACTTGTTGATCTGGCGTCGCTCGAGAATAACGCCCTGTTTAGTGTGGCATGCTTGATGGTCTTAATGGGTGAGGGCAATATTTCGGAGCTCGAGGCTTGCGGTGTTAGGCTTTCGGCGATTGACCAGTCCTATCTTGTCCGCGATTATCCCATTTTTGGCGTCGATCCGGCAGACCGGAGCTTTACCTGCTTGGGTACCGAGGACAACGCGCGTCTGCGATTGCGCAAGCTGGTCGCCGAAATTCGCCCCGAACTCGTTGTGCGGGCGGCGCGTATATTGATTAAAGCGGGGCGCTGCGATACCGCGATGGACCTTGCCGACGCGTTTTTGGACCGCAGTGCGGTGTTGGAACTTGCCGGGCAGTATGGGGTCGATCTGGCCCTGACGGGGCATGGAGGGGATGTCTGCCGCGCGGCGCTGGGAAAGAACGAGGCAGATGGCCAGGCATCGGAGCCTACGCCTGACGAGGCGCTCGGCATCTATCTGGCGGCGGTGAGCGTCTCCAATACAAAGCTCGCCCGCTATATGGCATCGGTCATCGAGCGCGGGGGCGAACGGGCGGCCTGCGAAATAGACCCTGTTTCATGGAGGGTGGCCCAGACACTGACGGCTGTTTGCTATGGGGACAACGGGCTTGGGCTTCCTACGAATCTGGCCGTGCCAGAAATCGAGACATCCCATACCGCACTCGATATGTTGTCTGCGCATATCGAGGTCAAGCGCTGTCTGACCGAGCGGGGAAATGACGGCGGCGTTCTACAGCAGCTCAAAACGAGCAGGGCCTACGACTGCGAGCTCGACATCGCGGGGATTGTTATACGGGCCGATAGCATGCTGGTGGAGCTCTTTGATGGGTCGTTTGCGGGAACCGACGAGCGCGACGACGAGATGACGGTGGTGCGGGAGGCGCTCGACGTACGTGGGCTTAAGGCGATGGCTATCTGGGTGCGCATGGTGTTGGCGGCACGGCGGCTCCTTTCCGGCTTGCCGGTAACCGACGATGCGGCGTTCAACGAGCTCGATCGTTTTGCCGTGCGCATGCGCGACAACCAGATTCAGCTGTTTGGCCTGTTGCTAGAAGGTTGGCAGTCGCTGGCAGAGGGACGGCCGGTTAATGCAAAGTTCCGTGCGGTCCAAGTGCTTAAACTTGCCGAGGAGTCGATTGCGTACATGCGCGATAACGCATTGCTGCTGGAGCGCGCAGCGTATCTGCGTAACACGTCGATGGTTTCGGTACGCGAGGAAGCGGAGCTACTCGATATAAGCCAGACGCAGGTTGGTGGCGCAGAAGCCTGGATGGTGGCGCTGCATTTGGCCTGTGCGGGCCGAGACAGCGATCTTGCGGCCTGGATGTCCATGAATCGTGCGGGAATTCTAGAGCCATCGTATCGGCTCTTTGCGCGCCTTGCCATGCATTGTCTGGGCGAGCCGGCGGCCAGGATACGCAAGAAGCTTCCCGTGCGCGAGCTGTCGCGGTATTCGCTGCGCGACGATTTAGAAGGGGAGGGCGAGCGCCTGTTCCAGGCCGGCGAGGTTGAAGCCGTTGATACCATCGACCATATCGAGATTCGTATGTTTGGGGCGTTTCGCGCCGAGCGCGACGGGTTTCCCATCACGGACAAAATGTGGCGCCGCAAGAAGGCGGCGACACTTGCCGAGCGGCTTGCGCTGGGCATGGATGCGCTCGTCGATCGTGAGACGCTGGCCATGGAGCTGTGGCCCCATGCCGAGTTCAATAGCGCCCGCAACAACCTGTACTCGACGATATCGCGCTTGCGGTCGGCTTTGGGGCCGACGCCGGATGGCAAGTCATGCGTGCTCATCCAAAATGAATGCATTGGGCTCAACGGCGACTACGTCAAGACCGATGTACGGCTGTTTGACCAGATAAGCCGCGAGGTTTTGGGAAATCGCACGGGTGCGCGCGGGCCCCATTTAGTTGAGCTGTGCCTTAAGATTGAGCAGCTTTATGCCGGACCGCTGTATGTTCCCAATGGCTGTAATCCCACCTACTTTTTGCGCATGCGGCGCATTATGCAGTCAAAGTACATCGATTGCATGATTAAGGGAGCAAATGCCGCTCTAGAAGAAAACGATCTGCAGTCGGCGATTTGGCTGGCGGAGTCGGGGCTTCGACAGGAAACGGCGCGTGAGGATATGGTGCGCTGCGCCATGCGCGTCTACAGTGCGGCGGGGCGGCGGCGCGATATCGTCGAGCTGTACAGCGGGCATATGCACCACCTGAGGGAGCAGGTCAATGGCGTGCCCGAGCCCGAGACGCGGCGTCTATACGAGCGCTTGGTGGAGGGGCGGCTCAATCGCGTGCTGGTCGAGCGATAAAAAACGGGCGCCCGAAGTACTTGGGCACCCGTAAGCTTGCTATGTGTTGGATCGCCGGATCATTGGCTCTTAGACGAGCTTGATCTTCTCGATGTCCTTGCGCGAGGACTCGCGATACAGTGAGAACTTGCGGCCGATGACCTGGACGACCTCGGCGTGGCAACGCTCGGCGAGCTCCTCGGCGGCCTCGCGGGCGGAAAGGCTGGAGCCATCGAGCACGGAGCACTTAACGAGCTCGTGCTTCTCCAGATAGGCGACCGTCTGCTCGACGGTGCCCTCGTTGACATCGGACTTACCGATGATGATGGCGGGGTTGAGGTGATGGGCCATGCTGCGAAGCTGCTTGACCTGTGCTCCTGTCAGTGCCATGGGTTCTCGCTTTCTATGTATGGGGCGCCCCGCGACGGGGCCTTAATTTACGTGAGCTGTCCCACGATAGCGCAGGAACGGTGCGGTGTGGAGCGCGTTTGCCCAGTTCAAAAAGAATGCGGATGCCGAGTGAGTGGGCAGTGCGGGCTGCGAACAGGCTATGAGCTGGGCGCAGAGACCGGCTCCCATGCAATAAACGCCCAACGGACCTTGCGGACGTGGTCGAGCATGTAGCGTCCCTGCGGCACGCCCTTGGAGCCCGGCTCGCCGGCACGGGGATTCTCAATCATGTGTTGAGCGATGTAGTCGCGCAGGCGGTCGATCTTATCCTCGTTGCCATGCTCGAGCATACGGGAAAAATCTGCTACGCCCGCCTCAAGGCTATCGAAGGTGTCGCGACGGGGCGATTCAAAGTACGTAACCTGCGGCAGGGCACCCATCTGAATGAGGATATTAAAAGCATACACAAAGCCATTACTGCAGGTAACCGAGGCGCCGATGGCGTTCATCAGGTGCAGGTCATAGCGCGGGCTGGAGTTGGCGACCATCGTGACAGCACAACGCCGACGAGCCGTACGATCAAGCTTGGCAAGCGCACCTTTTAGATTGGTCGTCGTAACCGACCGACTGGCAAAGGCAACATCTACCGCTTTCGTGACCGGGCCAACCAAATCCCAATCATCATCCCAAGCAAGCTCAAGCGGCGTAATGCGATCCTCGAGCTCATAGTACTCAATGCCGGCATCAAGCGTGCCCAACATGGCAGGAGAGAAGTCGGCAGCAATCACGGAATGCCCAGCCTGAGCAAGCGGAATAGCAATCGACCCAGCCCCACACCCCATATCAAGCACCGACTCGCCGGGCTCAAGCGCCAACAGCTTTATAAAATCCCGAGCATAAGGGGCAGTCTCCAACGGCCGAAAATGCCGAGCCCGCTTATCCCACTCAAAAGAATCATCAGCCCGATGCCGAGCGGCCTGCAGACGCATCCATTCGCCATTCCAATCCGCAGAAAGCAGCTCAGAGCGAGCATCCCCATCAACCACGGGCCAACCTCCTAGCAGCAAAAAAGCGACTCCTCCCAAAAGAAGAGCCGCAACCAGCATATATCAGAAAAGAACCGTTCCAACGCCAAACCGCCCTCACAACCAAGGCGGGCAGGAGCGAAGCGACTGCCATACGGGATAGAACCCAACTGAGGTCCCGTTGTGCGGGAGCCCCGGGGAGGGCAAATATATAAGGTCGATCGCGAGTTCCGCACGAGCCGGAGAGCACTTAATGTGCTCTCCGTGCGAGTCAGGACTGTCCGAGCAGGCGACCTTATATATTTGCCCTCCCCGGGGCTCCTCGCCCGAACTCCTCAGCTAGTTCTTCAGCGAGTTCAGCGGCGCCGGGAAGCGTCCACCACGGTGGGCAAGCACGGTGCCGGCGTTGGGGTTCACCGGCATGATGGGCGCACGGCCGAACAGGCCGCCGTACTCGACGCAGTCGCCCACGCCCTTGCCAATGGCTGGAATCACGCGGACGGCCGTGGTCTTGTTGTTGATGACGCCGATGGCCATCTCGTCGGCGATGATGCCGGCGATGGTTTCGACCGGGGTGTCGCCGGGGATGGCAATCATGTCCAGGCCAACGGAGCACACGCAGGTCATGGCCTCGAGCTTCTCGAGCGAAAGCGCACCGGCCTCGACGGCGGCGATCATGCCGGCATCCTCGGACACGGGGATAAAGGCGCCGGAGAGACCGCCCACGCTGGAGCTGGCCATGACGCCGCCCTTCTTGACGGCATCGTTGAGCATGGCGAGCGCGCAGGTCGTGCCGGGGCCACCGCAGGTGCCCACGCCGATGATCTCGAGGATGCGGGCAACGGAGTCGCCGATGGCAGGCGTGGGAGCCAGCGACAGGTCGACAATGCCTTTCTCGACACCCAGACGGCGGGCTGCCTCACGGCTCATGAGCTCGCCGGCGCGGGTGATCTTAAAGGCGGTCTGCTTAATCTTCTCGGCGACCTCCATCATCGATGCGGAATCGGGCAGTGTCTCCAGGGCTGCGGCCATAACGCCGGGGCCCGAGACGCCTACGTTGATGACGGCGTCGGCCTCGCCACCGCCGTGGACGGCGCCCGCCATAAACGGGGAGTCCTCGACCATGTTGGCAAAGCAGACAAACTTGGAAGCGCCGACGGAATCCTGGTCGGCCGTGAGTTTGGCGGCATCGATGATGGTCTGGGCGGCCATGAGCACGGCATCCATGTTGATACCGGCGCGCAGGCTGGCAACGTTGACGCTGGAGCAGACGCGGCTCGTGGTGGCGAGCGCCTGGGGGATGGACTGGATGACACGGCGGTCGGCGTCGCCGATGCCCTTCTGGACGAGTGCGGAGAAGCCGCCCAGGTAATCGATGCCGAGCGTCTCTGCCGCGCGGTCGAGGGCATGCGCGATGGGGGTGAGGTCCTCATTCTTGCAGCACGCGGCGATCTGCGCCACTGGGGTGACGGAAACGCGCTTGTTGACGATGGGGATACCGTACTCGCGCTCGAGGTTCTCGGCGGTCTCGACCAGATGCTCAGCCGTGTGCGTCACGTGGTCGTAGATCTTCGTGCACATGCGGTCGAGGTTCTCGTCGCCGCAACCCATGAGCGAAACACCCATGGTGATGGTCCTGATGTCGAGGTTCTGTTCCTCAACCATGCCGCGGGTTTCCGCGATTTCTGCGGGCGTGATCGCCATCCTTGCGCTCCTATCTGCCAAAACGAGCATAGTCTTATCTATTCTAACGTGCCGCACGTGCCAAGTGGCGCATGCGGCACGTTTTGGTGCTCGGTTGTTTCCGTTGTGTTACTGCCCAAAGACCTCTTCGGCGATGCGAGCGCTTTCGGCGGCGTCCTTGGCGTAGTAGTCCGCGCCGATCTGCTTGGCGTATTCGGGGGTGAGTACGGCGCCGCCCACGATGATCTTGACGCCCGGCACCTCAGTATGAAGCAGCTTGATGGTCTCCTCCATGGCGACGACCGTGGTAGTCATAAGCGCCGAGAGGCCGACGAGTTTGATGTCGCGCTCCTTGACGGTCTTGAGTATCTCCTGCGGATCGACGTCGCGGCCCAGGTCAAAGACGGTGTAGCCGTAGTTGTCGAGCAGCATTTTGACGATGTTCTTGCCAATATCGTGGATGTCGCCCTTGACGGTGGCCACGCAGATCTTGCCCTTGTCGGCAATCTCGCCGGCGGGCATCAGGCGCTTGATGGTGTCGAAGCCCACGCGCGCGGCCTCGGCCGAGGCCATGAGCTGCGGCAAGAAGAACTTGCCCTGGTCAAAGAGGACGCCCACCTCGTCGAGGGCGGGGATAAAGTGGTTGTTGATGAGGTCCATGGCGTCGTGGTCTGCCAGCAGACGCTCGGTCTCGGCAGCGATCTCGCCCTTACGGCCCGAAACAACCATGTGGCGGATGGGGTCATCGTCAACGCTGGTGGCGGTGCCCGCGGCAGGCGCGGCATCACTCGATGCTGCCTGAGCCGCCGCCGGGTTCGCGGCAATCTTGTACGGATCGGTCCAGCCGGCGTAGCGCTCGATGTATCCGGTCGAGCCCTCGTCCTCAACGCTCAGGACGCGATAGCTGTAGACAGTATCCATAAAGCGCTTGGAGCCCGGGTTCATGATGGGGGCGTCCAGGCCCGCGCCGAAGGCGGCGGCCAAAAAGACCGAGCCCAGCAGCGGGCGGGCAGGCAGGCCAAAGCTGATGTTCGACACGCCGAGCGCGCATTTGACGCCCAGACGCTCCTTGCACAGGGACATGGCGCGCAGGATCTGCTCGGCTTGGCGTTGATTGGTCGAGGCGGTCATGACCAGGCAGTCGATGAGGATGCGGTCCGGGCCGATGCCGTAGCGGGCAGCCTCGGCCACGATGCGCTCGGCGATGGCGAAGCGGGCCTCGGCGGTATCGGGGATGCCGCCTTCGTCGAGCGTAAGGCCGACAACGTTGGTGCCGTAGTGGGCGACCAGCGGAAAGATCTCATCCATGATCTGCTGTTTGCCATTGACCGAGTTGATGATGGGCTTGCCGGCGTAGCGGCGCACGGCGGCCTCGACGGCTGCGGGATCGGTGGAGTCGATCTGCAGCGGCAGCAGCGTGGAGCCCTGGAGCTGCTCAGTGGCCTGTTGGATAATCTTGACCTCGTCGATCTCGGGCAGGCCCACGTTAACGTCCAGGATGTCGGCGCCCTGTTCCTGCTGGCTGATACCCTGGCTCACGACGTAGTCCAGGTCGCCGTCGCGCAGGGCCTGCTGCAGGCGCTTTTTGCCGGTGGGGTTGATGCGCTCGCCGATGACGGCGATTTTGTGGCCGTCGCAGGGAAGGTCCACGACCGTTTGGGCGCTCGTGACCGACATGCTGGGCTTGCGGCGGCGCGGGCTGGGCGTGTGGTTGACGATAAGCGTGCGCAGGGCCGCCATGTGCGCCGGCGTGGTGCCGCAGCAGCCGCCCACGACGCTCACGCCGTCGGCGATCATGCCGGCGACGGCCTCGGCGTATTCGGGGGCTTGGATATCAAAGACGGTGTTGCCGTCGTCGTCCACATGGGGGAGTCCCGCGTTGGCCTGCACCATAATGGGCTTATCGGTAACGGTGAGCATACGTGCGGCGAGTCCTCGTAGCTCGGCCGGTCCCTGGCTGCAGTTGATGCCCAAAACGTCGGCGCCGATGGCATCGAGCGTGATGGCGGCCACCTCGGGACTCGTGCCCAGGAAGGTGCGACCGTCTTCCTCGAAGGTCATGGTGGCAAAGATGGGCAGGTCGGAGTTTTCGCGACAGGCGAGGACGGCCGCCTTGATCTCGGCCAGGTCGGTCATAGTCTCGATAATAAAGAGGTCCACACCCGCGGCGACGCCGGCGCGCACTTCCTCGGCAAAGAGGTCATAGGCCTCGTCAAAGCTGAGGGTGCCTAAGGGACGAAGCAGCGCGCCGATGGGGCCGATATCGCCGGCGACGTAGCGGGCGCCGGCCTCGCGGGCGCAGGCGACAGCGGCGGCAAAGACGTCTGCCACGGTGGCGGCGCCGTCGAGCTTGTGGGCGTTGGCGCCAAAGGTGTTGGCGGTGATCACGTCGCAGCCGGCCTCGACATATTGACGCTGGATATCAGTGATAACCTGGGGCTCCTCAAAGTTGAGCAGCTCGGGCAGGGCGCCGGCCTTCATGCCGGCCGCTTGCAACATGGTGCCCATGCCGCCGTCGAACAGCAGGTGTCCCGTGCCCTCGATGGCCGCACGCAGGCGATCGTCCTTAATGCGCAGATCGTCGATCGTGTGCGTCTTGTACGTGGCACCGTTGCGACGTGCGGCATCAACGGGTGCCGCCAATGCAGTGCCGTCAGAATCATGAGTGATAAGCGGAGTAAACATCGAGGGCTCCTAATGGCTGGAATAGCAGGTGGTGTGGGCGGCGCGGAAGCGGCAGTGCTCGCGCATGCGGCAGATATTGCAGGTGGGGCGGCTCTGGGCGTCGTGGACCTCGCCGTCGAATAGGCCGATCACCGCGGTCACGCTTTTGGTGGGCATGAGCAGGCTGGTGGGCGTGACGGTAAGCCCGATGAGCCGCGTGGCGTTGAGCGCATTGACGATCGAGCGCTGAGCCGAGAGCGGGCAGTCGCCGTAGCCGGGACTAAAACGCCAGTTGCCGGCGAGCCCGTGTGCGGCGGCGTCCGTCTTGACCTGCTGGTCCATTTGCTCAACGGCGGCTTCCACGTAAGCGGAGCACGCGGCGTCGAGCACGGCGCCCTCCAGGGGATGTTGGGCTCCCGTGGTGCGCAGGCGACGCTCGGCGTCCATGCCGAGGGTGCATGCCATGAGCGCGGCAAAGCGGGCATCTTTGAGATGTCGATAGATATCGCGACCTCGCAGCTCAACGTTGGTGCCGACCAAGCGAATGCAAGGCTCACTTTGTTCGTCCACGCCCGTGGCATCGACGGCAAACACGCGGCGCACGCCACGAGGCTCAATGTCCAGTTCCAGACGCTCGACCACAAGCTCAATACGTCGTGACAGCTCGGGCTCGATCTGCTGGCCGCCGTAACCCAGATACCGCAGCATCTCGGCACGGTCGACACGGGGATGGTACGCAGCATCGACACGGTAAAGCGCCGGCGACGCAAGGTCGGCCGGCACTTCGACAGCGGTTGTATCGATGTGCGGTTTTTCCATTACCCCAGGCGCTCCATAATGGTCGCGGCGATCGCAGGACGGTTCATAGTGTACAGGTGCAGGCCGTCGGCGCCGTGCTCCTTGAGGTCGCAAAGCTGGCGGGCGGCATAATCTACACCGGCTGCCTGCAGGCTCTCGGGGTCATTCTCGTACTTGGCGAGAATCTTGATGACGGGGGAGGGCAGCGACGCGCCGCACATAAAGACCATGCGGCTGATCTGCGACTTGCCCATAAACGGCATGATGCCCGCGGTAATGGGCACGGTGATGCCGGCCTTGTCGGCAAGCTCGCGAAAACGGTAGAAGCACTCGTTATCAAAGAAGAGCTGCGTCACAAAGAAGCTCGCGCCGGCGTCCTGCTTTTGCTTGAGGTGTTCGACCGAGAGGTTGAGATCCTCACAGGCAATGTGGCCCTCGGGGTAGGCTGCGGCGCCCACGCAAAAGCCGGCGTCGACGAGCTCGGGGATGAGGTCACGGGCGTAGGCGTAGTCGGAGGCAGGCTTGTCGTCCTCAGTCGCGCCAGCGGGAAGATCACCACGCAGGGCCAGGATGTTTTCAACCCCGGCGGCGCGATACTCGTCGATCTTGGCGGCGATATCGGCATGCGAGCGGCCCACGCAGGTAAGGTGTGCCACCGAGGGCGTGTCGAATTCGCTCGAAATCATATGCGCGATGGGGGCGGTGGTGGCACCGTTGCCCGAGCCGCCGGCCGAGCAGGTGACCGAGACAAAGCTCGGCGAAAGCTTGCACAGATTGCCTGCCACTTCGCGAGCCGTGTCGAGGGTCAGCTCGCCCTTGGGCGGGAACATCTCAAACGAAACGGGCGCGGTGCCCTGGGATGCTGCCTGCTTAAAAACCTCGTCGACGCGCATATTGTGCTCCTCTAGATACGTAATAGTGTGATGTGTTGTAAGGATTCTACAGCACCACTGTGTCACGGTGGAGTTTCACTCGTTATTCGGGGATACCAATCAAAGATGCCTTGCTATCGGCTTTCTCTATAACAGAGCGGCTAATCTAGGCACGGACTATAAAGACTGGTATCTGATGCAAAATACCAGTTAATAGAGCTCCATCCCAAATTGACTACCCTTAAACCATGGGGAGAGGTCTGCAATTTATGCAGTTGATTGGCTGTTGAGGGTGGCAACGCCGCCTCGATAGGGTAACCTCATTGATTGGTTTCGCGACAGCAACATAACGGTAATGTCGCGGAAACACGGCGAGTCTAAGCTATGACTCGTTCGTTAGTAATCAACACCGCTTCTCACGCGGTGCCGATACGAAGGGAGTTCCGTATGGCCGAACTTACTGACCGCTTCGGGACCATGGTGTTCTCTGAGGAAGTCATGAAGGACTACCTCCCCAAGGACATTTGGAAGCGCCTTGCTGCAACCCTCGAGGGCGGTGAGCCGCTCGACCTGGATGTGGCCAACGCCGTTGCCCATGCCATGAAGGTCTGGGCCATCTCCAAGGGCGCGACGCACTACGCGCACTGGTTCCAGCCTCTTTCGGGCATTACTTCCGAGAAGCACGACAGCTTCTTGGAGCCCAACCACGACGGCACCGCCATTACCAAGTTTACGGGCAAGAACCTCATCCAGGGCGAGCCGGACGCCTCCAGCTTCCCCAACGGCGGCCTGCGTGCCACCTTCGAGGCCCGTGGCTACACCGCTTGGGATCCCACCAGCCCCGCCTTTATCAAGGACGATGTCCTGTGCATCCCCACGGCTTTCTGCTCCTACACGGGCGAGGCTCTGGACAAGAAGACCCCGCTGCTGCGCTCCATGACCGCGCTCTCGCGTGAGTCTAAGCGCGTTTTGGCGCTGTTTGGCAAGACCCCCAAGAAGGTCGTTCCTTCCGTGGGCGACGAGCAGGAGTACTTCCTGATCAAGAAGGACGCCTATCGCAAGCGCAAGGACCTGGTCATCACCGGTCGCACCCTCTTTGGTGCTGCTCCCTGCAAGGGCCAGGAGCTCGAGGAGCACTACTTTGGCGCTATCCGCCCCACCGTCTCGGCCTATATGAAGGACCTGGACGATGAGCTGTGGGCGCTTGGCATTCCCGCCAAGACCAAGCACAACGAGGTCGCTCCCTGCCAGCATGAGCTCGCCCCTGTCTATGGCGAGGTCAACGAGGCCATCGACCAGAATCTGGTCATGATGGAGAAGATGAAGCTCATCGCCTCCCGCCACGACTTGGTCTGCCTACTGCACGAGAAGCCCTTCGAGGGCATTAACGGTTCGGGCAAGCACAACAACTGGTCGCTTGGCACCGAGTCCGAGAATCTGCTCGATCCGGGCGACACCCCGCTCGACAACCTGCAGTTCATCGTCTTCCTCACCGCGGTGATTGAGGCCGTCGATAACTATCAGGAGCTCCTGCGTGCCTCCGTTGCCTCGGCCGGCAACGATCATCGTCTGGGCGCCAACGAGGCTCCTCCGGCGATTATGTCCATCTTCCTGGGCGACCAGCTTACCGAGGTTGTCGAGAAGATCATCGATGGCAAGGCTTCCGTCCATGCCACGCGCGGCGTGCTCGACCTGGGCGCCGATACCCTGCCCAAGCTGATGCAGGACAACACCGACCGCAACCGCACCTCCCCGTTCGCCTTTACCGGCAACAAGTTCGAGTTCCGTGCCTGCGGCTCCGAGCAGAACGTCTCCGACTCCAATCTGGTGCTCGATGCTGCCGTGGCCAAGTCGCTCAAGTCCTTCGCCGACGCACTCGAGGGTACGCCCGAGGATAAGTTCCAGGACGCCGCGCTCGAGTACTGCAAGAAGGTCCTGACTGACCACCAGCGCATCCTGTTCTCCGGCGACGGCTACTCCGACGAGTGGCCCGTTGAGGCCGAGAAGCGCGGCCTTGCCAACAACAAGACCACGGCCGATGCCCTGCCCGCCTTTGTTTCCGATAAGGCTATCGCGCTCTTTGAGGAGACGGGCGTCCTGACCAAGGCCGAGGCTCAGTGCCGCTACGACTGCAAGCTCGAGAAGTACAACAAGCTCATGAACATCGAGGCTACCACGATGGTTCGCGAGGCGCGTCGTACCTATCGCCCGGTCATTACCGCCTATGCCACCAAGGTCGCTAAGGGCCTTGAGACTATCCGCGCCGCCGGCGCCGAGGCCGCCATGCAGTGTGAGCAGAATACGCTCAACAAGCTTTGCAACGGCATCACCACCATCAACGACTCCATCAAGGCGCTCGACGCCGTGCATCAGAAGGCCGAGGGCCTCGATGGTCAGGAGCAGGCCAACGTCTACGCGCACGAGGTCGTTCCCGCTATGGATGCGCTGCGTGCTGCCGTGGATGCCATGGAGGAGATCGTGGCCGCCGACTACTGGCCGGTCCCGACCTACGACGACATCCTGTTCTACGTGTAGAGCGTAACTGACATATCGTCACGGTATTGAGCCGGGGTCCGCATCATGCGGGCCCCGGCTTTTGTTTGCGAAGGACGCTTTGAAGCCCGTTTTGCCGCCGATTCGCCTAGGTATAAAGGGTTGTGGGCAAAAAACGTCAAATATGAGTACTGTCACAAGTCCTGTAGCATTATTTATTTGCAAAATATGCAGTTTTACGCAACATATGTGGTAGCGCGCAGAGATGTGGTGTAAGAGGCGGGGCATGCCCCGCCTCTTCCCTTT
>JAUUMM010000049.1:0-12761 GCA_030839365.1 Collinsella sp.
GGAGACGGCGAGTTAGCCGGCAGGTCGGCATGTCAATCCTGGTCTAACAGAGCCTTTTGTAATCCTGGGATCCTTTGCGGGTGGCGCGGCGCTCGACGCCTGGGGCCCGCGCCACCATTTCTTGCTGAGCATCGTGGGCACGGTGACAACCGGCGCGGCGATCATTGCCTTTGGCAGCGCGACCGGCATCGTCCTGCTCGGCGCGGTGCTCCTGGGCTTTGTGATGGGGTTTGCCCAGCCCATCGCCACATCCTATCCGGCTTACCTCACCGACGATCCTGTCGAGCTCAAAGACATCAACTCCGCCATCGCCATGCTCTCAAACGTGAGCATCATCGTTGGCCCCACACTGGGCGGCTTTGTCGCGGCGGCTGCATCGTCACGCGCGGTGTTCGTGCTCATGGTGATTTTTACCGTACTGGCGCTCGCCGCCGGTTGGGGCTTTAGGCCGCAAGGAGGTCGCGTCGCCGCGCGCGAAAGTACTCCTGCGGACGGCAGCACAACGGCAAGTACTGCCAGTCAAAGCTCCGACTCCAGCAAATCCACCCGCGTCACCTTCGCGACCAGCATCAAGACGGTCTTTACCAACAGCGTCCTCGCCCTGCTGTTCTGCATTATTTTCCTTTCGAACTTTGGCTACGGTGCCTTCGATCCGCTGGAGTCGTTCTTCTACCGCGATGTCCTGCACGTCGGTGTCGAATGGATGGGCTGGCTCTCGTCGGCCAGCGGTCTGGGCGCGGTGCTGGGCGCCGTGGTCGCGCTCCACTTGCCGCCGCTCTTCGTCAGCCTCAAAACGCTGCTCGTGGCACTCATGTCCGTGGGCGTAGGAAGTCTGATTTATGTGGGAACGCCGTACGTGGGCGTAGCCCTTGTCGGCCAGATTGCCCTCGGCGTGGCCTGGGGCGTCGTCAACCCGCTCCACAACACCATCGTGCAAACGACGGCCCCGCTCGAGCAGCTCGGTCGCGTGAACTCGGTCATGGGCTTTGGCAACATGTTTGCCGGCGTAGCCCCGCTGGCGATTGCCCCCTGGCTGGCGGCGACGTTTGGCGTGCAGCAGACGCTCGTTGGTGCGGGCGCGGTCGTGACGGCGGTTCCCGCGGCACTGCTGCTGTTTGGACGCCGGCATTTGGATCGTTCTGCAAGGCAGTAAAACCATCACAACATTCAGCGAAAATCGCTATTTTGCCGAAAAACGTCGAATGTTGTGATGGTTTGCGCTCCGGCCAGGCCACCCTTCGGGTTCGGCCACCACAAAGGGGCCAGGCACCTTTGTGGTGGTTTTTGCTTTGACGGGCCGCGCCTGCGCCTTGGTATACCATGTACACCACTTTCGACCTCATCCAGCACCGTCGCACAACCCAGAAAGGCCCCCATGGACACCACCTTCAGCCACATTAAAGCCGTACTCTGCGATATCGACGGCACGCTGCTCACGAGCCGGCACACGGTGTCCCCGCGCACCGTGGCAGCGATCCGCGCCCTGCGCGAGCGCGGCGTGCTCTTTGGTCTGTGCACCGGGCGTGACGCCCACGCGACCGAGGCCATGTACGAGCTCTGGGGCATCGAAGGCCTGGTAGACGTGATGGTGGGCTGCGGTGGTGCCGAGGTCATCGACCGTGCACACGGCATCAACGAGCTGAGCTATCCGCTGCCGGGCGAGACCATCGCGCGCATCTGCAAGCACATGGCGGACCTTCCGGCAACACCCGTCTGTCCCCGAGACGGCGTGTTCTACGTGCCCGAGAGCAACGCGTGCGTCGAGCACCTGTCGCGCGTCGACGGTGTGCCCTACCAGGTGGTCGATTTTGCCGAGTTTTTGCGCGAGCCGCAACCCAAGGTGATGTTTACCATGACGCCCGAGGTGATGCCGCAGGTGATTGAGCGGGCGTCGACGTTTGCCGATGACACTGTTAAGGCGGCGGCTCTGCAAACCACGCAGCGGCTCTACGAGTTCATGGATCCGCGCGTGTCCAAGACGCGCGGCCTTGTGCGCGTGGCGGAGCTCAACGACATGGAGCTCCAGGACATCTGCGTGTTTGGCGATGCGGACAACGACACCTGCATGGTGGCTGACGCCGGCGTGGGCGTGGCCATGGCAAACGGCAGCGACGCCACCCGTGCCGCGGCCGACTTTGTAACCGCGAGCAACGACGAAGACGGTGTCGCGATCTTTATCCAGGAGCACCTGCTGTAGTACTGCGCGCTGGACAAAAACCACCACGAAGGGGACAGGCACCTTTGTGGTGGTTCGATCAGGCGTCCCGGCAACCGATTGCCGGGACGCTTATTTGTTCCGAGGCGAATCGACGCGGGGAACAAACGACCACTCACAGCCAAATATCGACCGTTCGCAGATTGAGTGGGTTAAAACAAAACGTTGTGCAAAAAACAACAGAGTGTCATTTATCTATATTTGCCAACAACGCTACCTGCGGTTTTCCAAAACTGAAAAATCGAATAACACTGCATAGTTTGAACAAATGTCAAGAAAAAGATACTGAGAAAAGAAATCGATAGAATCGGGCTTTTCGTTGTTTAAACAATGAGTAATAATATGTATATCTTGCGCGATCAATTATAGGTTGCGCGCTCTATACTAATTCGTGAAAGAGCGAGATCGCGGTCTCTTGGGGGAGGAGGCATCGATGACGGCAAATTCAGATAAATCTAAGCAGAACAATAAAGCGGCACATCGTGTGCTGGCAGGTGTTTTGTGCGGAGCTTCCGTTTTGAGCCTGGTGCTGTCGCTCGTTATGCCCCCGATCTCGCAGGCCATCGCCAACGACACCCAGACAGTTTCTGCTGAGGAAACTGTAATGGGGGGGGGGTTCCTCAAGTGACTCCGCTGCTGTAGGTAACACCAACGAGGATGCCGAAAACCAGAATAGCGCCGCCACCTCTGCGAGCGCGGCTACCACTGTGGGCAAGGGCATCTACAAGCCCACGTCTATCGGTATCGGTACGAATATCGATGTCTCCACCCCCGATCCCGGCGTGGCCACCTTCGTCGGCCGCGACATGTACATCGGTGGTAAGCCGAGCAACCCTAGCATTCTTGGTGCGGAAAACGCCCCCACCGGTTCATATGCCGTTGAGGCGGAGGGCCTTACCGTGGTCCGTGGCAAGCTTGCCATGAATCCACTCAAAGAGAGCTGGCCCTATAATGGGTCTGGCGCTGGTTTTCGCTTTGGCACCGTCGGTTTTGGTTCCCAGTTCCGTCCTGTCGTCGGCAGCACTGTGCTTGCGGTGGCCGGAATCAACAGTGAGATCACCAATATGAGTGTTGGTTACAACGGGGACTCGCCGAGTACGACTACCGTTGGCGCTTGGAACAAAGGCGCTTGGGTCGGACAGCAGAAATCTTCTGAGGGCGCGACTCCTTCCGGCTTTGCCTACACCGCGCAAATCGCAGGCCCCATCACATACTGGCGCGATAGCGACTATAAACGCCAGTCTGTGGTGACAATGCAGGGTAATTGGTACGAGGGCTTGTCTGCTCTGGAAAGCACCCTGTTCAATAAAGCTGTTGATTTGACTAATGTCAACGGTAACGATTATTCGAGCTATAACGGTACAAATGGATACCTCTCGAAGCTATCGAAACAGCTCGACTCGTTTAAAGATACCGGCGAGGTGGATGTCAACGGCTTTGCAGAGCCTAATAGCAACTACGTCATCAACAAGTACAATAACGACGGAACAAGCTATACACTCAAATTCGATGGTAGCGACGATGGTAGCGGCAAGTCTGTTTCCGGTGCGCTCGATACCGGAATCCCGAGCAATAAGATTCGCAACACCGAGCGACTCATCACCTTTACCGGCGATGGAACTTCTATGCAACAGGTCTTCACCATCGCCGGTTCCGAGCTCTCCAACTGGAAGAATGGCGTCTACTACCGCGGCGTCGACTTTAAGTTCACCAATATCCCCGAAGGCGCATCCATTGTCGTGAACGTTACAGGTACTAATCCTGTCGAGTTCCACAACGGCTGGCGCTTCTGGTGGGGAGATACAGAAATATCTCGCGGTTACGAGAGTCAGTACGCCAAGAAAGACCTTGACGCGAAATACTCGCTGGCTTCCCAGTCCATCATGTGGAACTTTGTCGATACGCAAAGCCTTACCATTCGGGGCGGCATCGCGGGAGAGGACCGCGCGGACTGGGGATACGGTGGCGCAACTACCGGTGCCAAGTGGACTGACGACGATCCTGCGGCGGCTATGATCGGATCGATTCTCGTTCCCAACGGAAGTTTCGACGACCATGTTACTACCAACGGCCGCGTTTATGTGGGCGTCGATTTCTCAATGAACAGCCCGAAGGTTGCCGCAGCATTTGGTGAGGGTAACTCGGCTTCCGTCATCGACATGGACCAGGAGCGTCACAACTTCCCGTGGTCTGGTTCGTATACACCGGACGGCTCTGCCATTGCATGGAGCAAGGTCGACGCTGCGGACGCCAAACCGCTCGCGGGTTCCGAGTGGGCCATCTACGCGACCGAGAACGATGCGCAGAACAATGAGAACCGTATCGTCACCATTGTGGATAACGGCACGAATGACTCCGATCCTACCGTTGGTACCATTCAGTTCAACTACCTGAACCAGAAGGCCAATATTGGCAACCCTGATGACAAGGACTACTTCACGTACTACATTCGTGAGACTAAGGCGCCGGAGGGCTACGAGCTTTCCAATACGATCTATACCTCGAAGATGTTCCACACGGGCGATGAGCTCAACCTTGTGGGCAACGTGGACACCAACGGCAACGAGATTTCCAGTCCGAAGAGAGCCATCGCCAACACCAAGACCACTGGTACAGTGTCTTGGACCAAGGTTGAGGACGGAGATGAGAAGCACGATCCGTTGCCTGGTTCCGAGTGGAAGCTTGCGAAACTGGGTGCCGATGGCTCGACCGAAGTGAAGTCCTGGACCGTGAGCGACCGGTCGAAGTTGAGCGACACCACGTGGGCCAATACCGACGCCACGGATGGCAAGTTCAAGCTTGAGGGCTTGCTGCCGGGCACGTACACGCTTGCTGAGACCCAGGCTCCGTTTGGCTACGAGAAGAACCCGACGGATTTTCGGTTCACGGTGAACACGGACGGTTCCGTCACGTGGGACAAGGACAAAAAGCCGTCTATCGACAAGAGCGGCAACGCGTACATCTCCGATACTCTCACCACCACGTCCGTGGAGATCCCGGTGACCAAATCGGTTCGAAACATGGATTGGCCGAAGGTCGACAAAGTCAACTATGTGCCGTTCGAGTTCAGCATTGAGGCTACGGGGGCAAATAGGGATAGCGCACCCATGCCCGATCCGAAGACTATTTCCGCCGCTCCCGCAGGCTCCACCAAGGTCAACGACATCGTGGCGAAATTTGGGGAGATCACGTTCTCCAAAGATCACCTCGCCACGGTCGATGCTTCAAACCCGACGGGGGAGAAGACCTACACCTACACGCTGAAGGAGGTCGCGCCCGCCACCGGTGCCGTCAATAAGCTCCGCTACTCCAAGGCCGAGTACCAGGTTGCCGTCACGGTGACGGCCGTCATGGTCGATGGTAAGTACACCGGCCTCACCACCTCCACCACGGTCACGCAGGTGAAGGACGACATGGGCAATACCGTGAGTAACACCATCGGCGAGGACGTCGCGCCCAATGCCATCCCTGCCTCCACCTTCACCAACGTGAAAGTTCTCACGGACCTCCCGCTCACCGGCGCGGGTTGGACCGAAAACTCCATGCTCCTCGTGGGCGCCGGTCTCATGCTTCTGAGCGGCATCGCTGCGGGAGCGTATTGGTTCGCTACAAAGCGCCGCCAGGACGACCCGTCCGATGGTGCTGGTAGATAGATGTTTATGAATGTCGGGCTCATTTCTGAAAGGGGAATCATGAACCGATTCGTACAAAAGCTGATCGCCGGCGCCGCCGCCGTAGCGATCGCCGTAACCGGCCTGGTGGGCGCCGCCCCCACGGCCAAGGCTGCGGATCCCGTCAAATACAGCATCACGATCAACAAGCAGTCGAATGGTACTGTTGACCATACGTTCAACGGCTGGCAGCTTGCCGAGATGGAGAACCTTAAGGTTGAAGGCAATAGTGTCGCCTATACCGTTAACACCACTGACGAGTTGGTTGGCGTCATCGAGAAGGCCATGAATTTCGATGCCGTTATTGATGGGACGGGCAATGCCCAGAACGTGTTTGATGCCTACAAGAACGACAAGAACTATTTTGTGTCCGAAGGTAATACGTCGAACAACCCTATGGGCTTCCTGATCATGCGGGTGTTTAGCAATAGCGGAGCCCCTAACCTCTCCTCGCCTTGGAACAATGATGCCGCGCTGCGCACCTTTGCCCAGAACCTCGAGGACCAGACCTTCCCTGGTACTCCTGCTGCAACCGAGTTCACCACGTCTACGGCCGGCAACGCCAATGTGAAAACCTTTAACGTCCCGGGTATCTGGTTCCTGAAGGACGTTACCAATCCCGCTGCGGACAAGGAGTCCTTCTCGCTGCCCATCATTACGCCGACGAGCATTGCGGGCACCGATATCGATGGCACCGTTACCGTGAAGAACGTGATTCCGACTATCTCCAAGCATCTTGCCAATGCTGACGGCATCTACAACAATGAGCCGTCCTTCTCCGTGGGCGACACCGTGTACTACACGCTTGAGACTACCGTCCCGTACTACACCGGCTATCCGACCAAAGACCGTGTGTTCCAGATTACTGATACCGCTAGCGCTGCTATTTCCTCCATTGCTGATGGCAAGGCAACGGGCGTGACGGTTGAGTGGGTCAAGGTCGGCGATACGAAGCTCAACAATGATGGCAATCAGAACTACACCGTTTCCTACGCTGCTTACAGCGGTACCAAAGAGACCGATCCGTACAAGGGCGGCGTGGAAACTACCATCGATCTGTCGCCGTACGTGAACAGTGCCAGCGTTAATGAGGGCGCGAAGGTCGTCGTGCTCGTGAAAGCTACGCTCGACTCCGATGCGCTTCTCTCTACTCTGAGCGATATTAAGCCGAACCCCAACAAGGACTCCCTTACCTGGTCGCACAATCCCAATGACCTGAACGACAAGCAGACCATTCCTGGTAAAGAGGTGAATGTCTACTCCTATAAGTTCAACATCGTGAAGACCGCCAAGGACATGACCACTATGCTCCCGGGCGCTAAGTTCACGATCAAGAAGGGAGACAGCTATCTCGGTTGCGAGAACGGTGTTTGGACGACTTTGGATACCAAACCGGACAAGTCAACTGGCACTCCTAAGACTGGCGTGTTCATCACCGATGACAAGGGCGTCATCGACTTCAATGGTCTCGACGCCGGCACGTACGAGATCGAGGAGATCGTTCCTCCCAAAGATTACTACGCGGCCTCCCTGCCGAAGTTCAAGTTTACGGTAACCGCTACGGTGAAGGACGACGATCCCGATGGCCAGAAGACCATCACTGCTGTCTCTTATGCCAAGGACGCTACCGACCCTCGCGTCTCCGTTGAGAACTCGACCATCAAGATTTGGAACGCCAAGAACCTCACCGAGCTGCCCTTGACCGGTGACCTGGGCATCAAGGTCTTCATCACCGTGGGCGTGCTGCTCATGGCTGCTGGTGCCGCCTTCGCCCTGAGTGCACGTATGCGCGCTTAATTCCCTAGCTTGATGACGCGGCGAGCGGGCGATCGTCGTCTCCTATCAGCGCCTGCGCGCCGCGTTCTCATCTTCCCTTTCGCCGCACCCCGTCGCGCTTGGACACGCGGCGGGGTCGGTGCTTTGACCGTGCCCTCGCACCCACACCCCTGGAGGTGAACCACATGGAGGCAATCAAGCCCGTATCGACGATGCGCACGCCGAGCGGCGGTTTGAACCCGGCTTCCCCCAGCCGACGTAAACCGCCCCTCGTCCTGCGCCTGCTTTCCCTTCTGTGCTTTGCCGCCGGCTTTGTTATCGTGGCCACGCCCCTCGTCCTGCGCGCCATGTCCCAGGCTGAGCAGACGGCCGCAGTTACCGCGGCACAAAACACCGTGGATGGTTGGCCCTATCCGCAAGCGGAGGAGGCCCTCGCGGCCGCGCGCGCCTACAACGAGCAGTTGGCCGCCGGCGGTCAGGACGTCATCGGCGAGGTTGTGGACCCGTTTGGTAGCACCTCCGGCGCCTCCACCGCAACGGGTGCCAAGGACTCCATCGCCTCGCAAGACACCACGTACCAGGGCCTGCTCGACGCGGGTTCGGGCCTTATGTGCTCGGTGCGTATCCCCAAGATCGACGTGAACCTGCCCGTGTACCATGGCACCTCCACCGAGGTGCTCGCTGCGGGCGCCGGCCACCTATATGGAACATCGCTGCCCGTGGGCGGCGCGAGCACGCATGCCGTGCTTACCGGCCACCGCGGCGTGCCAGGCTCGCTCCTGTTCACGCGCCTGGACGAACTGCAGGTTGGCGACTCGTTTTACATCGAGGTGATGGGCGAGGAGCTGGGTTACAAGATCGACCGCATAGACGTGATTGAGCCCGACGACGATTCCAAGCTGCGCGTGACCGCCGGCGAGGACCGCGTGACGCTCATGACCTGCACGCCCTACGGCGTGAACTCGCACCGCCTGCTCGTCTCGGGCGTGCGCGCGGAGATTCCGAACGAGGTGCCCGTGCCCGAGGACGCGCAGGGCATCAACACCACTGCCGTGGCCCTGGGTGTTTTGGGCGCGCTGCTGGCCATTGTGATTGGGCTTTTCGTGGCCGGGCACGTGCGCAAGAAGCGCCGCGCGGCGCAGCGTGCGGCCGTTGCCGCCGCGGTGACGCTGGACGCCGTCGCGGCTGTTGGCGATGGCGGAAACGGGTGGACCGTGGGAGCCTCCAGGCCTGCGGCCCCCTCCGTCTCCTCTGCTTCAGACCCTTCGGCTTCCCCCGATTCCGATGCTGATTCTCCCGAGTATCGCGGGCGACACCTGCGCTAGCGCCCGCGCTGGTGCTCAATATCGCTCGAAGTGTAGCGCCTTCGCTCGCTTCCTGGTCATTTGCCAGAACCGCGGCGCGATTCCGAACATGCCGTACGACGCGATGGCCGAGCTTCCTGCCTACATCGGCAAGAACGGCCCCGAGGTCATCTCGCGCGACAACATCCAGCTGTTCCAGCAGGGCCTCATGATGCAGCAGCTCAACTCCGAGAAGCTCGTGGTCGAGGCGTGCATCGAGGGTCCGTACGAGAAGGCGCTCAAGGCGTTCACGCTCAACAAGACGGTCCCGTCCATGACGGTCGCCAAGGAGATTCTCGACGACATGATCGAGGCCAACAAGGATTTCTGGCCTGAGCTTAAGTAACGAGGCCTTCGACGGCCCGACTGCGAACGGTTCGCTGCGGCCCCTGAGGTCCATAGGCTCCCCCTGGGGTTCATCCAGGGGGAGCCTCTCAGAAGCGCCCCGAGGGGCGCTTCTTGTGTATATGGAGGCAAAAGGGATATGCAGTCTTCATATACGGCCTCCTTTTAGGAGGGTCGATTTCTCCGGTTGATTTCTGATCTCAGCTGAACACATTGAGCGGATAGGCCGTTCCCGCAGTTAGCCGAAAGCCCCCGGGGTCCCTCCCGGGCCCCGGGGCGGCATTTTCCTAGTTGAAGGAACGATGGAGATGTGTTTCGATGGGTCCGGTGGCCATGCTCCGCCCTCAGCCCGGCACCTCTTCCAAGGGAACCGACGAGGGCGCCGGCGCCCAGTATGTCTAAGAGAACGGCTCTTTGGGCAATACTGCTTATGATTTTACGACTGATAATAAGGGGGAAAACAGCGTCAAAGGCCTCGATGCCGGCACCTACACGGTCGAGGAGACCCATACGCTCCCCGGCTATAACACCGTGCTCAAATTCACGTTCACCATTACTGCCACGGGTCTTAATCAGAACGAGGGCGAGAATACGTTGACGGTGACCACATCCAAGAATGGCTCTGGTCTCGTCACCAATTCCTCTTCTGGTGGCGGCACCGTTACCCTTACCGTCAAGAACAAGAAAGGCTCCGACCTCCCGCTGACCGGTCTTAACGGCGTGACCTTCACTTGGATCGCTGGCAGCGCAGTGCTGTGCATCGGCGTGGCACACCTCATCCGCAGCCGTAAGCAGGCTGAGGAGTCCGAGCAGGAGTAACGCTCACTCACCCATCCCTTTGGCAGGTGGGATGTGATGGCCATGAGACTTGCGGACACTTTTCTCGTCCATCGACGTTCTTGCTTTGCCATTCTCTTTTCGGGGCAGACTCCGCACTGGAGTCTGCCCCGTTCTTTTTGGGATAACGCAGCCAGGCTCCACCGTCCGATGCGGGTACGTTCGTCATCGCGTTTCTTGACTCGTATGAGGTTCAGTTTAAGGTCCGTAGGCGCACGCGCGGTGCGGACGGTAGAAGGCATTTGCGCCGCGCGTGCAAATTGAAATGCCCGTGGTTCGGAGTCCGGACATTTAACAACACCGGAAACTGGTCGCCCGCGCTCTCGTACACTTACGCGGGGTGCGTCGTTTTCTATTGACATTGTATCCCGAATCGCCCCGCCGATCCGGGACATTTTGAAAACTCAAATGCTGGCCCAACTCGCGCTGCGCAATGCTGTCAGGCTGCGTTGTCCGGTGCATGAGCTCGCGAATCGGCTATTATTTGTTTAGACAACATGAGCTGTAGAGGAGTGACCGGCGATGGTGCAGGGCGCCAAACATATGAAGAGCAATAACGCCGCGGCCAACGGTGGCTCAAGCCCTCAGCCCAAACCTCAACCAAAGTCCAAACGCCGCCGCAAGCGACTGCCGCGCTGGGCCGATCGGCTCATCACCATCGTCATCATCCTTATTGGCGTGGGCCTTATGACCTGGCCGTGGATCTTGGACCGGCTCGAGGCCTCGGGCGTGTTCAACCAGATCAGCACCGTGTCCAGCACCGTGGACGCGCTGTCTGCCGAGGAGCGTGAGCGCATCCTGCTCCAGGCGCGCTCCTTTAACGAGCAGCTGGCGGGCGAGGCCACCGAGCTTCCCACCGACCAGATCGAGCCCTACGCTCAGCAGCTCATCTTTGACCGCGATCCCATGATGAGCTGGGTCGAGATCCCCTCCATCGACGTGAGTATGCCCATCTACCACGGCACGAGCGAAGAAGTCCTCATGGCGGGCGTCGGCCACCTGGAGAGCACGAGCCTGCCGGTGGGCGGCACCTCGACGCATTGCGTGCTCACCGCGCACTCGGGCATGCGCAATTTGAGCATGTTCGACGACATCCATTCGCTGGAGCCCGGCGACCTGGTACTGCTGCACACCATGAACAAGACGCTCGCCTACAAGATGGTGAACTCCGAGGTGGTGCTGCCTGAGGAGATGGAGTCGCTGACCATCGAACCCGGCGCCGACAAGGTGACGCTCGTCACCTGCACACCCTACGGCGTGAACGACCATCGCCTGCTGGTGCATTGCGTGCGCACCAAGTACAGCAAGAAGGACGTCGACAAGCAAAAGTCGCTGGCCGGTCGCCACTGGGGCAAGCGCGAGTTTGCTGTGCTCATCGTGGTCGTGGCCATTGTGCTGTTGCTGCTGGACATCGTGATCCACGCGGTCCGCAAGCGCCGCAAGGCCAAGGCCTCGGCATAAGACATTCTCCAGAACCACCACAATGGGGACAGGCACCTTTGTGGTGGTCGGGGGCTTCCAAACCATCACAACATTCGATGAAAATCGCGATTTTGGCGAAAAGTGTCGAATGTTGTGATGGTTTTCGTTGCGGGCGGGACGGTTTTCGCTATGGACGGTGCGGTTTCGTTGCAGAACCGCCAGCCCGCCGCCTGTCAACCGCCGCCCTCGTTACGTTTTCGCTGCATTTGGGTAAAGCGCCTGCTCCAAGTCGGCGTTGCCCTGTATACTAGAGCGGTTTAACTGTTATGCGGAAGGGAGCGCCTATGGCACTCAGCGAGAAAGACGTGCGCGGCATCGCCGAGTACGCAAAGATCGCACTGACCGATGACGAGCTCACCCAGATGACGTCCTACATGAACGACGCCGTCCAGATGCTCGAGCCCGTCCTGCAATATGACTTGCCCGACGTGGAGCCCACGTTCCATCCCATCGGAAGCCTGTCCAACGTGATGGGCGATGACCTGCGCGAGCCCGAGCGCGACCTGCCGCTCGACGTCGCGCTGGAAAACGCCGGCAGCGCGCGCGACCGCTACTTCCGCGTGCCGTCCATTTTGGGAGAGGGGGAGAGCGAGTAATGGCGCTAAGCTTCGATTCCCTTACCGCCGCCCAGATCGCCGCGGGCGTTGCCGCCGGCGACTTTACCGCTACCGAGGTGGCCCAGGCCTCCCTTGCCGCCATCGAGGCGCGCGAGGGCGGGGTCCAGGCATTCCTGCAGGTGGCGCCCGAGCTTGCACTCGAGGCCGCTGCGCGCGTGGATGCCGACCGTGCCGCAGGCAAGCCGCTGCCCCCGCTCGCGGGCGTGCCGCTGGCCATCAAGGACAACATGAACCTCGTGGGCACGCGCACCACCTGCGCTTCCCGCATGCTCGAGAACTACCAGAGCGTTTACACCGCCACCTGTGTCCAGCGCATGCTCGATGCTGGCTGCCTGCCCATGGGCAAGGCCAACATGGACGAGTTTGCCTTTGGTAGCTCCACCGAGAGCTCGGCGTTCCACCGCACCAACAACCCCTGGGATACCGAGCGCGTGCCCGGCGGCTCCTCGGGCGGCTCCGCTGCCGCCGTTGCCGC
>JAUUMM010000050.1:0-11962 GCA_030839365.1 Collinsella sp.
AATGCTATCGGCGTATTGTATCCCAGCGCCGCGCATGCGTGGTGCAGGGCATGTGAACACCCCTCATATGGGACAACAAACCACGCCCCAAAGATTGTAACCCCCTACTTCGTGTGCGGGATACCCAGCACGTCGAGCGCGTTGGCCATAATGGACTGGAACGGCACCGCAGCGGCATCTGAGCCGCTCGGCGTTCCGTCGAGCGTGATATAGCACAGCACCTTGGGCGATTGTGCCGGTGCAAAACCCATAAAGGACGACATGTAGTTCTCCTTGAGGTAGCCGCCGTTCTCGTCGGCTCGTTCGGCCGTACCGGTCTTACCCGCCACGTCATAGCCGTCAACCGCGCCGCCAACGCCCGTTCCCTCGGACACGACCGTCTGCATGCACGATGTCACCTGGGATGCGGCGTCCTCCGAAATCGCGCGCTCGCCTTCGCCCCAGTCCTTCTCGTCGCCTTTGCTGGACTTATAGAAGTGCGGGGTCATCATCACGCCGCCGTTGGCGATGCCGCCCACGGCACGTGCGATCTCAATCGGCGAGACGGACAGCGCCTGTCCAAAGCTCATCGAACCCAGCGTGGCGCCGTCATACTGGTCACGCTCCTTGACGATGCCCAGGCTCTCGCCCGGAAAATCGACACCGGAGCTGTGACCTATGCCCCACTTGTCCACATAGGCGGCAAAGTCATCCGCACCGATCTTGCGCCCCACCAGGACAAAGCCCACGTTGGACGAACGGCGCATCATCTCGCGCACATCCATGGTCATGGCATAGTCGCGCTTGTCGGCATCGGTGACGGTATCGTCACCCACCTTGATGCTCGCCGGCACCTCAAACGACGTACTCGATCGCACGACGCCCAAGTCGAAGCCGGCGCCCGCCACGAGCGTCTTAAAGACCGAGCCGGGCTCGTAGGCGTCGGTGACCAGGCGCAAGTTCATATCCTCGGTCTTGGCGTTTTCCAGATCGGTCTGGTCGTAGGTCGGGTACGAGCAGGCGGCGAGAATTTCACCAGTCGTGGGGTCGGTGACCAAAGCCGAGCCGTTCTTGGCCTTTGTCTTCTCGACAGCCTCCGCCAAAGCATCCTCAGCCGCTCGCTGCATATTGACGTCGAGCGTCGTCACGATGTCAACGCCGTCGACCGCAGCCACCTTTTTATAGGCACCGCCCGCGATATAGCTGCCGTCCCTCGCGCGCTCGCGCACGAGGGTACCATTCGTGCCGGTCAGAAGCTTGTTGTATTGCTTTTCGAGACCCGTCAAGCCGTCGTTGTCTACATTCACTACACCCAGCACCTGCGATGCCAGATTGCCGTATGGATATACGCGCTTCATGGCCTGCTCAAAAAGCACGCCGGGCAGGTTCTTCTTCTCCAGCGCCGCAGCATCGTCTTCGTCCACCTGGCGCTTGATATACACCCAGGTGCCATCGGACTCGACGAGCTTGCGGCAGGTCTTTTTATCGATTCCAGTTGCCTTGACCAGCGCCGACACCGTCTTGTCAACATCCTCGACAAGCTGCGGGTTCACGGCGATGTTGCGACATTCGACCGACGACGCCAGCACGTTACCGTTGCGGTCGTAGATGGTGCCGCGCTTGGCATAGAGGGTCTGTGCAAGCAGGCGGCGCGCATCGGCACGCTCGCGCAGTTTATCGGCTTCGACAATTTGATAGTCGGCAAGGCGAAAGACGCCCAAGCTCAAACCAAGCCCGATGAAGCCCATGATGGCTTTGCGGCGAGGCAGAGGCGTGCCTGTGAGCCATTCGGTCGACGAACTCTTGCGCGACCTGGTGTTATGCATTTGAGGGCCGTCCGAGCCGCGAAGTCGCGACGCCGGGTCGTTGCCACGGGACTGCCCGGCGTTGTAAGATTGCCGACCCGTTCCTTGATAACCAGAACGTCCCCGCGACGAGGGACGTCCAGAACCGCGGCCCCCATCGGAACCGCGGCGATAGTCATTTGTCATACTCAGCTACCGTCTTGCTACTGAGCGGTCGCGGTCGCGTTGGCGCCCGCGGCTGCATCCTGCGAAAAGTCAAGTGTAACGCTCTCGCTGGGCTCCACCATGCCATAAGCGCCCGCAAGGTCGCGAATGCGCGTGTCGGCGCCATAGACCGAATGCATGACCTCCAGGTCGGAGCTCTCATCGGTCGCCTTTTCGAGCGTGCTGGTAAGCTCGGCGTTGCTGTTGAGCACCTGGGCCGTAACGCCGGCGAGCGCCACGCGGGCGACGCCGATCGTCATGAAGATAGCCGCAATGATGCAAAACGTTTTAAGAACGCTCATGAAAACCGGGCTTACCGCCTGGTTTGCCTGACGGCCCGCGCCCGTGTAGACATCAAAGCGCGGCGCGCGCTGCTCACGGGGAGCAACGGGGGCCTGCGGCGTCTCACGATAGGCGGGCATGGCGTTCATATCATAGGCGAGTGCTGCGCTTGAAGTGTTGTAGCCCATGATATGCCGCCTCCCATCCCGAGTACGTTGGTAGTGTGTTTAAGCTTCGTTTATGGTGCGAGCGGGAGGTCCAATATCGCGCGGTCGCGCCTACAGACGCTGCGCCACGCGGATTTTGGCTGATCTCGCCCGAGGGTTGCGCTCAACCTCATCAGGCTGGGCAACCAAGGGTTTGCGGGTGATGACCTTGAGTATCGGCACGTTGCCGCACACGCACACCGGAATCTCCGGCGGACACGTGCACCCCTGGCTCATCTCCTTAAAGTGGTTCTTTACGATACGGTCCTCGAGCGAGTGATACGAGATGACGCAGATACGTCCGCCCGGGTTGAGCCACCTGGTGGCGGCATCAAGCCCTCGTTCGAGCACATCGAGCTCGTGATTGACCTCGATGCGAATGGCCTGGAAACTTTTCTTGGCCGGGTGTCCGCCATGCCGACGAGCGGCAGCCGGGATACCCGCCTTGATGATCTCGACAAATTGGCCGGTGGTTTCGATCGGTTCTTGCTCGCGGCGGCGCACGATCTCGCGCGCAATCTGCGAGGCGAACTTCTCTTCTCCGTAGACGCGTAGAATCCGGGCGAGGTCGTGTTCGTTATAGGTGTTGATGACCTCAGCTGCGTTTAAGGTGTTATTACCCGGATCCATCCGCATGTCCAATGGGGCGTCCTCGTTATACGAAAAGCCCCTGCCAGGGATATCGAGTTGCGGTGACGAAACGCCCAAATCGAACAGGAAGCCATCGACCCCGGGCACCTCGGCCGAGCAAAGCAGCTCGTCCAAGTCGCCGAAGTTGCCCTTCAGCAGCTGGTGCGGAACGCCGGGAACCTCGCGGTCCAGACGGGCACCAGCGGCCTCGAGGGCCATGTCGTCCTGATCGACGCCGAGCAAAAGGCCCGTCTCCCCCACCTGCGCGGCCATCTTTACCGAATGGCCGGCACCGCCAAGGGTGCAATCGCAGACAACGGAGCCGCTCTTTAGCCGCAGCGACTCAAGCACTTCGCCGAGCATGACAGGTTCATGCCGATATTCTTGTGTCAAGATCCCACGCTCCATCCGTTACCCGTGCCTTGCCCTTACGAGAAGAAGAGGTCCAGCAGGGCCTCATCGTCATCGTCCTCATCGGCCGCGGCGCGATCCCAAACCTCAAGGTGGTCGTAGTTGCCCACAACCGTGACCTCGCGGTCGAGGTTCGCCTGCTTGCGGAGAGACTCGGAAAGACCGATACGACCGGCGCTGTCCACGTCCATCGACGTGGTGCGCTTGTTGATCGCCCTCATGAGCTTCTGGTCGTTGATGTCACGCGGGTTAAAACCCTCGTGGCCCTCACGACCCGCGAAGAGTCCTTCGACCCACTTATCGAAGGCCTCGGCAGAGAACACGTACAGAGCATCGACATCCAGGGCTTTGAACACGCGAACGTGCTCTCCAAGCTCCTCGCGAAGGGGTGCAGGCAGGGATAGACGACCTTTTGCATCGAGATTGCGCTCGTATGCACCCGTCATTCCCATGTGCGCCCTCCCCTCGGTTACTCAGATGGCACGTACGCGGGGAACCACCCCGCCTGTCGACGTCATCAATAATATGGGGAACCGCCCCATTTTTCAACACCTTTCCCCACCCCTTCCCCCACCCCGCCCCACCACTCCACCCTCAATATGTTGTAAAACACCCCCGAGCATATGTTCGAAAACACAATATGTTGTGTTTGCAGCAAAGGCGTGATGCCACCTGTAGAACCACGCCCGCGAACCTCAACCTTCAAGTTGACCTTGAGGCGATTTTTACGTCCCTTTACACGCCGTTCACATCGCCCCCAAACTCCCCCACCCACGACACACACGGCCCACCACCGCGTCGGTGTCTGGCGAAAAATGGGACGGGCCCCAGATTGCCCATGCGCGCAAAAGTGCGTCTCGGCAATCTGGGGCCCGTCCCCTTTAATATTTATAAATATGCAGGTCAGCGAGGTGCTAGCGATGTGCCAGCGGGTGCGCCGCCAGATAGACCTCGGTCAGTTGCGTACGATCGACATGCGTGTAGATCTGCGTGGTCGATATATCGGCATGCCCCAAGATCTCCTGTAGCACACGGAGGTCTGCGCCGCCCGCAAGCATATGGGTGGCAAAGGAGTGACGCAGCGTATGGGGATGGAGCCCCACCAGTCCCACCTGGCGCCCGTAGCGCTCACAGATGGCATGGATGCCCTGGCGCGACAGACGGCGGCCGTTCTTATTTAAAAAGACCGCCGAGGTCTCGGTTCCGCGGGCATGGACCGCCAAGCGAGAACGCCCCTCAGTTACATAGAGCGTCAGAGCTCGCGCCGCGCTTCCCACCAGCGGTGACAGGCGTTCCTTTGAGCCCTTACCGCGAACGAGCACAAAGCCATCGTCGATATGGATATCGCCCACATCGAGCCCCACCAACTCGCTCACACGTAAGCCGCATCCGTAGAGCACTTCCAAGATGGCATGGTCGCGCAAGCCCATCTCGCCCTCGGGGAAGTCTTGATCGAGCAGCGCCGAGACATCCTCCACCGATAGATACTCCGGCAAACGCTCAGCCTTTTTAGGCAGGCGCAACGCCGCCGTTGGATTTTGGGCCACAGCCCCATCGCGCACCAAAAAGGCATGCAGGCCCTTCACGGCCGCAAGCGCACGCTCCACCGAGGCATCGGAATAGCCCCCATCGCGACGGTCGGCGACAAAGCCCTCCACGACCTGACGGGTCACCTCTTCAAAAGACACAATACCCGCCCGCTCCAGATAGGCGCAGTACGTCGTCAGGTCACGACGGTAGGCCGCAATCGTGTTGCGCGCCAAACCCCGCTCGACCGCGAGGTAATCGAGATACTCCCCCGCCGCCACGGCGAGCGACGAGGGAGTAGCTTCGGTATGTTCCTTATTCGCCGGCACCCTTAGTCCGTAGCGAGGTTCATGGGCGTCACCTGCAGACGGTCGACACCCTCGTGCTGGCCGATCGAAGCGCGCACGAACTCGCGGAACAGCGGCTGCGGGTTGGTCGGGCGGCTCTTGAACTCGGGATGAGCCTGGGTTGCCACATACCACGGATGCACGTCGCGCGGCAGCTCGACCATCTCGACCAGGCGCTCGTCGGGCGACAGACCCGAGATAACCAAGCCGGCGTCCTCGAGCTGGTCACGGAAGGCGTTGTTGAACTCAAAGCGATGACGGTGACGCTCGTAGACGAGCTCCTCGCCATATGCCTCGCGAGCAAGGGTATCGGCGGCGAGCTTGCACGGATAGGCGCCCAGGCGCATGGTGCCGCCCTTCTCGGTCACGTCCTCCTGCGAGCTCATCAGATCGATGACGCTAAACGGGCCGTCCGGATCGAACTCGGAGGAGCTGGCGCCGGCAAGGCCGACGACGTTGCGGGCGAACTCGCACACGGCCACCTGCATACCCAGGCAAATGCCCAGATACGGAATCTTGTGCTCACGGGCAAACTCGGCCGCGAGGATCTTGCCCTCCAGGGCGCGCTTGCCAAAGCCGCCGGGGACCAGGATGCCCGAGGCGTCGCCCAAAACCTCGGAGACATTCTGCTCGTCGAGGCTCTCGCCGTCGACCAGCTGGACGTCCACATGGCGATCGTAGAAGACGCCCGCATGGTGCAGGGCCTCGATAACCGACAGGTACGCATCGGGCAGCTGCGTGTACTTGCCCACGACGGCGATCTTCACCTTGTCGGCGTGATGGTTGGCGTGATTCTGTTTGCGCAGGAACTCATTCCACTCGCTCATGTCGCGCTCACGCGGGTCCAGACCCAAGCGCTCGCAAATGCGCAGGTCAAAGTCCTGCTCGGCAAGCAGCTGCGGAACATCGTAAATGCTCGCGCAGTCCTCGTTGGTAAAGACACAATCGGTGTCGACGTCGCAGAAGCTTGCGATCTTTCCGCGGATAGCGTCATCGATATGGTGGTCGGAGCGCAGCACGATGATATCGGGCTGGATGCCAAAGCTGCGGAGCTCCTTGACGGAATGCTGCGTGGGCTTGGTCTTGACCTCGTGGGCGGCGGCGATATAGGGAACGAGCGACACGTGGATGTAGCAGACGTTCTCGGGGCCGGCCTCCTTGCGGTACTGACGGATGGCCTCGACAAACGGTTGGGACTCGATGTCGCCGATCGTGCCGCCCAGCTCGGTGATGACTACATCGGAGCCGGTCTGCTCCTCGATGCGGCGGAACTTGTCCTTAATGGCATTGGTGACGTGAGGAATCACCTGCACGGTACCGCCCAAAAAGTCGCCGCGACGCTCGCGGGCGATCAAGCTCTTATAGATGGCGCCGGTCGTAAAGTTGGAATCGCGGGTCAGGTTCTCATCAATAAAGCGCTCGTAATGACCCAGGTCCAGGTCGGACTCGTAACCATCCTCGGTAACGAAGACCTCACCATGCTGGAAGGGGCTCATGGTACCGGGGTCGACGTTCAGATACGGATCGGCCTTCTGCATCGTTACTTTGTAGCCACGCGACTTGAGCAGACGGCCCAGCGAGGCCGCGGTGATACCCTTGCCCAGGGACGAAACCACGCCACCGGTTACGAACACATGCTTGGTCATATTGAGTTACCTGCGCTTCCCGTAGAAGTTGTTTATCCACATCTTACGGGTCTTCATTGTAATACTCGCGCCGCGGACCGTTCGCAATTTTTCTCGCGTGCGATTGCATTTCTCAATCTTGAAACAAAACGCCGCCCGGTTTCCCAGGCGGCGTCGCTATGGCAAGGGTTACATGCTGCTATCGATCAGCAACCTCGTCCTCAAGCATTTCTTGAACGAGCATGCCGGTACGGACGCCCTCAAGATACCACTCGCCACGTTCGGTGAGGCAAATGCCATTTGCAAGCTGACCGCCGTCGTCGCTATAACGCGAGACGACATCAATCATGCCTTCGGAATCCAAGCGATCGATTGCGGCGCGGGCACGATACGGCGAAACCCCCACGCGCTCGGCAAGCGTTTTGCGCGAGAAACCATACGGCCCGCCATTGTCTTCGGTTTGCTGGTCGATCTCCATCAACACCAGCACCTCGACACGCTTCATATCGTTGACACTCGCACGACCCTTGCCCGCCATAGCAGCCTCCTCAAACCGAGCACGAGCATCTAACGCGCCGTGCGCGACCGACACACCTCACGATGGCAGGTAATATCCATCATGCGGCATCCCGCTAAGGATGAAACAGTTACGGTTATTGTATACCGCTCAAATTGTTTCTAGGCAGGTAAACAGCTATTTTTCGCCGAAATAGGCGCTTTATTGATCAAAAAGCCGTACCGGGCGCTAACCCGATACGGCCAAAATGCAATGCAATTACCGCGGTGCTTCAAACTTAGCGATGGAAGAAACCGCGGCGCTCAAACTTGGGCTCGCAGCACACGTTGATACCCAGTTTGCGCAGTACCGTCTCGTCCGTCGGCGAGATAATCACGCTAAAGAAGGCATCGCAACCGCGCAGCTGCTCCAGGCCCGAAAGGACGCGAGCGGCCGTCTCACTCGTGGCCGAGGTGATCGACAGCGCCATAAGCGTCTCGTCGGTGTGGAGGCGCGGGTTTTTGCTGCCCAGGAAATGCGTCTTGAGCTTGCTGATGGGCTCGATCGCTTCATCGCTAATGACCTCGAGCTCAAGGTCGACGCCCGAGACATGCTTAAGTGCATTCATGATGAGCGAGCTCGCAGCGCCCAGGCGCGTGGAAGTCTTGCCGGTCACCACGGAGCCATCGGGCATAACCATGGCACCCACGGGACCACCCGTCAGCTGCTCCCTGGTGAGGGCCGCCGAGCGCGCCGGTGAGTAGTTCTTATCGATGCCGGCTTTCTTCATAATGATCTTGAGACGGTCGACTTGCTCATCGCCCACGCCGGTACGGCGCACATTTTCGACCGCGGTAAAGTAGCGGCGGACGATCTCCATCTTGGAAGCGTCGCGGCAGGCATCGTCATCGGTGATGGCAAAGCCGACCATATTGACGCCCATGTCCGTAGGACTCTGGTAGGGGCTCTTGCCCAGGATCTTTTCCATCAGAGCACGGACCACCGGGAAGGCCTCGACGTCGCGGTTGTAGTTGACCGTGGTCTTGTTATAGGCCTCAAGGTGGAAGGAGTCGATGATATTGGCATCGTCGAGGTCCGCCGTGGCCGCCTCGTAGGCGATGTTGACCGGATGCGTGAGGGGAAGGTTCCAGACCGGGAAGGTCTCGAACTTGGCATAGCCGGCGGCCGTGCCATGCTTGTGCTCGTGATAGAGCTGAGACAGGCAGGTGGCAAGCTTGCCCGAGCCAGGACCGGGGGCAGTGACCACGACGAGCGGTCGGGTGGTCTCGACAAACTCATTCTTGCCGTAGCCATCGTCGGACACGATCAGATCGACATCGTGCGGATACCCCTCGATGGGATAGTGCAGCTTGGCGGGAATACCGAGCGCGTTCAGGCGGTTGCGGAACACATCGGCAGCAGGCTGGCCGGCGTACTGGGTGATGACCACAGCCGCGACAGCAAAGCCGTTGCCGCGGAACAGGTCAACCAGGCGCAGCACATCCTCGTCATAGGTAATGCCGAGGTCACCACGAGCCTTGTTTTTCTCGATGTGGTTTGCGTTGATCGCGATGATAACCTCGACATCGTCGGCGATGCTCTTGAGCATGCGGAACTTGCTGTCCGGTTCAAAACCCGGCAGCACGCGGCTCGCATGATAGTCATCGAACAGCTTACCGCCAAACTCCAAATAGAGCTTGCCACCAAACTGCGAGATGCGCTCCTTAATGTGAGCAGCCTGCAGCTCGATATACTTCGCGTTGTCGAAACCCTGGCGCATATATGGCTCCCGTCCCGTTTCCATTTAATGTTCTAGGCGATTATAACGGAGCCCGCCCTCCCCGATACCCAGACCATCAACAGGCACCAACCAAACATCCGTCAAACCTCTTGTCGGACATATTTGGTGCAAACTAACCTGACCCCATTGCACCGCCCCATAACACCAACAATGGCAGCGCCGCAGGTGGAGCAAAAGTCAGCGAAAGCCCGCCAGAGCGAGCAAGGTGACGTGAAAGAGGAGGGCATAGGCCTTTTGGCCATGCCCGACGATTGAACGTCAGATTGCCGCTCTGGCGGGCTTGCAGCGTCGAGTGGTTCCGGCGTTTGGTAAAACGCCGGAACACAAGAGCGCCCCCTCCCGCGCACGGAACGGAAGGGGGCTAAAGGTAGGAGTCTACCGGTGGGTTTACCCCGCCGGACAGACGATGACCAGGTGATCCTCTACAGGATCGTCAAGGTTTCCGTGGGGTACCCGTTGGGTACTTAGATCAACACGCAGGCGACGGTCAGGATGATGGCGCAGACGACGGAGAGCGCGACGATGAGCTTAAGGGCAAACTTGAGCCAGGTCGTCCACTCGATCTTGGCCAGGGCGAGACCGCCCATGATGGCGCCGGAGGTCGGGGTGAATAGGTTCACGACACCGATGGCGGCGGAGAAGATCATGACCATGACCTCAGGCGAGAAGCCGAGCTTAACAGCCAGCGGTCCCATGATGGGCATGGAGACGGTGGCCATACCGGAGGTCGAGGGGATCAGGAAGGACAGGCCGAAGTAGACCAGGAAGCTCATGGGAGCGAAGATCACGCCGGACAGGCCAGCCAGGGCATTGGCGGCAGCGTCGAGGACGAAGAAATCGAGGCCGGTGTTAGCCATGAGGACGGAGATACCACGGGCGAGGGCGATGACGAGAACAACGGACATCATGTCGGCAGCGCCGGTGATGAAGGTGTTAACGATCTGCTTCTCGGACAGGCCACCGATGATACCGATCAGGACGGCCATGAGGAAGAACCAGGTGGAAGCCTCGTCGAAGTACCACTGGCCAATGGGCAGGCCGGTGATCAGGGCAGACCAGCCCTGGACGACGGCGTTACCGTCGGCGTCGTAGACAGCGCCAGCGTCGAAGAAGTTGGCGACGCCCTCGTTGAGGTCGGCCAGCGGAATGAAGCCGACGATCATGACGACGAAGGTGAAGGCGAAGGCGATCAGAACACCCTTCTGACGACCGGTGAGCTTGACCTCCTTGTGGACCTCGGAAGCAGCCTTGCCGTGAGCCTCTTCGGCGTCCTTGAGCTCCTGCATCGACAGGATGGTGGAACCCTTGTCAGCCTTGACCTTCTTGGCATAGTTCATCACGAAGAAGATGGACATAGCGGTAGTGACAATCCACAGGACGGCACCGAGGCCGATGATGATGGACTGGTTGACCTCAATGCCAACGCCGGTCAGAGCGTCGACGGCAGCGCCGACGGCGAACGGGTTAACCGTGGAGCCCAGGCAGCCGCAGCCAGCGCCGAGCAGGACGGTAGCGGCACCGACCATGGGGTCGAAGCCAGCGGCCATCATGGTAGCGGCGAGCAGGGCGTAGAAGGGAACGGTCTCCTCGCACATACCATAGGTGGTACCACCGAGGGAGAAGATGAGCATCAGCACGGGAATGAGCATAATCTCGTTGCCCTTAAGCTTCTGCACCAGAACGGCGATGCCGTTGTCCAGGGCGCCGGTCTCGGTCATCATACCGAGGAAGCCGCCCAGGATCATAACGAAGAGGCAGACGGGCAGAGCGTCAGCGAAGCCCTTAATCGGGGCGGTGCAGAAATCGCTCAGACGGGCGGCAGTAACCGCGCCGCCGGACGTGCCGGAGACGATAACGGTAATCACTGCGACAATTGCCAGCAGAGCAAGAAGAATGGTGAACGATGAAGGCATACCGCGCTTTTTCTTAGCGGTCTCAGTCATAGTTCTCATCCCCCCTTCATAAATCATTTACTGATCTCGCCAGAAGCGGCTCTTCCGTGCCGTGCCTGCCGCTTGATGCGAGATTATTACCAGATAAAACCGCTCGGGGTGTGCAGCAATACACCCCGAGCGAGATGCTAGATGCTCTTACTTGAGCGTGGCGTACATGACAGCCTTGATGGTGTGCATGCGGTTCTCGGCCTCGTCGAAGACCTTGGAAGCGGGGCTCTCGAAGACCTCGTCGGTGACCTCCTGCTCGGTGATGCCGAACTGCTCGCACTTCTCGGCGCCAATGGTGGTGTTGGTGTCGTGGAAGCTGGGCAGGCAGTGCAGGAAGATGGCACCCGGGTTGGCCATAGCCATGACCTCGGAGGTGACACGATACGGGGTGAGCTGAGCGATGCGCTCGGCCCAGACCTCGTCGGGCTCGCCCATGGAGACCCACACGTCGGTGTAGATAACGTCGGCACCGGTGACGCCGTCCTTGACGTCGGTGGTCAGCTTGATGGTGCAGCCGTTAGCCTCGGCGATGGGCTTGCAGGCCTCGATGACGTCGTCAGCGGGCATGCACTCCTCGGGGCCGCAGGCCACGAAGTTCATGCCGAGCTTGGAGCAGACGACCATGAGGGAGCGAGCGACATTGTTCTTGCAGTCGCCCATGAAGACGAGGGTCTTGCCCTTGATGTCGTAGTTGAAGTTCTCCTGG
>JAUUMM010000051.1:0-11798 GCA_030839365.1 Collinsella sp.
GGGATTGGTCAATCTCGGCCGACTATATTTGGCTAAATTATTCCGGCGCTAACAGTATCAGACTCGTGCGCGTCAAAAATGAATGCCCGCACAGCTCCAATCATCACTTTTTTGAGAAAAATACCCCCTGCTTTAGTGGGGTGTAGTGATAATCTCGCCTGTTCACGCTAAAGTTTGTCTGAAATACCTCGATGTTAGGAACCAAATGATCACTTCCGAGCTTTTCGGCACCGCGCCGTGCGGCACCCCCGTTCATCGTTACACCCTCAACGGGCCCGAGATCTGCGTTCGCATTATGGACTATGGCGCCACCGTGCTGGGTATCGATGTGCCCGACATTCCCGGCAACGTGCGCGATGTGGTGTTGGGCTTCGATAAGCTCGAGGATTACTTTGACAACCCCGCCTGCTTTGGCGCGACCATCGGCCCCGTGGCAAACCGCACCGCGGGCGCCACAATCACTATCGACGGCACGGACTGGCATATGTCCGCTAACGAGGGCACCAACAACCTGCACAGCGATCTTGAGCACGGCCTGCACAAGCGCGTATGGGATGCTGAACTCGACGAGGTCCATAACGCCGTGCGCATGATCACCTCGCTTGAAGATGGCGAGCTTGGCCTTCCCGGCAACCGAACCTTTACGGCCGTGTTTACCGTTACGCGCGCTGGCGTCTTCCGCATCGAGTATGGCTGCGAGAGCGACCGCGCCACCTACGTGTCCATGACCAACCACACGTACTTTAACCTCGCCGGTCATAACGCCGGCATGGACTGCGAGCACTTCTTTGTTGCTAACGCTGCCCACTACCTGCCCATTAACGAGCAGAATATCCCCACCGGCGAAATCGCTCCGGTCGAGGGCACGCCGTTTGACTTCCGCGAGCTGCGCCCCGTCGCTCCCGGCATGGAAGCCGACGACCCGCAGATTAAGCAGGCCCGCGGCTACGATCACTGCCTGTGCATCGATGGCTATCAGTACGGCCGCAATCTGCGCCGCGCCCTGCATGTCGAGGAGATGTGGACCGGCCGCGAGCTGGACTACTACACCACCGCCCCGGGCGTGCAGCTCTACACCGGCAACTGGCTGGGCGACGAGCACGCCAAGGACGACGCCAACTATGGTTGGGGTGCCGGCTTTGCCCTCGAGGCAGAGATGTACCCCGACACGCCGCACCAGCCGCTGTTCCCGCAGGGCATTGTGGGTCCGGGTCACCCCTACAGCAATGTGATCGAATACCACTTTATGAGGCACTAGGCCCACAACGCGACATCTCGCACAGCAGCGCCCGCCGGCACCACCGCCGACGGGCGCTTTTTCATCTTTTGGGCGCATTTTCGCTGTGACTATATGAGTGGCATATCAAAACTATGCCCATTTACTACGTTTAGCCCGGGATGCTCGAGCATGCACCGGTTTTTGTTAAATTCGCGAGCCGTCTACCTGCAGTTTTGTTTTTCTCAAATTCGACATGCTCGGCGATAGCCGATCAAACGTAGTAAATGGGCATAGTTTTTAACAGGCGGCATCGCACGCGTCCCTCGCAAGGGCAAAATGATCCGTTTTCCTCCGTCCCCAAGGGATCAGTTGAACAGATTGCCGATGGGATCGGGGGCGGAACTGGGGAGATGGCGGATTTCTAGCTCTATACCGAGCTTTTGCAACTCTTTGAAGGCAGCGATGTCTGTATCGCCTACGGCAACGGCAGGCGTTGCAGAGCGCTTGCCCTCCCCCGTCCGCATATGGCCGATACTAATCTTGGTTATTGGCACACCGCCCTTAACCAGCGCGAGCGCATCGGAGGGTGAGGCCACCATGATCAGAATCAATTGGCGAGGCGTTGCGGTATGAATGATGTCGATGGTCTTTTGCACCGAGAAGAACCGCGTCCAGACGCCATCGGGCGTGGCCACCCTCATAGGGGCCCATTGGCGCGAATCTGCCGCGATCTCATCGTTGACGATTAGGACGAGGTTGGAACCCACGGCTTCGTTCCACAGCTTAACGTCTTGCCCGTAAATGAAACGGTCATCGATACGCGTGAGAAGGATCTTGGGTTGAGTCATCGCTGCCCCATTCTGTTTGAGACCCATACGAGCGGGACGTCAGCCACCAACTCGACAGCAGGTCAAGCACCAAATGGGTACCGCGGACATCACGCCTCCAATATTAGTGCATTTAAAGTGAGAAAAGCCGTCAGAACACTTGCGCGGATTTGCGATGTCCCGTATCATAGACAGCCGTTGACGCCTCAGTTGCGTCATCACATGGCCGCCAGCGTAGCTCAGTTGGTAGAGCACCGCTCTCGTAAAGCGGGGGTCACCGGTTCGAGCCCGGTCGCTGGCTCCATTGCACAAGATAGCCGCCTTCGGGCGGCTTTTTTGTTGCCGATTTCGGGCGCGCATCCGCCAATCCAAGCACAACGCCGCCGGAAACTCCCCTACTCAACAAAAGCCCCGCCAACCGCAATCCCCAAAGGAACCGCGTTCAGCGGGGCCCAAGCGAGCTCCCCCAAGGGATAACGCTCGCAACACGAACAGCTCAGCCGAGCAGCGCGCTACTCCTCCCAGTAAGCATCTGCAAGCAGCTTAAAGCAAATCTTCTTGACCGGCTGCGCGCCATCGCCCGGGAACTCGAGCGTGGGCATGTGAGGCTCGCCGGCAACAAACAGCGCAAACTTGTCGTCAGCAAGATCGCCGGCGATCGAGGCGTCGGAATCGACCAGATCGTAGTCGTCCTTCTCGTCAAACTCCTGAACCAGCGTCAGGCTGCCCGTGGCAACCTTAAAGGCCTCGCGACCCTCGACGTCGATCTGCAGGTCGTGATAGCGCTGATGCGTCTCATAGTGAGCCTCGGCTTCGGGACGCGTCGTGGGAGCCATGACGTTCGCAAAGACCTTGTCGCCCAGAATCGGATGGCTGCCGACCTCGAGCTGCGCCGGATCATTCTCCTCGAGCCAATCGATCAGCACGTCGAGGCCCTTGAGCATTCCGCGGTACTCCTCGATATCGCCCAATGCACCGTAAATCATCTAAATCCCCTCTCAGATCATTTCTTTGGCGGCTACTCGGCAAACGCATTACCGACGCTGTTGCCACCCACATGCGTCTCGACCAGGGTAAGGTCGGGATTGAACACGACAGCGTCGGCGTCGCGCCCCGGCATAATGCTACTGCACTTGTCGTCGACATGAGCTGGCAACCGATGCCGGGGCCGCAGCACAAGCTCCTACAGCTCGGTCACGACAACGCCGTTGTAAACCTCGTCCCAACGATCCATAACCAAGTGGCCAGTCATGGGATCCATGGCATTGAGCTTGCCGCAGGTGTTGGCGGTACGCAGCACCGTCTCGTCGTCGGCGCCGGCAGCAATCGCATGTGCGAAGCCGGCAATGGTCGAATCGCCAGAGCCCGTAGCGTTAACGGCGGGGATATCGGGGGTCTTGGCGCGGAACGCACGGCCGTTATGGAAACCAACGGAGCCGGCAGCGCCCATGGATACGACGACCCAGGGGATATCGGAGAAGCGGGCGTCAGAGGCGAGCGCGGAACGGAGCTCGTCCACATCGTCGGTGGTAAAGCTCGTGCCCAGAAGACCGTTGATCTCGGTCAGGTTAGGCTTAACCAGCTCAGGCTTGACCTTGGACTTGAGCGCAGCCTCGAGCGAAGCACCCGAGGTATCGAGCAGCACCTTGGCGCCGGCGTTCTCGGCAATGCCCGTGATCTTGGCATAGTAGTCTGCCTCGACGCCGCGGGGCAGCGAACCCGAGATGGTAACGACGTCGGCCTTACCCGCAAGCTCGGTAAACTTGGCGGTAAAGGCATCGAGCTCCTCGGGGGCAATCGTCGGGCCGCTCTCGAGCAGCTCGGTCTGGTTGCCGGCGTGGAGGATGTTGAGACAAATGCGAGTCTCGCCCTTGATGGGCACAAAATCATTCTTAATGCCGTTAGCATCCATGAGCTCGGCCATATAGGCGCCCATATGACCACCAAGCAAGCCGGTTGCCACGACATCGTCGCCCAGCTGGCCCAGGACGCGGGCCACGTTGAGGCCCTTACCGCCGGCGGTCTTTTCGGGCGTCACGCGGTTGACGTCGTCGATAATGAGCTCATCGAGCTGATAGCGCGTATCGACGGACGGGTTCATCGTAACGGTGAGGATCATTTCTAGCTCCTTATCTCGCAGGCTCCTTATGCCTTGCAAAACGAATTGGCTACATGCGACTACAGAATCTCGATTGTGAACGAGCGCACGATGGTTTCTTTGGGCTTGGCGATAAGGCAGCCGCGCTTGTGCTCAAGCACGTCGTCCTCATCGGAGCAGGTCGAAAGACCGCCCCAGGGCTCAACTGCCACAAAATCACCCTCGGGCTTGCTCCACACAATGAGGTACGGGAAGCCCTCAAAGCTCAGGCGAACACCCTTGTCCTCGTCCTTTTTGGAAAGCGTGACCTGACGGCTCTCGAGCACGTCAAAGATGGTCTCCGCAAAATCGAAGAGCTCATGTGACAGAGGCAGCGTCTTTCCCACCATGGGGTTCTTGGAGCGGTTGGTCACGTCAATCAAGCCAGTCGAGGGGACGGCAGTGCAAAGCTCAGCAGCCTCGTCTTTCTCAAAACGCAACTCGTAGTCCGTATAGGCCTCGCCCTCATCGAGCGGGCACCTAAAGCCGGGGTGTCCACCGATAAAGAAAGGCATGTCCTCGGTGCCCTCGTTGGTAACCTCATAGGAGACGCGCACGGCGGCGTCCTCGAGCGTATAGCGGGCGACAAGCTTAAACGGATACGGATAATCGCTCAGCAGCGCGGCGTTATCCTCCGAAGCCAGGCACATCGCCAGCTCGTTCTCGCTCTGGCTCAGCAGCTTCCACTCCTGTTTGCGCGCAAACCCATGGCGGGCGAGCTTCACATGATGTCCGGCAAACGTCATGGCGCTGTTATCGCGCAAACCTCCGCAAATCGGGAAGCAAATCGGTGCCTGGCCGGACCACACGGCGGGATCGCCCTGCCACAAGTACTCGCGACCTCCAGCCTCAATCGAGGTAAACGAACCACCGGCCGTGGAGACCTTGATAGAAATCGAATCGTTGGAGAGAGCGTATTCCATTGTCCATCCTTTCGAACAACTGCTTTTTGCTCGCAAGAACCCGTCTCGGCCCTGACCAAAGGACAAACCCGCACGTTCATCGATGCGTCCGGTTTCCCAGCCATGCAACGGGGTACCATACAGACATTGATGCAATTACAGCTGAAAGGCCTTCTTATGCGAACCATCATCCTTTATGCCTCACACCACCACGGCAATACGAAAAAGCTCGTGGACGCCATCGTCGAGGCGCACCCCGAGATCGATACCCTCGACGTGAAGTCACTCGGTAAAAACGAGTACCCCGACCTGCACGAATACCATCTGATCGGTGTCGCCACGGGCATCTATTACTCCGAGATCGACAAGGACATGGCACGCGTGCTCACGAACGTGCTGCAGCCGCAGGACAAGGTGTTTGGCCTTATGACCTACGGTGGCAAAAACAAGTGGTACGGCAAGGATATCGATGGCATCTGCCGCATGAGGCAGGCCATCTTTATGGGCGTCTACGGCTGTCCCGGCTTTGATACGTGGGGGCCGTTCAAACTCACCGGCGGCGTCCAGAAGGGACACCCGACCGCTGAGGAAATTAAGGGCGCCGTCGACTTCTTCGACAAGATCGAAGACGAGTATGGCGACATCATCGTCGAAGAGTACGCCAAGCGCGAGAAGCGTCTAGCATACGAAAAGGAGCATCCCGCGGGGGGTCTTGTGGCCGGCGTCAAGCGCACGGCAAAGAAGATCGTTAACAAGCTGTAACTGTTAAGGTGCTTTTGAGCGTTTAACCCATACGGCGGGTCCGAGCAGATTCGGGCCCGCCGTCTTTTTCTATCGTTAATCGGTAAAGGCGTTGCCGACGCTCTGGCCGCCAACATACGTCTCGACGAGGGTGAGCTCATGGTCGAACACGACAAAGTCGGCGTCGCGACCCGGCATGATGCTGCCGCACTTATCCTCGATGTGCGCAGAGCGAGCCGGCACCTCGGTTGCCATGCGAATGGCGATATCAGCGCTGGCGATGCCCCAATCGACAATGTTCTTGACGCCCTGGGCAAGCGTGAGCACCGAGCCGGCAATGCTTTTGCCGTCGGCGAGCCAGCACAGGTTGTCCTTCATGATGACGTCCATGCCACCACTGGTGTAGCTGCCCTCGGGCATGCCGCCGCAGCCCAGGCAGTCGGTGATGAGCACCGTGTGCTGCCAGCCCTTTGCCTGCAGCAGTGCCTTGATGGCGGCAGGGTTTACGTGCTTGCCGTCACAGATGATCTCGGCGTAGGTCTCGGGCGTGGACATGGCAGCACCCACGACACCGGGCTCACGGTGATGCAGACCGCGCTGGCCGTTATAGGTATGCGTAAAGCAGCTGGCACCGGCATTGATAGCGGCGATGCACTCATCGTAGGTGGCGTCGGAGTGACCGATGCTGGTCACCACGCCCTTGGCGTTCAGAGCAGCCGCATAAGCAGCGGCACCGTCGCGCTCGGCGGCCATGGCGCTCTTAACGATGCGACCGCCCGCAGCCTCCTGCCACTGGTCGAAAACCTCCTCGGAGGGGTCAATCAGGTAAGCGGGGTTCTGCGCGCCCACGTGCTTCATGGTAAAGAAGGGGCCCTCCAGGTAGATGCCCTGAATGCGGGCACCGCAGAAGTCGGGGCCGCGGCCCTCGTCCGCCTTGGCGATAGCAGCGCAGGCGTCCTTGATCTGTTCGACGCCATCGGTGAACGTCGTGGGCAGCCAGCTGGTGGTACCGCGACGGGCGAGCTCGGTTGAGCTGATATCGATGCCCTCGGGATCGTTATCGGTAGTTGAGTGGTTGTAGAAGCCATGGATGTGAGTATCGACCATACCCGGTGCGATCCACGATCCCGTGTAGTCCTTAATGTCGCAAGAGGGCTCGTCGGCCTGCCAGGCGCCAAAAACGCCATCCTCGACCATAAGATAGCCGCCCAGTTGCGGGCCTGCCGGCAAGAAGAACTTGTCAGCCTTAATTGCGTACGTGCTCATATGCACTCCTCGCTTCTAAAGCAGTTGACTGTGGTAATGCTTATACCCAGCTCACGTAAAACAAAAAGCGCCCGCCCGCCGTTATGAGCGGACGGGCGCCCTTACAGGGGGACGCGATTAAGCGGTGAAGGGGTGAATCGTCACGCCCTTGACCACGCGGTTGACCGTGCCGGTGGGGCTCGGCGTATCGGGCGTGTTGCCCACGCGGACGGAGTTGAGCAGGCTGATAGCCTGGGCAAACATCACGAACGGCAGAGCAAGGTAACCCTCGGGAAGTGCCTCGTAGCCCTTAAAGGTGAAGGACTCACCCTCATAGACGGTGGCACCTTCCTGCTGAACGGCGATGGTGTGCTGAGCGATCTCGTCGCCACCGATCTCGTTGAGGATGTCGATGTCGTACTGACGGGTGTAGGCGTCGTTGTTGACGAACACGAAGACGAGCGTCTTATCGTCGACGAAGGACTTAGGTCCGTGACGATAGCCCATGGAGGTGTCGTAGGAAGTAGCGACCAGACCGTGAGCGAGCTCGAGGATCTTGAGCTGGCTCTCCTGGGCAAGGCCACCGAAGGAGCCAGAACCCAAGTAGGTCACGCGGTTGAAATCGCCAGCCAGGTAATCGGCGATCTCGGGCTCACGGGAGATGACCTCCTCGCCCATCTTGGCAATCGTCTCGACCCACTCGGCCTTCTGCTCGTCAGAGGCAGTGTCGAAAATAAGGGTGGAGAGCAGGGTCATGCAGGAATAAGAACCGGTCATGGCGAAGCCCTTGTCGTTGGCGCGCGGAATGAGCAGCGTCAGCGCATTGGGATCATCGGCAGACTCGACGGCAAGCTTGCCCTCGGGAGCGCAGGTGATGTTGAGGAACTTGACGTTGTGGACGAGCTCCTTGGCAACGGCAACGGCGGCAAGGCTCTCGGGGCTGTTGCCAGAGCGGGCAAAGGAAACCACGAGCGTGGGATCCTCGGCGCGCAGGAAGTCGCGCGGGGCGCTCACGATGTCGGTCGTGGCGATGGGCTTAAAGTCGTAGAGATCAGTGTTGCCAGCGTGACGCAGGTACGGGGCGCAGGTATCGCCAACGTAGTCGGACGTACCGGCACCGGTGAAGACAACGGACAGACGACCCTCGCCCATAGCGCGAGCCTCGGCCAGGAAGGCCTCGATGGCCTCCTTGTTCTCGCGATAGATGTAGAGCGTATCACGCCAAAGCTCGGGCTGCTGAGCAATCTCGGCCGTGGTGATCTGGGCGCCGAGCTCGGTGAGCTCCTCGACACTCTTCTCGAACATTTCTAATACCTCTCTCTAGAAGTAATCCTCTGACGTGCAATTATACACTTCGGTTGGTTATCTGGTAGTAACCAGTTAAATGCAAAGAATCACCATATGGAAACGATGCGAGCACTAGTTACTGCGCTGGTGGTAAACCTTGTATTTAAACTGATCGGCACGAGCAACCGAGAGTGTGTACTCCACTACCTCGTTTGACTCGTTATACGTAGTCCTGACCAAATCGAGCACAGGCGAGCCCTCGACAATTCCCAAAAGGTGGGCATCGGTGGGACGGGCTATGCTCGCATAGAACTCCTCTTCGGCCACGCGAATCTTTTGCTGAAAGTCCTGCTCAATCACATCGTAAAGCGGCTTACGCTCCAGCAGCGGTCGCTTTAGGGACAGAAATTGACGAACCGGTAGATAGCTGCGTTCGACCATCATGGGCATGTTGTCGGCAGAGCGAAGGCGCTTGAGCTTAAAAATGCGATCACCGATGCGCAATCCCATATGCTCGGCCAGATTCTTATCGGCCTCCATCTCGCAAAACTCGAGAATCGTGGTCTCGGGTTCTCGACCCATCGCGCGCATCTGCTCGGTAAAGCTGTAGGACTGCATAAGATTGGTTGCTTTTGCCGAACGGTCGGTCACAAAGGTACCGCGACCGTGCTGCCGAACCACCAGTCCTAAACGCTCCAGTTCCTGCAGAGCCAGGCGTACCGTAGTGCGCGAGAGACCATAGCGCTCCGAAAGTTCGCGCTCGGAAGGAATCATGTCACCGGCGCGATATTCATGGTCAATCTTTTCGGTCAGAATATCGACCAGCTGATCGTACAGCGGTTGCTTACGCGCTCCGATCGCCATCCTATCCTCCCTTTTGCTCGAATTCGGCTAACTACCTAGGGTGTTATGCATTATCTGTCTGCCACACCCGAATCATTAAGAAAACAAAAGCCGCGCGCTCTTTCGAGCACGCGGCTTTTAACATACACATGGCTTAAGGGGTCGGGGTGTGAGCCGCGTAGGGACACACCCCTCAAGCTAGAGCCTTACCAGATGCTCGGCCAGAGACCAAGCGGGCCAGCGCCCAGGATGCCAAGGACGAAGAGCAGGAGAATGCCCTTGGTCGGAGTCCAGCTGTGCTTAGCGAACATGTAGTAAAGCAGCAGCGTAAGCATAAGCGGGACGAGCTTCGGGACGATGGTGTTGAGGGTGTCGGCAACAGAGAAGTTGACCGGATCCTCGGTAACGGTGCCGTAGGTCACGGACTCCATGCCGTTACCCAGATCGGTGACGCCGCACTCGACAGCGTTGCCGTCGGCATCGGAAGCGGTAAGGGCGTTGCCGTCCTTATCGGTCATGGCGATGGTACCGGCCTCAGCGGTCTCGGTATCGATGCCCTCCATACCGGTGAAGTTCTCGGCCTCCTTCTCGGAGACGATCACGGTAGTAGCGGAGAGGCCACGGGTGGTGCCGTTGGGGATCTGGAGGTTGATCTGGGTGCCACCCATGGTGACGACCAGGCAACCGACGACGAAGACGCCCATGATGGAAGCGGCACGCGTGAAGGCCTGCATGTTGGCGGTCAGAGCGTCAATAGCGCTGGTGCCAAGCTTGTAGGACCAGTTCATGAGCCAGAAGCGCAGAGCGAACTGGACGACGTTGAAGATCACCAGGAAGATGATCGGTGCAGCGGCGTTGCCGTTGATGGCCATGTTGGAGGTGATGCCGGCCGTGATAGGCACGAGCGTCAGCCAGAACAGGGCGTCACCGATACCACCGAGCGGGCCCATTGCGGCGACGCGGACGGCGCGGATCGTGGGGATGTCAACCTTGTTCTGCTCGAGCGAAAGCACGATGCCCATAACAAAGGTGACAAGGAACGGGTGGGTGTTGAAGAACTCCAGGTTGTGGCTCATGGAAGCCGCGAGGTCGTTCTTGTTGGTGTGGATCTTCTCCAGACCGGGGATGATGGAGTAGAGCCAGCCAGCGGCCTGCATGCGCTCGTAGTTGAACGATGCCTGCAGGAAGCAGGAGCGCCAAGCCATCTTGTTGAGGGTCTTCTGGTCGAGCTGCGGAGCAGGAGTGAGATCCTCGTAGTGCTCCGGGATCACATACTCATTAGATGCCATCTTCGAAGTCACCTCCGTCAGAAACAGCTGCACCCTTCAGCTCGGTCTGCTGCTGGAAGTCCCAGAAAGCGATGCCGAAGCCGATGAGAGCGAGGATGAGCAGAGCAGGGGTTGCCAGCGAATCGTTGGCAACGGTGATGAGCGCGAGGCCAAAGCCCATGAGGAAGAAGCCCCACATATCGCGGTTCATCATAACCTTGAGCAGGACGGCGAAGCCGACGAAGCGCATCATGCCGCCTGCAGCGGACAGACCGGTCTGCAGCCAAGTCGGGATGGCGGAAGCGATGGTCTGACCGATGGTAGCGCCAGCGATGAAGAACAGGGTGACGACGACAGCGAAGATCAGGCCGAGCAGAGCCATGGCGAAGTAGTTCAGGCGCTCGATGCCCTTGGTGTCCGCGTTGTGAGCCATGTTATCGGCCGTGGACATAAGCGGGGACATAAGCGTGAAGACCAGGGTAACGCCGAGCTGGCCAAGCAGAGCGAACGGAATGGCGAGACCGACTGCCGCGTTGGGCTCGAGGCCCGTGGCGATAGCGAGAATGGCTGCCATGATGCCGCCGATGACGGCGTTAGGCGGCTGAGCGCCTCCGATCGGCATGTTGCCGATCGTCATGAGCTGATAGGTACCACCCACGAGAAGACCGGTGTTGAGGTCGCCAAGGATAAGACCGATGACGGCGCCGGTGACGATGGGCTGATAGAGAGACTCGAGGAAGTCAAACTGGTCGATTGCCGCGATGAACGTGACGACGAAGACCAGAGCGATCTGGATGATCGAGTATTCCATCTTGCTCCTCCTTTCAAAATGTATGTACGCACTTTGGATTTCACGTACAGAACGTCAGGGTTTCACTCCTGACAACGTAGATCACGAGGATTACGAGAAGAGCTTGCTCGTGTCCTCAACAGGCGTGCTCGGAACGCGCCTGATCTCCAACTCCACCCCCAATTCCTGCAGCTCTTTAAACGCAGCGACATCCTCGTCGTTAACTGCGACGGAGGTGGCGACTTGGCGCTTTCCTTCCGACATGTGCATGTTGCCGATGTTTACCTTCTTTATAGGCACACCGCCCTTGACGAGCGTAAGCACGTCTTCCGGTGTTTCGGCCACGATGAAGATCTTCTGGCGCGGGCTCGCCTTGCCAATGACGTCGATGGTCTTCTGCAGAGAGAAGAAACGCGTAGCGACGCCGGCGGGAGCGGCCATCTTCATGAGGTTCTGGCGCATGGTGTTGGACGCCACGTCGTCGTTGGCGACGAGGATGAGGTTGGAGCCCAGGGTGGAGTTCCACTGGGTGGCAACCT
>JAUUMM010000052.1:0-11746 GCA_030839365.1 Collinsella sp.
GAAGAGGCGGGGCATGCCCCGCCTCTTACACCACATCTCTGCGCGCTACCCTGCTACCTCTTTTGTAACAGCATTTTCGAGGTCCCAAAGGGCAAATCTGACATCAAAGCAACGGCTAACGGTCCAGATGAGCATGTTTTCTGACAGCAAAACTGGACATATGCGGTCCAATTCGTCAAATTGTGTCTAATTTATATGCTACAGAATTAGTGCCCGTACTCATATTTGGCATTTTTTGACCAGAGGGACTTTTGACCATCGCAAATCAGCAACAAAACGGGCTCCGGATCGCCAAATCATGCCGCATATGACACACCCAGCAGTCCGGAACCCGGTCCAAATTGAGTTATTACGCTGCGTTAGCCCAAGACACCCGACAGGATCTCGATCAGGCTGTCCACGTCGGCTTCCTCGCAGACGAGCGGCGGCAAGAAACGCAGCGTATGGGCACCCGTAGCGTTAATCACGACACCGGCGGCCAGCGCGCGGGCAACAATATCATGTGCGTCGCCCGCGGCATCATCCAAATCACAGCCGAGCATCAGGCCACGGCCACGCACCTCTACCACATGCGGAAGCTTAGCCAGCGCCTGCTCCATATAGGCACCCACCTTGGCAGCATGCTCGGCATAATCGCCGCGCACAAGCGCGGAGAGCGTCGCGGCACACGCCGCGATGGCCAAGCAGCTACCGCCAAAGGTCGAGCCGTGGTCGCCCGGCTTAAACACGTCGGCAATCTCCTTCTTTGCCACGACGGCACCCATGGGCACGCCATCAGCAATGCCCTTGGCAAGGCTCATGATGTCGGGCTCCACGCCATAGGTCTGGAACGCAAACGGCTTACCCGTGCGGAAGATACCGCACTGGACCTCGTCGGCGATAAGCACGGCGCCCACTTCGTGTGCCAGGTCGCGCGCCGCCGCCATAAACTCCTCGGTCATGGGGTGCACGCCACTCTCACCCTGGATCGGCTCGAGCATCACGGCACAAATCTCGCTCCCCAGCTGCTTAAAGATTGCACGCAGCTCGTCCACATCGTTGGGCGTGCAGGCCACAAAGCCACCCGGCAGCGGGCGGAAGCTGTCCTGCAGCCAATCCTGCATGGTGGCGGCAATGGTCTCGAGCGTACGGCCGTGGAAGCCGCCGCGCATGCACACGATGGTGTTGCCGCCATTACCGGCACGCTTGGCGTACAGGCGCGCGAGCTTCATCGAGCCCTCGTTGGCCTCGGCGCCAGAGTTGGCAAAGAAGGTCTCCCAAACCTGCTCATCCGCAGCCGGGGCACCAAGAGCAGCTGCCGTGGTCTCATCGCCGGCGACAACGGCATCGGCAAGCACGCGCGCACCATCTACGTCGTCGTTAGCAAGCTTGGACAGCAGCGCCGCGACCTGTCCGCGCTGCTCGATGTAGAAGTAATTGGAGACATGCATGAGCTTTTTGGTCTGTGCCTCGAGCGCCGAGAGCACAGCCGGGTCGCCATGACCTAGGCTGCACACGCCGATGCCGGCAAGAAAGTCGAGGTACTCACGGCCATCGTCGCCGGTGAGCTTCATGCCGTGACCCTCGACAAACTCGACCGGAGAGCGGCCAAAGGTATGCATAACGTAATGGGATTCAAGCGATTGCTGAGCTGCAAGTGACATGGGATGCCTTTCGTTGGGCGCCAGACGGCGCGGGGCTATGGGTGCAGGAATGGGGCGGCTGCGGGTCAGCTAGACCGTCTGAAGCTTCTCGACCTCGTCAAGGTTTTCGGTCAGACGCGCAGCAAACGTCGAAAGCGGATGCGGATGCGTATCGAACTCGTAAGCCGTCTCGGTGGAATGGATCACGGTGCCGACGCCGGCATCGGTCAGCAGCTCCAGGAGCAGCGAATGCGGCGTAGTACCGTTAATGATGTGGGCACGAAATACGCCGCCGGTAAGCGCATCGACGGCCGCGCGCAGCTTGGGAATCATGCCCTTATCGACCTCGCCGCCGTAGAGCATTTCGTTAACCTCGTCGAGCGTTAGGTTGGAGATAAGCGAGTCCTTGTCGCTAAAGTCCTTGTACAGGCCATCGACATCGGTCAAAAAGATCGCCTTATGCGCGTGGAGCGCCGCGGCAACGGCACCGGCGGCGGTGTCGGCGTTGATGTTGAAGAAACCGCCGTCCTCCCCCGCCGCGACGGTAGCGATGACGGGGATGTACTCGCTATCGAGTAAGCGCTCGATATAGTCGGTGTTGACGTGCGTCACTTTGCCCACGCGACCGAGCTCGGGGTCGAGCGGCTCGGCGATGAGCGTGCCGGCATCGCTGCCCGACACGCCCACGGCCAGGTTGCCGTGGTGGTTGAGCGCCGCGACCAGCTCCTGATTGACCTTGCCGCCCAGTACCTCGCGCACGATGTCCATGGTGGCAGGCGTAGTCACGCGCTGGCCGTTCTTAAACTCGACGGGGATGTCGTAGTGGCTGAGCGCCTCGTTGATAGCCTTGCCGCCGCCGTGCACGATGACGGGACGCATACCGATGATCTTGAGCAAAACGATGTCGCTCATCACGTCGCGGCGCAGCTGCTCATCAACCATGGCGGCTCCGCCATATTTGATAACAACCGTCTTGCCGGTCAGGTTCTTAATCCACGGCAGCGCTTCGAACAGCAGCTGCGCGGTTGCTTCGTTGGATTCGCTCGAACGACAATCGCGTGCGAATTTCATAATCTGCCTCGTCTTTCGTATCGTTATCGCGCCGTACTCCGCCGTCCGCAATCGCGGCAAGATGCGCAGCATGCCTGGAATCTAGGAACGGTAGTCGCCGTTGATGGAGATGTATTCATGCGTGAGGTCGCAGGTCCACACAATCGTTGCCGCGTCGCCTGCGCCCAGGTCGGCCGAGATCACGATCTCGGGCGCCTCGAAACGTCGTAGAGCCTCGTCCTCGTCAAAGGGAACAGTCAGACCGTCGCGACAGACAGGCATGCCCATCATGTCGATGGAAACGTCTTCCTGATTAAACTTCACGCCGCACTTGCCAAGCGCCATAGCAACACAGCCCCAGTTGCAGTCGTGGCCGGCGATGCAGGTCTTAACGAGCGGCGAGTTGGCGACGGCACGGGCGGCGATATCAGCTTCCTCGTCGTTGGCGGCTCCGGTAACGTTGACCGTAACAAGCTTGGATGCGCCCTCACCATCGGCGGCGATATTGCGCGCCAGGCTCTCGCACACCTCGTGCACGGCAAATGCCAACTCGTCAAAGGCATCGGAGCCCTCGACGATAGGCTCGGCATCTGCGGCAGCGGCGCCGGAGGCAAGCATGATGCAGGTGTCGTTGGTCGAGGTGTCGGAATCGACCGTTACCTTGTTAAAGGTCTGCTTGACGGTCGAGAGCAGCAGGGCATGAAGTGCCGCAGGCTCGACGGGGGCATCGGTGGTGATAACTGCGATCATGGTGGCCATGTTGGGCATGATCATGCCCGAGCCCTTGCACATACCGCCCACCGTATAAGCGTTGCCCGCATGGCCCGCAGCCTCGCTGCGATAGCGAACGGCATACTCCTTGGAATGCGTATCGGTCGTCATGATGGCACGGGCCGCATCGGCACCGCCATGGGCAGAGAGCGCCTCGTAGGCGGACGGGACGGCTGCCTCAAACGTGTCGATCGGCAAAATCTGTCCGATCACACCCGTCGAGGCAACCAGGATCTGCTGGGGCTCGCAGCCAATAACCTGCGAGGCGATGTTGCACGTCTCGCGCGCGCAGGCTAGGCCGGTCTCGCCCGTGGCAGCGTTCGCGTTGCCGGAGTTGATTGAAACGCCGGCGATGATGCCATAGCCCTTGTCCGCACCGCCCAGGTTGACACGGCTCACCTGCACGGGCGCCGCGCAAAAGCGGTTGGTCGTAAACACGCCGGCGCCGGGACAGGGCTTATCGGGCACGACGAGCGCATAGTCCAAGCGCTCGGGATTCTTCCGGAATCCCGCATGGATGCCTGCGGCCTTAAAGCCAGCTGCCGCCGTAACGCCACCCTCGACGGCGCGTATCTTAATATCAATCAGGTCGGTATTCATCGTCCCTACGACTCCCTATATCAAATAAAAAAGCGGGCATCGGCTGGCACGCCATACCGGTCGCAACTACTAGACCAGCTTAAAAGTGGCGCCCAACTCGATACCCGACTACCAAATCGCTAACAATCGAATGTGCTACACCGGGCACGCCACTGTGAGCAAGCCTCGTCGCTCGTCAAAGCCAAAAACGATGTTGGCGCACTGGACCGCCTGGCCCGCAGCACCCTTGCACAAATTGTCGATGGCGCCCGTCGCCACCAGCACGCCTGCACGCTTGTTGAGCGCAAGGCCAATCTGGGCGGCATTGGTACCGACGACCGAAGCCGTCTTGGGCTGCTGGCCGGCATCGAGCACGCGCACAAAGGTGCGACCGGCGTAAAACTTCTTGTAATGGTCGACGACATCCTCAAGAACCAGCGCGTCGAGAGCCTGCGGCGCGAGCGGCATCGTCACCGTGGAAAGCAGGCCGCGCTTGAGCGGTGCCAAGTGCGGGGTGAAGACGATGCGGTCGGCCAGGCCGAGTATCTGCTCGATCTCGGGCGTATGACGATGCTTGCCCACGCCATAGGCTTCCAGGTTCTCGTCCGCGCTGCAAAAAAGGGTGCGGGCGTTACAGGACTTGCCGGCACCCGTCACGCCGCTGATAGCGTCAACGATCACGGGACCGCTCTCGGCCACCCAGCCCGCACGCACGGCAGGAGCGGCTGCAAGGCTCGTTGCGGTGGGATAGCAGCCGGCGCAGGCGACCAACACGGGCTTTCCGGCGGCATAATCGGATGCGGCGGTCTCCAAGTCCTGGCAGAACAGCTCGGGCAGGCCGAAAGCGCGGGTCTTGAGCAACTCGGGGCTCGTGTGCTCGACGGCATACCATGCCTCAAAGACAGACGCGTCGCTCAGACGGTAATCGGCCGAAAGATCGAAGCAGGACACGCCAGATGCAAGCAGTGCGGGCACCTGTGCCATGGCAGCCGTGTGCGGCACGGCCAAGAAGACGGCGTCGCAGGATTTAAGCTCGGGGGCGTCATGCGTGGTGAAAACCAGATCGCTCACGCCAGCAAAGCTCGGATACACCGCGGACAGCGGCTGGCCGGCATCGGCGTTGGACGTAATGGCAACAAGTTCAAACTCGGGATGACCGAGCACGAGGCGAATGAGCTCGGCTCCGGCATATCCAGCCGCGCCGACGATTCCAACCTTCAAAGACATATCAGACTCCTTGTCTGCGATTTATGCACCGATGCGCATTTCGCAGCGGCCGTTATGAAGTGGGTTGAAACTTTAGCACCAAAAGATGCATGAATACGTAAATGGCTTGCATATTCATGCATTGAAACATTCCCGACACATTCGCTTGAAGGAATTGACAAATGGAGCGGGCCCCGTATTGACCGGCGCTCCTAACGGCACCGGGCAATACGGGGCCCGCCCATGCGAAAACCAAGTTGTTAGGATGAGCCAGCCGGCTAGAGCTCGACCGGCACCCATTCGTCGTGATTGCAGATAAAAGCCTCGGGATCCTCGACGCTAAAGAAGACGAGCGTGGGGTCGTTAGGCCCCTCATAGTGCTCGCCCAGGTGCTCTAGATGCTTCCACCCGGCTTCGCGCATTTCGTCTAAAGCCCGGTCATCCAAGCCGGCACGCCCGCGCAAGATAAGCCAGCCATGGCCCGGCCACCAACTCGTGGCCTCAAAGCGCTGGTTTTGCAGCAGCTCTTGCCACACATCTTTGGTGCGCGCTGTTACAAACCACAGCTTGCCATCCTGGATCTGCGCAAACGAAAACGGACGCACATGAGGCTGTCCGTCAACGCTCGTCGCCAAATACCATGCCGGCACCGACGTCAGATACTCCAACACCGTATTCAATCCGTCCACGTTTCCTCCTGTACTAGTTAGTTTGGGAACCTGGTTTGTGCGAGCTAGAGCTCCAGGCGCTCCTCGCTGCCGTCGATATCACAGAAGCGCGCGGCAATATTGCGGACCGAAAAGAAAGCAAGGCGGCCGTCGTTGGCACTCTCGTGTTCCTCGCCAATGCCCACCATGTGCTTAAAGCCCGCTTGACGCACCTTGTCGCTCGCAACTGCGTCGTCCTCAAGTGCGGCTTCGCCGGTCAATACGATCCAACATTCCCCCGGCTTCCAGCCCGAGAGCTCAAACTTGGGATTCGCACTCAGCTCCGCCCACACATCCTTGTCGCGCGATGTGCAAAACCACAACTTACCGTCATCGACCATGGCAAACGAAAACGGTCTCACGCGGGGCTGATGTCCGTCGGCCACATCGGTCGTGGCCAGATACCACGCCGGAATGCGCCTGAGATACGAACAGGCGCGCTCAAGCTGAGCCGTGCGGTCGTTGTCGGTCATAGGGACCCCTTTCTTGCGCTCGAATCGCGCCTAAACAAGTTGAAGGTTGATGACGATGACGCAGATGAGCAGCAACGCCGTCACCACCGCCGCCAACGCATCGCCGCGGCCAAACGTAAGCGCATGCAGGCGCGTGCGGCCCTGCTCGCCATGATAGCAGCGTGCATCCATGGCAGCAGACAGCGTCTCGGCATGGCGGAACACGCCGGTGAACAGCGGGATCGCCACACTGCCGAGCATGCGTACGCCACCGAGCGGACCGCCCGTCACGCGCGCACCGCGGCTTGCCTGTGCATCGGCCGTCTGCTTCATCTCAGTGGCAAACTGCGGCATAAAGCGTAGCGCGATACCCATGATCATGCCGAGCTCGTGCGCAGGAAGTCCCACACGCGCAAGCGGCGCGAGCAGGCGCTCAAAGCCCGCGGTGAGGTCGAGCGTCGGCGTGGTGAGTGTAATGGCGCTCATACCGGCCATCATCAACGTCAGGCGACACGCCATAAAGGCGGCAGAACGCAGTGAGCCCTCGCTTATCTGCAGAAAGCCGAGCTGCCACAGGATGCGCCCACTCTGATCGGTAAACAAGTTGAGCACCGCGACCACGACGACGATTGCCAGCAGCGGCGCCATCGACGACAGAACGCGACGAACCGGCACCCGAGACACGGCATAGGTCAGCACAACGAAAATTGCGACCGGGGCCAGTCCGCGGAAGCCACTGACCGTGAGCGTCGTGATCAGAAACACAAAGCCCAAGAGCAACTTGGTTCGCGGGTCCAGGCGGTGGATTGCACTATCGCCGGGATAGTAGCTGCCAAACGAAAACGCCTCCATCAGCAGCCCTCCTCTCGCGCGACCGTCTTGGATTTAGCAATGTCCGAGACGTTAGAAGAACCGCCCGAGCGACCGATTAGCAGGTCCACCAACTCGTCTGCCAGCGACTCAACCGTATAGAGCCCGCCGCGACGCAGCGGCACGCCCGCCTCCGTAAGCGCCAGCGCCATACGCTGGGCGGCGGGAACGCCCAAGCCGATCGACTTGAGCTCATCGGCATGCGCAAACACCTGCGCGGGGGTTCCCTCGGCAAACACCGCACCTTCGTTCATTACGACGATACGGTCGCAGCAATTGGCCAGGTCATCCATGCTGTGCGAAACCATGACAACGGTCAGGCCCTCGCGATGGAGTCGACCGATGAGCCCTAGGAAATCCCTGCGCGCAGCCGGATCGAGCCCCGCCATGGGTTCATCGAGCACCAGGACTTCGGGCTCCATGGCGAGCACGCCGGCGAATGCCACACGCCGTTGCTGACCGCCCGAAAGCTCAAAGGGACTCTTGTCGCCGACCGTGGAAAGGTCGAGGCCCACGCGCGAGAGCGATGACTCGACACGACGGTCGACTTCATCTTGCGGCAAGCCAAGGTTGTGCGGACCAAACGCCACGTCCTGCGCCACGGTTTCGGCAAACAGCTGACGCTCAGGATATTGAAACACCACGCCGACCTTGGCCTTAACCGCGGCGGCGTCTTTCTTGTTTGACAGATCGAGCCCCAGCGCGCGAACGGATCCCTCCTGGGGGCGAATCAAACCGTTGAGATGCTGGACCAGCGTCGACTTACCCGAACCAGTATGACCTGCCAAGCCCAGGAACTCGCCGCGACGCACCGTCAGCGATACATCGCGCAGTGCCCACGGACTGCTGGGGTCGTTTCCCCAGAGAGCCTGTTTGCTCGATTTGCCCGCAGTGGCCGAGCGCTTATGCCAGCGGCGGCGCTCGCGCGGACTGAGCGAATAACTGTACGAAACATGGGATAGCTCTATGACGGGCTCCGACGCGTTGCCCTCGTTGTCTACCGGAACAGTGCCGTCAGCGATTTCCAACTGGGATGCGGAAGACTGCCCCGCGGTGCCTGCCCCACTCCGCTCGGCATAAGCCTGCGCAATCTCGGCGACCATATCCGCCTCACGCACCTGCGCGCAAACGGGCACGCCCTTCGCACGAAGTGCCCTACCTAGGCAGCACGACGCCGGCATATCCAGGTTGAGCTGCGCAAGCTCATCCGCCCGCGTCAAGATTTCCTCGGGCGTACCGAGCATGGCAACGTGCCCCGCCCGAAACACCGCGACACGATCGGCCTCGGCGGCCTCCTCCATAAAGTGCGTAATCATCACGATAGTCATGCCACGATCGTGAAGTGCGCGGCACGCTTTCATAAGACCCTTGCGTCCGCGCGGATCGAGCATCGAGGAGGCCTCATCCAAAATGAGCACGCGCGGCTCCATGGCGAGCACGCCGGCAAGCGCCACGCGTTGCTTTTGACCACCCGAAAGCGCATGGGTCTCGTGGCGCTCAAAGCCCACCAGGCCCACGCCCTTCAGCGCCTCGCGTACGCGCTGCGCAATTTGCGCCGATGGCACGCCAAGGTTTTCGGGACCGAACGCAACGTCATCTTCGACAAGCGTTGCCACCAGCTGATCATCGGGATTCTGGAATACCATGCCCGCGGTCGAACGAATGTCATAGACCAGCTCGAGGTCGGACGCATCCATACCGTTGATACGCACCGTGCCCGCATCGGGCTGCAACAGTGCATTCAGATGCTTGGCAAACGTCGACTTGCCCGACCCATTACCACCGAGGATGCAGAAAAACTCGCCGTCCTCGATGTTTAGATCGACGCCGTCGAGCGCCGGCACGGCACCGTCATAGCTAAAGGAAACGCCCCGACACTCAATCATGCGCGGCCTTTGACCTGGTCCTTCTTGGGCGTGATGAGATTAGAGACCGCCTTGTACACCGCCAGCGTGAGTACCGAGTTAAGCACAGTCTTGATGAGGTTAAACGGCAAAACAGCGGGAAGCATGAGCGGCAGAATCACATCGGCCGAGCCATACCAGAACCATACGCCAATAGTAAGGTTTGCGACCATAGACAGCGCTGTAGCGGCAATGACGCCGAGCATCAGGCCAATCACGGCACCCTTGTAGGTGTGCATCTTCTGATAGACGATAGCCGCAGGCAGAATATAGCCCAGCGTGGCAACCAAGTTCATAAGCGCACCGACCCAATCGCCCGTGGTAAGCGCATGGATAACGATCGCCATAGCGGCAACAGCTGTGCCGGCACCAGGGCCATACGCAAATCCACACACCATCGCCGGCACCAGCGACGGGTCATACGTCAAAAACGGCGCCGAAGGAAGGATGGGCAGCTGCACATACATAAACAGGGCGCCCAAGGCGCACATCAGCGCCATGGTAACGAGCTGTTTGGTGCTCCACCTATTCGTGTTCTCAAAATGGATATGCTGCGACTGTTCAGACATAAGATCACCTGCCTCTTTCATCCGGACTCTAACCGTTGGTACTGGGATCTCACCAGTTCAGCCGGCATGCGAACCAACGCACACACGGGTCGCGGACTCATCGGCTCGGTCGCAGGCACTTTACCTGCGCCACGGTACCCCTTTGGCACCGCCCGATTTACCGCCAGTGGGGAATTTCACCCCGCCCTGAAACAGCAATTGCAAGTGTAGCACCAGTAGGCTTTCGCGCAAGTATGCCAAGGGTAATTTGTGGCGGAGATCAGTTGCCGCAACAACCACGTTCCCCACCCATCCCAAAGTAACGCGCCTTTCGCGGCAAAGCCGCGAAACAGCGACCGGGACACGTATCCCCATCAGCCACGATCTCCGCCCACGCCGACCTCAAGGCCGTAAACGCAGGGGATCCGGGGGCGGGACGGGGTTTCTCTCCGGAACATTCCGCAGGACGCAAAGAGGCTCCGCAGCGCGAAGCGCGATGCGGAGCCTCTTTGCATGTCCGAGGACGTTCCGGAGAGAAGCCCCGTCACGCCCCCGGATTCCCGGTGGGAGTTCTAGACCTTGTCGGCCTTAGTACATACCGCCGCCCTGCTGACCAGCGGTAGCAGCAGCGATAGCGTCCTCAAGCTGAGTGTTCTTGGGCACATCGGAGACGGTGGCCTCGGTGATGAGAATCAGGCTGGCAACAGAAGCAGCGTTCTGCAGGGTGACGCGGCTGACCTTGACGGGGTCGAGGACGCCCATCTCGATCATGTCGCCCCACTCGCCGTTGGCAGAGTTGAGACCCTGGCCGGCGGGCAGCTCGGCAACCTTGTCGACCACGACGGCGCCCTCAAAGCCAGCGTTCTTGGCGATGGTAGCAACCGGAGCAGTCAGAGCCTTCTTGACGATGTCGACACCGATCTTCTCCTCGGGGTCGTCGAGCTCAACGGCGTCGAGCGCAGGAGCAGCGTCCATGAAGGCGACGCCGCCGCCAGCGACAATGCCCTCCTCGACAGCAGCGCGGGTAGCCTGCAGGGCGTCCTCGACGCGATGCTTGATCTCCTTGAGCTCGGACTCGGTAGCAGCGCCGACCTTGATGACGGCAACGCCACCGGAGAGCTTGGCCAGGCGCTCCTGGAGCTTCTCACGGTCGAAGTCAGAGGTGGTGTTCTCCATCTCGCCCTTGATCTGAGCAATACGGGCGTCAATGGCCTCCTTGGAGCCAGCGCCGCCGACGACGACGGTGTTGTCCTTGGAGATGGTGACGGACTTAGCGGTACCGAGCATATCGGCGGTGATGTCAGCGACCTTCACGCCCAGCTCGTCCAGGGCAGCCTGACCACCGGTGAGGACGGCGATGTCCTCGAGGATGCGCTTGCGGCGATCGCCGTAGCCCGGGGCCTTGACGGCGCAGACGTTGAGGGCGCCACGGATCTTGTTGAGGACCAGGGTAGGCAGAGCCTCGCCGTCGATGTCCTCAGCGATGATGAGCAGGCCACGGCCAGCGCGCTGGACAGCCTCGAGAACGGGCATGATGTCCTGAACGCTGGAGATCTTCTGGTCGGTGATGAGGATGTACGGATCCTTCATCACGGCCTCCATGCGGTCGTTATCCGTGACGAAGTAAGCGGAGACATAGCCCTTGTCGAACTGCATGCCCTCGACGGTGTCGATGGTGATGTCGAACGTCTGGGAATCCTCGACGGTGATGACGCCGTCCTTGCCCACGACCTCCATGGCCTCGGCGATCTTCTCGCCGACCTCGGGGTCACCGGCGGAGATGGTACCGACGGAAGCGATCTGCTCCTTGGTCTCGACCGGCTTGGCCTGCTTCTTCATCTCGGCGACGGCGGCGTTGACGGCCTTGTCGATGCCGCGACGGATGGCCAGCGGGTTGGCGCCAGCGGCGACGTTGCGCAGACCGTCGTTGACGATGGCCTGAGCGAGCAGGGTTGCGGTGGTGGTGCCGTCACCCACGGTGTCGTTGGTCTTGGTGGCAACCTCCTTCACCAGCTGAGCGCCCATGTTCTCGATGTT
>JAUUMM010000053.1:0-11712 GCA_030839365.1 Collinsella sp.
ATTAATGGATAGAAACGGATGTTCTATCGGGACACACATTTTGTCCTATAAGCCCGAATGCGTCGGGCCCCGTTTTGTTGTGCAACGATTAGTTGTGCCCCCTCACACCTCTTGTGACTACCGTTGCCCGATATGTTCGCGCGGCGACATCGGTACATGCGATGCGGTCATTACAATTGGCATCGTGCTGCGATTTAGGGGGAACGTTTTGGTGTCTGAACAGGCAAATGTTGATTGTGCTGCTGGCTTTGGCGTGCGCTTGATCGGCTGTGCCGACGATGCGGTTTTGCCCATTGGCATACACGGCTATGCGGAGGCCCTTGGTTGCTGCGTGCTGGTTGACAAGACCATGTTTATTGCCGATGTGTTGGACTGCGACGCGTCCGTTGTGGTGTGCTGTCGACCCGAGGGTTTTGGCAAGAGCATGAACTTGTCGATGCTCAGGGCTTTTCTGGAGCGTCCTGCGGTCGGTCGCGCCGGTCGGAGCTCGTTTGCCGATGCTCAGATTTGGGATGCAGGCGGCGGGCGTTATCGGGATGAGTATGCTTGCTATCCGGTGATATCGCTGGACTTTTCTGGCGCTACGAGGCGTGGCCCCGCTGTTGCTGGTGTCGTGCGCGATGTCCTTTCGGGCGAGTGCGCTCGCTTGTTGGCGCTCTTGGGGGCTCCGGATTTAGCTCGAGATAAGGTGCGTCACATCGAACGCGTCGCGCGCGGCGTGGCGAGCGCGGACGAGGTTGACTCGGTGCTCGGTGTGCTCATAGAGCTGCTGGAGATGGCCTGCGATGAGCAGGTTGTATTGCTCGTTGATGGGTACGACGCGGCGTGGTTGGGCCGTGCGAGCGCGAGGGGCGCTTCCGGCGCCGATTCGGCGGATCTATTTGATCGCGTGCTTTTCGAGGCCATTGCCACTGCGGGCGATTCGTTGCGGCTGACGTGTCTGATGGGGGAGTGTCCCCGTCCTGCTGAAGCGGCGCTTTCTTTGCATGGCTGCTCGTATTGTCTGACGACGCCGCTTTCGACCTGGTGTGACCGTTGGTTCGGCTTTTCGGATGCCGAGGTTCAGGCTCTGTTGAATCATGCTGGGCGCGAGGAATACCTGGATGATGCGCGTGAATGGCTCGAGGGATATCGGTTTGGTAGGGTCTATTGCTCGAGTCCGGCGCGTGCGATCGGTTTTCTGGACCGAGGCTGCACGGCGCCTGTACGCGCCGATTTGTATGGGTATGCGGATTGCCTGAGTAGGGTAGTTGCCGGGTGGAATCTCGACCGCCTTTCGGTCTTGTTTGATTTGCTCGAGGCCCATGGGTGTGCTGAGGTCCCGCTTTGTTTGGGCACTGCAGAGCCAGATGTCTCGCCTGACGATAGCATGTGGACAGCGCTGTATCTGTCTGGTTTTCTCACGACGGATATGACTGAGGAGCCAGAGCATGGCGATCGTCTCCGTGCTTTGCGATTGCCCAATAAAGAGCTTCGCCAGGCCTTGCGTCTAGTGATTGTTGAGTGGTTTGAGTGCGCTGCCGAAGACATTCGAGACGTCGATGCGTTTCGCGACGGGCTGTGCCATGGGAACGAGGACACCGTGAGGCGGGCGCTAAGCCGCATCTTGGGAGATGCGGGAATCGGTGCGACCGACCCAGATACACCGCTGCCATATCACCTACTCTTGCAAGGACTCTGCTTTGGATTGCCGGGCTATGCCAATCCTGCTTCGAGGCGAAAGTGTGGCGCGGATCGCTGGGACATCCAGGTTTTTCCTACGGGCGCCGTGTTTGACATAGCCGATACGATCGGTATGCTCGATGAACGTCCGCTGATAACGATCAACATGATGTATGACCCCGATGTGGATGCGCTGGGGTTGGAATTGCTGGCCGTGCAGTCGCTACTCGACATAGAGCGCGACGGCATCGACGAAATCCGTGTACCACGCCCCGGCGTGGGTCGCATGCGCTGGGGGTTCGGTTTTGATGGGCAGTATGTGGCTACGGTGTGCCAGCGGCTTTAAGCGCCGAGGTGTTTCCGGCTTCCGTTACTCGGTGTCCTTCATGGGCGGCATGGGCTTCCAGTTGGGATCCTTGATGATCTTGCGGGCGTCCTTCATGCCTCGACGCAGCGCCGGAATGCCGGTCTTAAAGCACTTGTCGACCGCGGCCAGGCGAATGAATTCCTTGCAGAAGGTCGCGGCATTGCCCAGGCGGAACAGCATGGGGTGGTAGTCACCGTAGATCTGCATATAGCGAGCGAGGAAGCCTCGGTTGCGCATGATGTAGTAGCGGTTGGTGTCGCTCGTGGAGTTGAGCTGGCGCTTGCCGGCGATATCCCAGTTAGAGACGGCGCGGGCGCGCTTGAGCACCACGTCGGCAACAACGGCGGCGGGGAAGTGTTGGCTGGCCACGTAGCCGTAGCAGGCATCGTCGCCGTAGATAAAGAAGCGCGCATCGGGCAGGCCAATCTTGTCGACCACGCGGCGCGAGAACATGCCGCCCTCAAAGCACAGCTGGTTCATGGTGCGGTAGCCCTCGGGACCCAGATCCCACTTAGCGATGGGGTTAGGGATGCCAAGTGAAAGGATGAGCTGGTACTGCCAAAAGAAGGCGCCGCCGTCAAAGTCCAGGCGCGAACCCTGGATAACATCGTAGCGGTCGGTCCACTTGGCAAGACGCTCGATGCCTTCGGGGATGACGAGCACGTCATCGTCCATTACCCAGAACCACTGGGCGCCTAGGTCGTAGGCGCACTTGGTACCGGCGGAGAAGCCGCCCGCACCACCGCCGTTTTCGAGCTGCGGGGCGTAGATCACGCGGTCGGTGCCGCCCTGCGCGTCGGGCTGCTCGGTGTCGATGCCCCACAGGTTGGCCAGGCGCTCGTAAAATGCGGCGCACATGGCCTCGGTCTCGCGCGAATTCTCGTTATCGACAATCACGATGCGCCAGGGCGCTGCCGTAAGCTCGGTCATGGAGTCGAACAAGTTGGCCAGGAGTTCCTGGCGCTTGTACGTAACGACGACAATGGCGAGCTTATCGATGGGAGCGGGAAGGGTTGAAGGCATGGGGCAATATATCCTTTCACGCGCGGCGGGCGAGTGCAGCGCGGAAGCTATCGAATACGTCCTTGGGACTGTCCTATTGTAAAGGCTCGGCGCACCTTGACGGCAAGCTTTGAATAAAACGCAGGAACCTGTCATGGGCGAGGTGACTGCTATACGCGACATTAATGCGCTGATTACTGCTTGAGAGTACGAGTGTTTCAGCGACCGTGATTAAGCGCAGCGCTTCGATGGATATGTTGCGTGCGGCTTCGGGCTGCATGACGTCCTTTCTTATTGGTTTGCCTCTGCGGGCTCCATAGATTATATAAACGCCCGCTGGCGCGCTGACCCTTTGATACCATGAAACGACAGGTATTTCCTAAGGAGCACATTTGTCTACTAACGCCTCTGGCAGCCCTGTTCTGTCGCTGCTTATTCCCATTTACAATGTTCAGCGCTACCTGCGCGAGTGCCTCGATTCCGCCCTGGCGCAGACGCTCAAGGATATTGAGATCATCTGCATTAACGACGGGTCGACCGACAACTCGCCGGCGATTATCCACGAGTATATGGAGCGCGATGGACGCGTCAAGATGATCGACAAGGCCAACAGCGGCTACGGCGACTCGATGAACCACGGTCTGGAGATGGCGCGTGGCAAGTACGTTGGCATCTTGGAGTCCGATGACTTTATGGCGCCCGACGCACTCGAAAAGCTTGTCTCGGCCGCCGATAGCAATAATGCCGACTTTGCGAAGGCGAACTTTGATTTCTACTGGTCTAAGCCCGAGGAGCGCCGTTCGCTGCACGAGATGTTTAAGGCCAAGGACTGCGGCAAGCCGGTGCACCCGAGCGACACGACGCAGTTCTTTAAACAAAAGCCGTCGATTTGGTCGGCCGTGTACCGTCGCGATTTTCTTGAGCGCAACGGCATTAAGTTCCTGCCGACTCCGGGGGCATCCTTTCAGGACACGTCATTTGCCTTTAAGGTGATTGCGTGCGCCGATAAGGCTGTTTACCTGCATGATGCCGTGTTGTCGTATCGCCAGGACAACGAGAATTCCTCGGTCAATTCTTCGGCTAAGGTCTTTTGCGTCAATACCGAGTATGCCGAGATTGAGCGTTGGATTCGTGAGGATTATGCCCGCGACCACGTAAGCGTCGATGTCGCGCGCATGCTCAAGTTCAATCAGCTCATTAAGTACGATTCGTACATGTGGAACTACGTGCGCCTGGCGCCTAAGTTCTATAAGGAGTTCCTGGTTCAGATGGCCAAGGAGTTCCAAGCGGCCTTGGACGCCGGGGACTTTTCGCTTGACGACCTCAAGCCGTGGAAGCGCGCAAATCTCGCTGCCATCCTCAAAGATCCTGAGGGCTGGGTTGACGAGCATCCGAGTTTTGCGACGGATGGTGCCTTGGGGCGTGCTAAGTATTACGCCTCGGTTGGAGGCCCAGGCGTGGTTGCTGCCTTCCTCATCGAATCGCTGAGGGGGTAGGTCGACATGGGAGAGACTTTGACCCCCAAAGCGACCATTGTCGTTCCCGTCTACAATTCGTCGCGCTCCATTCAGCGATGCCTCGATTCGCTGTTGGCCCAGTCTGAGCGTTCGATTCAGGTTGTCTGCGTCAACGACGGTTCGGCTGATGATTCGTTGAACGTGTTGCGCCAGATCGCGCAGGCCGACGATCGCGTACTGGTGATTGACCAGGAAAACGCGGGCGTCTCGTGCGCTAGAAATGCCGGCATCGATGCCGCCGAGGGCGAGACCGTCTTTTTTGTGGACGCTGACGATTACATCGATGCCCAGACGGTCGAGCGCGTGCTTCATGCCATGGAGTCTGCAGATGCCGAGGCCGCCGTCTTTGGCGGCATCTGTGAACCTGCCGACGCTGCCCCCAAACGCGTCCAGCAACTCATGAGCCCCAAAGCCGGTACCTTCGGCGCCCGTGATCCCCAACTGCTGTTCCATTCGAATGCGCAGCCCTATGCTTGCCGTGCGGCCTTTTCGCGCGAGCTACTCAATCGCGAAGGCATACGCTTCGCCCCCGGTTTGGCTTTGGGCGAGGATGTCGTCTTCCAATTTGCGGCTTATGCGCTTGCCCGCAGGACCGTCGTCATGCCTGACAAGTTCTACCACTACGTGATGGAGAGCGAATCGGCGACGCACGAGTTCAACAGTGCCGAGGCGCGCGCCAAAAAGCTTGACGCCCACATGAGGATGCTCGAGGAGGTCTTGGAGGACTGGGCGGCCTACGATTTTTTGGACCTGTGTCCCGGCGAGCTGATAACTTGGTTTTTGGACCTTATTGTGTTCGACCTGGCGCGCTTGGATGCCGATGGTTTCCGCCGCGTTGCCAGTCGCGTCAACAGGGCTTTCACGACGTTATTGGGAACGGAGTGGGCGGATATGCCTGCTAAGGGCGCCGTTCGCCGTGTTGCCCACAAGCTCGTTGCGGCGACCTCGGGCGTTTCGATGGCAGACGCCACGCTGTTCTATCTTTCGACTCGCGGTCTCAAAGCCTGCCTGGAGCGCTTTATCTAATTCCAAGCGCTGCCGCCCGCCGTAACGCGGCTGCTAAAATAACCCTGTTACACGCTATTCAACAGGAGGTTCTCTTGCAGAACTCTGATACCCCTAAAGTTTCGCTGCTTGTCCCCATTTGCAATGTCGAACGCTACTTACGCGAGTGCCTCGATTCCGCCGTGGCGCAGACGCTCAAGGACATCGAGATCATCTGTATCAATGACGGTTCCACCGATAGCTCGCCGGATATCATCCGCGAGTACATGGAGCGCGACCCCCGTGTAAAGATGATCGACAAAGCCAACAGCGGCTACGGCGACTCGATGAACCGCGGTCTGGAGATGGCGCGCGGTGAGTACGTGGGCATCCTTGAGTCCGACGACTTTATGTTTGAGAATTCGCTCCAAAAGCTGGTCGCCAAGGCCGATGCTGAGCATGCCGATGTGGTAAAGGGCGACTTTTATCTGTATTGGTCCACGCCCAGCGAGCGCCGTGAGCTGTTTGGGATCATCGACGAGTATATGACGGGCGCCGCGTATCGCCCCGTCGATCGCCCGGGCATCTTCTACCGCAAACCTTCCATTTGGTCGGCTATCTATCGGCGCGAGTTCCTCAACGACAATCAGATTCGGTTCCTTCCCACGCCGGGTGCCTCGTATCAGGACGCAGGCTTTAACTTTAAGGTTTGGGCTTGCGCCGAGCGTGCCGCGTTTATTGCGGACCCCATTTTGTGCTATCGCCAGGATAACGAGAAGAGCTCCGTTAATTCGCCCAACAAGGTGTTTTGCGTGTGCGACGAATATGCCGAGATGCAGCGATTTTTGACCGAGCGTCCCGAGCTCAAGGCTCAGCTCCAGGGCATTTTAATGCGCATGAAGGTCGATACGTACCGTTGGAATGATGAACGTCTGGTCGATGAACTGCGTGAGCAGTTTTGGGAGAAGGCTTCACCCGAGCTGAAGGCCGATTGGGATGCCGGTCGCTTTGATCTGTCGCTGTTCGATCCGCGTGGCGAGACCGACTTGCGCCTGATGGTCAAGTCGCCCCGCGCCTATATCGATTCGCGCTTTGACTTTAAGAAGCCGGGCAAGCTCAATACGTTTAAGCACTACTTTAAGATCGGCGGCTTGCCGCTGGTCTGGCGCGTGCTGACGTATCAGCGCACCTACGGCGACAACCCGCACCCCGATGACGTTCCGGCCGCACAGTAGGAGCGAGTGACTATGGCTACCCCCAAGATTTCCGTTGTCGTTCCCATCTACAAAGTGGAGGAGTGCCTGGCCTGGTGCCTGGACTCCCTGCTTGCGCAGGACATGCCCGATTGGGAAGGCGTGTTAGTCAACGATGGCTCGCCGGACGGTTCGCGCGATATTGCGGCTGCCTATTGCGAAAAGGACGCGCGCTTTAGGCTGGTTGATAAGGAGAACGGCGGCCTGTCGAGTGCGCGTAATGCGGGTATCGCCGCGTCCACGGCGCCTATCGTAGCGTTTTTGGATTCCGATGATCGGTTCACGCCCGATGCATGCCGCGTGATCGTCGATGCCTTTGAGCGCGAGGACTGCGACGTTTTGACCTTTGGTGCGAATCCGTATCCGCTGGAGGCGGGGTATCCGTGGCTTAACTATGCACTGAGTCCACGCGGTGTGTCGTTTGAAGGCTATAGCTCTGACCTGCTGTTTAAGGAAGCATCTCGCCCCTTTGCATGGCGCACCGCCTGCAGGCGTGAGTTTTTGCTGGGTAACGGGATCGTGTTCGACGAAACCGTTAAGTATGGCGAGGACCAGGTCTTCGATTTTGCCGTGTACGGTCGTTCGCACAAGACCGCGCTTATTTCGAACAAGCTGTACGACTACCGCGTGGCGCGCAAGGGTTCGCTCATGGACACCATGCGCTACGACGACGAGACACGTCTGCTGGAGCACGTGAAGATTTACTCCGCGGTGCTGGCTGACTGGCAGCGCGACGGTCTCGATGCTCAGCATGCCAATGACCTGGCGTACTTCCTCTGCGACCTGGTGCTGTACGATGCGCTCAGGTTGCTGGGTTCGGACTGCGGCAAGGTGTTTGCTGCCGTTGCCACGGCACTTGCCGGTTCTGCCGTGGGCAGCGATGCTGCGCTCGCACAATGCGCTCCTTCTGTTGCTGCTATGGTGCGTGCGGCGCTTACCAGCAAGGCCCCCAATGCCCGTGGGTGCAAAAAGCTCATGTTCGATTACGACGTCTTGAGGTTTGGGCGCCTGGGTGCCTGCAAACGCATGGCAGCGAACGCCCTGGGAAAGCGAGAATTGTAGATGAGTATCAAGCGTTTGGCACTTTGCCGCAGTCAGGGCCGTCTGTTTGTGCTGCTTCGTTTTGCCGGTCAGGATGTCGCCGCGCTTATTGAGCGGGAGGGTTCTCAAGCGTTTGCCCATGCGACGACGAGCGGTTCTTGTGTGCTGTCGCTGGTGCTCCCGGTCGATCATGGCCGTGTGCTGGCGCTTTGCCCTTCCGTTTTCGATTACGAGCGCGAGCTCGCCGTCTTGGTGCTTCCGTTTTTGGACGGCTCGTCGATGGATGTCGTTTTTGCATCCGGTGGCCAAAGGTTGGGCTCCATTCGCCTCGATAGCCGCGTGGCCAAGCTGGAATCCAAGATTAACTACAAAGCAAAGCCTGCGCTGTGTGCGCTTATCCGCGATGCGCAGCGTGGCGAACACTGCGGCCTCTACGAGATCGATGCCATTCGCTATTTGCCGGCAGACGCCGGCGCGGCGTGGCGCTATGAGGTTACCTGGGCTGGAGACCCTCAGTGCGCACCTGAGCTCCAGATTTTCGATACGCATATGAATGCCATCGATGTCACCGTGCATGTGTTTGAATCGCAGATCGATGTGCCGCAGCAGAACGGATGCCGCGTCAATAAAACGTATTTGAGCGTTGAGATGCCCCAGGATATACGTGATTTTGTCGCGATTGCAATCGACCCCGCGGGGCAGATCCAGAGCGGTTTTTGCGCCATGGATGGTCGCCTGTACAACGGCATGGTCGATGACAGTTGGAACCGCATGAAGGACGCGCGTGCGGACGACGCAGCTTATCGACGTTGGTTTGAGCAACATCGCGCAAAGCCGGGCGATTTGGCGTGCCAACGTGTCGCTTCGGCGGCCTTTGCCTATAGACCGCTCGTGAGCATTGTGGTGCCGTGCTATAAAACTGATCGGGTCTACCTGCGCGAGCTGCTGGACTCGGTGCTAGCTCAGAGCTATGGCAACTGGGAATTGCTGCTTATGGACGCCTCGCCCGAATGGGATGCGGTGGCCAATCTTGCGGCTGCCGCCAATGACGAGCGGGTTTGTCGTATTGAGCTGCCTGGCAACGGCGGCATTGTGCTCAACACCAACGCTGGTATTCAGCAGGCGACTGGAGACTACATCGCGTTCTTGGACCATGACGACATTCTGGAACCGGACGCGTTATTCCAGTATGTTTCCGCGCTGAATAAGGCGGCCGAGGGCGAGCGCCCCCAGGTCCTGTTCTGCGACGAGGACGTGTTTCAGAAAACGGGGGAGTGGGGTCAGCCGGTCTTTAAGACCAAGCTCAACGCCGATCTGCTCTATAGTCATAACTGTGTGACGCATTTCCTGATGGTGGAGAAGGCGCTCATCGATTACATTGGCACGTCCCCAGAAGATGTTGCGGGTGCCCAGGACTACGACCTTACGCTTCGCTGCCTTGCGGCGGGCGCGCGGTTTGAGCATGTTGCGCACGTGCTGTATCACTGGCGCGTTCATCCGGGATCGACCGCCGATGGTTCTGCCGATAGCAAGCCGTATGCTATTGAAGCCGGGCGCCTTGCGCTTCAGCGCCACTTTAACGCACTGGGCATTTGCGGAACGGTCGAGGAGACCGAGACGCCGTTTGTCTACCGCATGCGCTATGCGCTGCCGGAGCCTGCGCTGCTGGTGAGCATCGTGATTCCCACCAAGGATCACGTTGAGACGCTCGATGCCTGTGTGGCGTCGATCGCTCAGAAGGCCACGTATACCAACTACGAGATCGTCTTGGTGGAGAACAACAGCGAAGCCCCGGAGACGTTTGCGTATTACGAAACCCTGCCGGAGCGCGTGGCTGCAGCATCCGAAGGTAAGGGCACCGCGCGCGTTGTGTACTGGCCGGGCGAGTTCAATTACTCTCAGATCGTCAATTTTGGTGTGGAGCACGCCAGGGGCGACTACCTGTTGCTGCTCAACAACGATACCGAGGTCATAAGCTCCGATTTTATCGAAGAGATGATGGGGTATCTGCAGCGTCCCGATGCGGGCGTGGTGGGCGCCAAGCTCTATTTTGCCGACCATCTGGTGCAGCACGCTGGCATTTTGGTCGGTGTGCGCGGCGCACTTGCCCATGCCAACCAAGACTTCTCGGCAAAGCGCGAGGGCTATCTTGCTCGTGCTGTGCGCCCGGGCAACTTTAGCGCCGTGACGGGTGCCTGTCAGATGGTGCGACGCGACGTATTTGAGCAGGTCGGAGGCTACAACGAGGAATTCGCCGTTGGCTTTAACGACGCAGACTTTTGCCTGCGCGTATGGGAGGCGGGCTACCGCACCATCTATACGCCCTATGCCGAGCTGTATCACTACGAGTTCACCTCGCGCGGCAGGGAAGAGGCCAACGAGGAAAAGTTGCGCCGCTGGAAGCGCGAACAGGCACTGTTCATGCAACGCTGGCCTGAGTTCTTCTTGACGGGCGATTCATGGTTGGGGCCGAACTTGTCCTCCGACAGTGAGTACTTCTCGTTTTAGACAATGGTTGTTAGAAGGCCCTCAGCTTGACTTCGCCATGAGTTGGGAAGAAGGCAGCGTTTAGGCTATTTGTTAGTTTACATTACGATAGCTCGATACTTCTACGATAAGTTTGTACAGGCTTATACAACTCGATATAATCCGATATAGTTGCGATAAACTAATAAAGCTAAGATTGACCGATAATCGATTTCCTTGAGAGGCAAACAAGTGAGCGCCACAATATTCCATAACCCGTTTCGTCCCACTGCCGGCGCTGAGCCTCCGCGCATAATTGGTCGTGATGATATTGCCCTTGAGTTTACCGAGAGTTTGAATTCGGGAATTGGTGCACCTGCGAGGCTCATGCGCATTGCTGGACCGAGGGGCTCCGGAAAACTGTTTTGCTCTGCGATCTTAGGGATCGTGCTCGAGAGCTTGGATGGAAGACCGCTATTGTCTCTGCTGGCCCTAACTTATTGCTGGACTTGTGGGATCAGGTTGCTGATTCTTCCCTTGCGGCCAATGCTTCGGTCGGCGTAAACGCCGGCTTTGTTTCCGCGAAAGTTGACGTTGCGCCCAAAGAGCCGAGCCTTAGAAAGTTACTGAGTTCGGCAGCGAAGTCATCCAAGGGTCTTTTTATTGCCATCGATGAAGTTCAGGACGCTCCGATTGACGATATGCGTGCCATTGCGTCTACGGTTCAGCTTTTGATAGGGGAAAAAGTAGATATCGCACTTGCCTTTGCCGGGTTACCCGCCGGTGTTATGGATCTTATTAACGGCAAGGCGCTTACGTTCTTGCGTCGTGCCCTCCCCGAAGATCTGGCGCCTATCAACCAGGTGGAGGTAGCGCTCTCTATGGGCGATAGCTTTGTCGCGACTGGCTTGACCATAGAGGACAATCTCCTGTCGAGAGCCGCTAAGGCCACTAAGGGCTATGCCTATCTGGTGCAACTGGTCGGTTATTCCATTTGGCAGCGCGCCAACTTGCATCGTGCCAAAAGTGCCATTGTGAGCGAGCGCGACGTCACTGAAGGCATTGCGCTGGCAGAGGCTCGTTTTCACGATGTTGTTCACGAGCCCGCGATTTCTGGACTGGGGCTCAACGATATCAAATACCTTTTGGCCATGTGCGAGGATAAACAACAGTCCAAATCATCCGAGATTGCTAAGCGCATGGGTAAAAAGACCAATGAGGTCAGCTCCATTAGGGCAAAATTGCTACAAAGAGAGGTTATTCAGGCACCACAGAGGGGCTACGTGCAGTTTGCCGTGCCGGACCTAGATATCTATCTGCGAGAGAACGCCGAGGAGATTCTCGAACGGTTCTAGGTCGAGTGAGGATCGCGTCGAAAATGTTGGTGTAAGGGTGACACCCTAGCGCCCGTTTAACGAAA
>JAUUMM010000054.1:0-11307 GCA_030839365.1 Collinsella sp.
ATCGGCCGCGAGATGGACCTCTTTATGATGCGCGACGAGGCCCCCGGCTTCCCGTTCTTCCTGCCCAACGGCATGATCCTTAAGAACACGCTGCTGGACTACTGGCGCGAGATTCACCACAAGGCCGGCTACGTGGAGATCTCCACGCCGCTCATCATGAACAAGCAGCTGTGGAAGACCTCGGGCCACTGGGACCACTACAAGGACAACATGTACTCCACCGTCATCGACGACGAAGAGTACTGCATTAAGCCCATGAACTGCCCGGGCGGCGTGCTGGTGTATGCTTCCAAGCCGCACTCCTACCGCGAGCTGCCCATCCGCGCCGGCGAGATTGGCCTGGTGCACCGCCACGAGCTGCGCGGCGCCCTGCACGGCCTGTTCCGCGTGCGCTGCTTTAACCAAGACGACGCCCACCTGTTTGTGCGTCCCGACCAGCTGACCGACGAGATCGTGGGCGTGGTCAACCTCATCGACTCCGTGTACCAAAAGTTTGGCTTTAAGTACCACGTTGAGCTTTCCACCCGCCCCGAGGATTCCATGGGTTCGGACGAGGACTGGGCGCGCGCCGAGGAGGGCCTGCGCACCGCTCTGGAGAAGCTGGGCATGGACTACGAGGTCAACGAGGGCGATGGCGCCTTCTACGGCCCCAAGATCGACTTCCATCTGGAGGACTCGCTCGGCCGTACCTGGCAGTGCGGTACCGTGCAGCTCGACTTCCAGATGCCGCTCAACTTTGATCTGGAGTACGTGGACGCCGACGGCACCAAGAAGCGCCCCATCATGCTGCACCGCGTGTGCTTTGGCTCCATCGAGCGCTTCATCGGTATTCTGATCGAGCACTTTGCGGGCAAGTTCCCCACCTGGCTGGCTCCCGTGCAGGTCAAGGCACTTCCGGTTTCCGAGAAGAGCCGCGACTACGCTCACGAGGTGTGCGCCAAGCTGGAAGAGGCTGGCATTCGCGTGGTCTGCGACGACCGCGACGAGAAGATCGGCTACAAGATCCGCGAGGCTCGCTCCATCGATCGCGTGCCCTACATGCTCATCCTGGGCGAGAAGGAGGTCGAGGCCGGCAACATCTCCGTCCGCGATCGCTCCAACGAGACCGTTCAGATGAGCGTTGACGAGTTTGTGGCCAAGGTGCTCGAGGAGATCAAGACTCGCGCCTAGCACAAACAATACAAGAATTAACAAAGGCGATCGTCCTCGCGGGCGGTCGCCTTTTTTGTTGTCTATAGAAGAAAAGCCGCTGGTTAGAGCGGCTTTTTTGTTGTGCAAAAAGGTACAGGTTTTTGTAGAGGCGTATGGAGATGCACCCATTCGCGGCACATTTTGTGCAATCTGGGAAAACGCGAGCAGTTTGCTCGTATAATAAAGCCCGTCGAAAGATACAAAAACCTGTACTTTTGCGACTGCGCCTAGCTGCGAGCGAGAAGCCTGTTCTTAACGCCCCTGCATCCGCGTGTGTCGCGGATGCAAGAAAAGGGGGCGAGAGATGGAACAGACAATGCGGCGCCAAGAGCAGCTGCCCGGTGCCTTTAGTGGCACTACTACCAACAGCCAGCACGGCCGCGTCCGCTGGTATCTGGTCCACACCCCCAATGGTAAAGAGCGCGAGACCTGCGAAAAGGTCCGCCGCATTATCCCGCACGAGCTGATGCAGGACGGTTTTGTGATGCAAAAGGAGTTCTGGTTTAAGCGGGACGGCGCATGGTCGCTCCAAACCAAACCCATGTACAAGGAATATTTCTTCGTTGCCACGCACGATGCCGCAGCGCTCGATAGGGCTTTGGCACGACTGAGCTTTGGCTGCCGCATTGCCGGCAGCAGGGAGCGGGCTTATGCGCCCATGCCGGACGATGCGCAGGACTGGTACCGCAGTGTGCTCGACGACGACGGCGTGGTGCGCAACAGCGTTGCCCGCATAGAAGACGGCGTGCTGCACATAGAACAGGGGCCCTTGGTGGGGCAGGAGGCCCGTGTAAAGAAGATTGACCGTCATAAGCGCTGGTGCCTGGTTGACGTGGGCGAAGGCGACTCCGCTTTTAGGGAACTGCTTCCGTTGGACGTGCCCAGCAAAACGTAAGGGGACGTTTCGCCGGCAATTCATCCGCTTTTTGAATTCATCGATTGGGGGATTCCTGGGGAACGGGGACGTAAGTTTGACTGTGACTGCTAAAGAAGTAACAGAGAGCAATGCGCCCGTGGGGGCGGCGCTGATTGCTCAGGCGATGGACCGGCGTGAGGGCGTCGGCCGCTACAAGGCCATGCAATCCATCATGGACTGGGATCGCTCGCGCCTTGTCTATAGGGCTGTGAAGCGCACGTTCGACATCGTGTTCAGCGGTGCCGCGCTCGTCCTCATCGCGATCCCCGGCCTCGTACTCGCCGCTGCCATCCGCCTGGAGAGCGAGGGGAGCCCCTTCTATAGCCAGATCCGCGTGGGCCGCACCCGTTCCGACGGTAGTTTAACCACTTTTCGCATGTGGAAGTTCCGCAGCATGTACAGAGATGCCGACGAGCGCCTCGCTGAGCTCAAGGAGCAGAACGAGATCGCAGGCGCCATGTTCAAGATGAAGAACGATCCGCGCGTTACCAAGATCGGGTAGTTCATCCGCAAACACTCTATCGACGAGTTCCCGCAGTTCCTCAACGTGTTCCTGGGCCAGATGTCCGTCGTCGGCCCGCGCCCACCGTTGCCGAATGAGGTGGCCGAGTACACAGAATTCGACCTGCAGCGCCTGGCAGTGAAGCCAGGTATTACCGGCTGGTGGCAGGTGACTGACCGCAACGATACCGACTTCGACGGCATGGTCCGCCGCGACCTGGAGTACATCGCCAAACGCGGCGTGGTCACCGATTTAAAGATTGTTCTCCTCACAGTCGTTGAGGTCTTTACCGGTGGCGGTGCTTGCTAGATGACTGAACCGATTAGGGTAGCCCAGATTGTTGGCAAGATGGTTGGCGGCGGCGTCGAGGCCGTTGTCATGAACTATTATCGCCATATTGACCGAAGTAAAGTCCAGTTCGATTTTCTTGTCGATTCAGATTCGACGCTCGTGCCACGTGAAGAGATCGAATCGCTTGGTGGTCGAATCTTTGAGATTCCGCCCTACCAGCATGCGATTGAATATCAGCGAGAGCTTCAAAGCCTCTTTACGCAAGAGGGCTGGAAGATAGTGCACAGCCATATCAACGCGCTTTCCGTCTTTCCGCTTCGCGCCGCGAAGAAGGCAGGGGTACCCGTGCGTATCGCCCACAGCCACTCGACGAGCGGCAAAGGCGAGTTTGCAAAAAATGCCCTTAAAGGCTTTTTGAAACTGTTTTCGACAAGGTATCCAACTGATTTGGCGGCCTGTACTGAGTATGCCGGTAAATGGCTGTTCGGCTCATCCCATTTTACCGTCTTTAATAATGCTATCGATTTGAGCAGTTTTTCTTTCAATCGATCGATTAGGGATGAGCAACGTGCTGGGCTTGGAGCGCAGGACGATACGCTGGTATTGGGGAATATCGGTAGGTTCATCCCCCAGAAGAATCAGCTGTTTTTGCTTGATGTTTTCAAGGCGGTTTATGCTCAGAATCCTGATTCCATCCTTGTTATCTGCGGCGATGGGAAGTTGAGACCGCAGGCGGAGGAAAAGGCGCGCTCGCTGGGAATTGCGTCAGCGGTGCGTTTTCTCGGTCAGATTTCCAATGTACAGGACGTCTATCAGGCGCTTGATTTATTCGTTCTCCCTAGTCTGTACGAGGGCCTCGGAATGGTCGCGATTGAGGCCCAGGTCTCCGGTCTCCCGTGCATCTGCTCTGAGAGGGTCCCCAACGAGGTCGCGCTATCCGGTCGGTGCAGCTTCGTTCCGTTGAGTGCGGGCATTGAGGGCTGGTCCAATGCGATCCTTACCACACGCACAGATGTCGTTAATCGTTCCGATCCCCAAGCATCTCTGGGGCTTGAATCTTATGACATCTTTAGGGCAGCGCCCAAGCTCGAAGAGTACTATCTGAAGTTATTTGAAACGGTGAATTAATGAAAATTTGTATTTTAACGTGGCTCCATAATCAAAATTTCGGTACGTTGCTTCAGGCTTATGCCCTACAGCAGTTTTTGAAGGCAGAAGGGCATGACGTTGTCGACGCCGACTATCTTCCCTGCGTTAAAGAAAAGCTACTGAACTGGGCAATCAACCGGAACTCCTTCGATTTATTTGCTGGCAAAGCACGCGAGCTATTCAATCGCAAGAAGGAACATGATGACTTCGGTTCCTCGACGGCTGACGTTTTCAATCGCTTTTTGAGCCAGAACATCGAGACCACTGATCGGATTGTCGATACAGACGGACTGGTCGATTTACGGGGAAAATACGATGCATACGTCTGCGGATCTGATCAAATCTGGTCCCCTTATCTTTTGAATAGGAATTTCTATCTCTCCTTTCTAAGCGACAGCGATAAGAGAATCGCGTATGCACCCAGCTTCGGTGTCACGAGCACCACGCAGAGGAAGAAAAAGATCATTACCGATCTGATTAAAACGTTCAGCTCTGTGTCTGTTCGTGAAGATGCGGGCGCGGATTTTGTCGAATCCCTCGGTCTCGAGCGCCCTTCACAGGTTGTGGACCCTGTCCTGCTCCTGTCGAAAGAGGACTGGGCCCCGCTCATCAACGGTAAATGTCCTGAGCCCGGGAAAATCGTCTGCTATTTCCTTGGGAATAGGCCGTTTTACAGGAAAGCTGTCGATTCGATTTCAAAAGAGCTCGGCTGCGAGGTCGTGACGCTTGTCGGTTCAGGTAAAAATGCTGTCGACGAGCAGCTCAATCCGCGTTACGGGCTTGGTCCCGATGAATGGCTCGCTTATCTGGCGAGCGCGCGGTTCGTGTTAACCGATTCGCTGCACGGTACGCTGTTTTCTCAAATTTTCCGCAAAGACTATTACTGCTTCAAGAGATTTGAGGAGACCGACAAGCGCTCTCAAAACTCTCGAGTCGAGAGCCTCTCGAGGCTTTCGAATACCGAGGATCGTCTGCTAGATGGCTATGACAGTCACATGAACGCTACGGAAATCGAGGGCTATGAGAAGCGACTGTCCGACGTGGAGTCGCTCATCACGTTTTCGAAAAAATGGCTCTTGGATGCTCTTGAGCAATAGGGGGAAAGTTAGCTTGAGCAAGAACATCGACACAGTTTCTCACCGGGCCTGCTTTGGTTGCGGAGCTTGCGCGGCCAAATGCCCTTTTTCCGCTATTACTATGCGTACCTCGCCCGACGGTTTCGAATATCCCGTGGTGGACGCAGCGAGATGCACCTCCTGCGGTCTTTGCCTGCGTACCTGTCCGGCGGAAAACCAAGTCGACGCGGACTCGGAGGCCATTCGCGCCGCTGTCTTGCAGAGCGATGACCCGGACGAGCTCGCGCAAAGTTCGTCCGGCGGCGTCTTCTCCCTTCTTGCGAAACGTATACTATCGGACGGCGGGCGCGTTTACGGCGCCGCCTGGGATGGCGTCGATCACGTCAGGCATATCGGTATATCCGAGCTTGCCGAAATCGCGCTCCTGCAAAAGTCCAAATATGTCCAGAGCGATGCTAGCGAATCGTATCCCGAAGTGCTCAGCGATCTCAAATCCGGCAAGCGAGTCCTCTTCAGCGGTACTCCTTGTCAGGTTTCCGCGCTGCGTCTCTATTTGGGTAAACCGATGGATGGGCTGACAACCGTCAGCGTTGTTTGCCACGGTGTACCAAGCTCTTCCATGTTTCGTTCCTATGTTGGCTGGCTCGAGCTTCGGGAGAAGTCCGATGTCACCGCACTGACTTTTAGAGATAAATCGAAATTCGGATGGGGCCATAACATAAAAATCGAGTTATCCGACGGCAGGATTATAAAGAGGCCCGCTGCATTCGATCCCTTTTATGGTTCCTACATCAAAGGCCTGATCAGCAGATCGTCTTGCTACGGCTGTCCTTTCAGAGGGTGCGACAGTCCTGCCGACATCATCCTCGGTGATTCCTGGCGTTCTGAGTCTGTCCAAGACTGCGGACATCCCGAGAAGGGTGTTTCGGCCGTTATCGTGAAGACCGAGCGCGGGGCAAAATTGATCGATGAAATAGGCGATTACGTCGCCTACTCTAACAACGGCCTTGCTCCGGATGATGTGCTGCTGCATGAAGATCCTAATAAGCGCTCTGATCTTGTGGAGAGGCGCGATGCCGTTATCGAGCAGTTCGAGGCTACAGGATTACAAGTCTTTGATTCCGTCCTGGCGCCGAATGCGACTCTTTTCGACCGTCTGAAAATGCTGCTCCCCCCGTCGATGCGCCTGCGTGTAAAGCGGTTTGTCCGATCTATTAAACCTAGGACCGTGCATGAGTAACTTCACCACAGTGATAACGATTTGCGACCGTCCCCATATCGGGGGCGGAGCTTCAAAAATCGCAATCGAAACAGCAGCTGCTCTGGCGAGGATAGGTGTCAACAGCTATTTCTTTTCAGCGTTGGGTGACCCCGATCCCTCCTTAATCGAATCGGGCGTTGTTTGTTTCAATTGCGGGCAGAACGACGTCCTGAACGGGGGCGTCTCCGGCGCTGCTCAGGGTATCTGGAACAGGCGCTCGGAAACGGCGCTGGATGATCTACTGAAGCAGCTCGATCCGAAGACGACGGTCGTCCACGTTCACTCTTGGACGCACTCCCTTTCTCCCTCGATATTCACGGCCATAGGGCGACGGGGGTTCAAGTGCCTGATCACAGCCCATGAGTACTTCCTCGTTTGTTCCAACGGTGGACTCTACGATTATGTTAATCATTGCAACTGCGGAATTGCCCCCGGTTCTCCGAAGTGCCTGCTGCACAACTGTGACAAGCGCTCATATATCCAAAAACTGTATCGATCCGTTCGCTTTTCCGTGCAGGGATATGTTTTGAGAGCGCTGCGCCCGGCTGTCGCCTTCGTTTCAGATTCCAGTCGTCGGTTGATTGAGCCCTATCTAACATGGGATGCCGAGCGATTCGACTGTTTAAATTACGTCGATGCGGACAAATTCCAGCATGGGTTTGATGCAGATTGCGAGGCTTACCTATTCGTTGGTCGCCTGAGCCCTGAAAAGGGCTGCGATTTATTTTGCGAAGCCGCCAGTAGGGCCGGTGTGGACGCTATCGTCATCGGTGACGGTACCGAATTGAAGAGGCTGTCGGACAGTTATCCGGATATCAAATTCATGGGCGCGCTGCCCCATGACAAGGTGCTTTCCGTCATGACGCGGTCACGTGCAATCGTTATGCCCTCGGTTTGTCGAGAGACGTTCGGGCTTGTCGCCTATGAGGCCATGATCGCTGCCGGTCTGCCGTGCATCGTCTCTGATGTCGGCGACGCTGCCTCCTTTGTGAGGTCGAAAGGTCTCGGCGAGGTCTTCAGCGCGGGCAATGCCGAGTCGCTATCCGCCGCAATGGTCAATATGCTCGATCCCGATGTTTACTCGCGTTACAGGGGGGCGGTTGAGAAGGCGGACTTCAGCTGCCTCGAAAAGACCGCGTATGTAGAACGTCTTATCGGTATTTACGATCAGCTAATGGCTAAGCTTTAATTGGATGAAGGTTTTTAATGGTTACGGTTGTGATGTCAGTTTACAACGGCACGCGATATCTTACTGAGCAGCTAGATAGCTTAAGACTTCAGACAGTGTCTCCGGACCGAGTGCTGATTGCGGATGATTGCTCGACAGACGGGTCGTTCGATCTCATTGTCAAATATATCGAGGAACACGGACTCGGTAATTGGACCATCAACAAGAATCGCTCTAATTTCGGCTGGCGCAAGAGCTTTAAGCGGCTTCTCGACCTTGCATCTATAGACGATGGAATCGTCTTCCCGTGCGACCAGGATGATATCTGGGAACCCGATAAAATCGCTGTGATGTCCTCAATCCTCGAGAAGGACCCCTCTATCGACGTTCTCAGCTGCGCCGTCGAGCCGTTTTATGAGAGCGGCGGTAAAAAAGTAACAGTCTATGGTGCTGCCGATGATTCCAAACCTCTGGACGATTTGGAGGCCCCGGTTTTCGATAGCAAGTTTATGTCGGTACGGCGCCCTGGATGTTCGTATGCCGTAAAATCGAGTTTTATAAGGGAAATCATGCCATATTGGCAGGATGATTTTGCTCATGACGGTATGTTATGGCGCTTCTCATTACTGAAGGGGACCCTCAGACTTCTAAATCAGCCCTTGATTCGGTTCCGTAGGCATGACTCTAATGCAACTGAGATGCGACATATTGACAGGAAATCTCGTGTTGCTGAGATAGGGATGTGCTTGAGATTTTCTAAGGTTTTAGAAGAATACTGCAGTAGTAATCCTGGCGATTATCGTATATCTTCTGCGCATATAGAGCATTACGGTTCTGTTTTAAATGCCCGTTTGCACTTGCTCGTAGGTGGCCTAAAAATAAGTGATTTAGGCACCATTCTAAAATACCGTAAGTATGAACTGTCAAATCGTTCCCTGCTTGGTGACTTTAAGGCCTTAATCAGTTCCTGTGACAGTAAGTAGGTGTTTAGAATGCTTGAGCTATTTACTAATGAATTCACTATTTTGATTTTCGCCGCAATCTTAAGTGTCATTTCTCCCGTTAAAGGACTATTTTTTTCTGTTCTAGGATTGCTCGTTTTCAAAGAAGTTCTTTCTGGGCGTCTCTACAAAGTGTTTTTAAATAACGCCATTCCCATTGTCGTTATGGGCGCGATAGTTTTCTTTTCTGCTATTGCGTTTACGTCCCGAAGCATTAACGAATCCCTTCTTACGGTCTGCTCGTATTTCTTTTGCATTCTTCTTGGTTATATTTACGGTAAAGCTAAGAATGATGACTGGGTTGAGTCTGCATTGCTTATGCTTCGCAACGTTATGGTGTTCGCCTGCCTATTTAGCTTTGTCCTTGAAATTGTTTTAGGTCAACGACTAGTTACAAATGGTTCCTTTTCTTTTCTGCAAACTGTAACGATTGATAATCCATCCTTGTATCGACTGCGTAGTTTTTTCGGTCATGCAATCGTATTTGGCCAAATGATAGTTATTGCTGTGGTAATTAACTATAAATTGGAGACGGGCAGGATGAAACGTCTCTTATGCTCTGTAGTTCTTTTGGTCGCTCTGCTTCTGACAAAGAGTCGTAGCGCGTGGATTATTCTCATTGCTTTAGCATCGGTGTACCTGGTCTTTCGCCTAAAGAACCCCGAGTATTCTAAATGGAATTTAATTGCCCTTTTAATTCCAGCTGTATTGCTACTCGTTTTTATTCTCTACAAGTTTGGACTGTTTAACTTTGTGGCTTCTCGATTTGGTGAGCTTGAAACTGATGTTTCATATAGCCAGCGTTCCGGAGCCATTGCCTATATTATTCATAGCTTTTTAAGCAGGCCGCTGTTTTGGCTTACTGGAAATGGTTTTGGCAGTAGTCGCGTGACTATGCTGGGCACGACGGTTGAAATTAGCGGTTTTTCAACGGTGGATAATGGTTTCCTTGCAATGCTGTATGAATATGGTTTTCTTGGAATTTGTAGCTTTGTATTCTTGATAATTTCCGCTGGCATCGGTTCGTTCAGGTCGGGTTGCGAACTCGATCAAGTACTATTTACCGTCTCCTGTATATGCTGTGCGGAGCTCATATTTTATTGTGAGCTTGGTTGGTGGGTGCCAACGGTTATCTTGTTTGCTTCCTGTGGACTCGTTCTGGGTAGAACGAGTGCTCGGTATTCAGATTTGTGCGAGTCAGGCCCATCCTTGATTTCTGAATAAATCAAGGATGTTAGTTTAAACAAACGAGGTTGAATGAATTATTCGTCTATTGCACGCAACACTATGATTGCGTTTGCTGCACAGTTTATTTCTCTATCGGTCAGTGTTGTCATGTCGCTGCTCGTGCCGAAAATCGTTGGTGTTGCTGATTATGGATACTGGCAGCTGTTCATGTTTTATACGACCTATTCCGGCTTTTTTCACCTTGGCCTGAATGATGGTGTCTACTTGATTAACGGGGGTCTCTCTCGTGATGAAATCGATAAGAGCTCAATAAAATCCCAGTATATCTTCGGTGCTTGTTTCCAGGCAGTGATTTGCCTCGGCATCACTTTTGTTTCGCTGCCTCTTGTCGATGACGCAAATCGAGTATTTGTTATCGCGTCTTTTGCGCTTTACACCGTCGTCTATAACCTGACAAGTTATTTGGGCTTTGTCTTTCAGGCTATGAACGAAACTAAGCTATTTTCGTTTTCTACAATGCTAGACAGGCTGGTGTTTCTGGCTCCGCTCCTTGTTTTAATTGGATTTAAGGTTTCGGACTACCATCCCTATGTCTACGCGTATCTCGTTTCGAAGATTATTGCGCTCATATATTGCTCTTGGATGGGCAGGGATATCCTATGTGCTAAATCAGTGTCTTTTGGCAACTCGCTTAAGGACGGTATCCGCAGTATCATCGTCGGCGTAAAGCTGATGATTGCGAACATCGCCGACACACTGATCCTCGGGGTATCTAGGTTTCTTATCGATCATTTTTGGGGTATCGTCGCCTTTGCAAAAATTTCGTTCTCCCTCTCTCTTGTCAATTTCTTTATCACTTTTGTCTCGCAGGCGAGCATGGTCTTATTTCCTGCTCTTAGGACAGGTTCTGATGAGGAGAGAGTTCGTTTTTACATTGGCATAAGAAATGCCATCGAACTCATTTTTCCTGCAATCTTTTTGTTCTATTTCCCTATGGTTTGGTTTTTGGGGGCGTGGCTTCCTCAATATGCCGAGAGTCTTAGATATTTTGCGCTCTTACTTCCGATATGCGTCTTCAATACGAAGATGAGCCTTTGCTGTACTACCTATTTCAAGGTTCTTCGTAAAGAACAGCTGCTCCTGAAGTTGAATATCGTTGCCGTTATTTGCAGCACCGTCTTTTCGGTATTCGGTGTTCTCGCTCTCGATTCACTCGATGCTGTCCTGTGTGGCGCTGTAATCTGCATTATCGGAAGGTCACTGTGGTCCGAACTATATTTAAATGAAAGGTTAAGTGCTCCGGGTTCGTCCAGGCCGTTTCAGGAGATTTTGCTTACAGTTGCCTTCGTCTTATTTACCGAGCTCATGCCCGGTGGAGTGGCGGCACTCCTGTATTCGATAGTTTATATTGGCTATCTTTTACTTAATCATTCTGAATTGAAAAACGTTGCCTCGCGTTTGAGCAGGCTTAAGCATTAGTAAATGTCATTCATCTAGATTGGATTAGGATATGAAAGGCATCATCCTCGCCGGCGGGTCCGGCACGCGCCTGTACCCGCTCACG
>JAUUMM010000076.1:0-1331 GCA_030839365.1 Collinsella sp.
TGTGCCCTTCCCGGTTTCGTGGACAGTAAAAATGAAGAAAAAACAGAAAGAAACGCAGGATATCTTGTCGTATCACACTCAGGCGGCGGGATGCTCAGACAAGGCACGCGCAAAGGCATCCGGAGGACGCCAGCCAATAGAGGAATGCGGGCGCACTGGGTTGTAAAAGGTCTCGATATAAGCGAAGACGTCTGCCATGGCATGTGCCCTTGAGGCGAAATGGCGCAGATGGACGCACTCGCACTTGAGGCAGCTGAAGAAGTTTTCGGCCACGGCGTTGTCATAGGGATCGCCCTTGCGGGACATGCTTTGCCGGATGCCGAGGCTGGCGAGACGCTGACGGTAAGCGTAGGCGGCGTATTGGACGCCGCGGTCGGAGTGGAAGATGAGGCCGGGCAGAGGCTTGCGGCGCCGGACGGCCATGCCGAGGGCGGCGAGAGTGAGATTTGTGTCGATGCGGTCGGAGAAGGCGTAGCCGACGATCTGCTTTGTGCAAAGGTCTTTCACAACAGCGCAGTAGAGCCAGCCCTCGCCGGTGGGGATATAGGTAATATCGCCGACCCATGCGGTGTCTGGCTTGTCAAAGGAGAAGCGGCGCGCAAGGAGATTGGGCGCGATGGGGTGCGCGTGTCTTGAGTTGGTCGTGGCTTTGTAGGCACGCCTGCGTGTGGAGGAGATGTTCATCTCGTTCATCAGGCGGTGGATGCGCTTGCGCGAGCAGGAAAGCTGCGGGCGGATCAGGTGATACAGGCTGTCCAGCCCAAGGGCGGGATAACGCTGGTGCAGGCTCAGCAGCCGGCGTTTCAGTTCCTGATCCTGCTGCCGGCGCAAAGAGGGTTTGCGGCCCAGCCATTCGTAGTACCCGCTGCGGGAGACCTCCAGCAGTCGGCATACAAGTTCCACAGAGGCCCCCGCGCGGGCCGTACGGATGTACCGGTACTTGTCCTCTATGGTTTGGAAAGTATGCCGACGGATTTTTTTAGGATGTCAATGACCCCGTCTTTCTCTTCAAGCTTCTTGCGCAGTGCTCGAATCTCCGCCTCCAGTTCGCGCAGGCGTCTGGCGTCGCGGTTTTGGCGGTCAGCTTGCCCCGGCGATGGTGCGCCCGCCGCTTTCAGCCAGCTGCGCAGCGTGTCGATGCAGATGCCGAGTTCCGCGGCCACCTCCCGGCTGGGCCGCCCCTGCTCGGTGACCATCCGCACTGCCCCCGCCTTGAAGGCCTCATCGTAACGCGGCGGCGCTGGGTGCTTTCGTTCTTTGGTTGACATTTTTCATTACCCCTTTCCATTATACAGATTGTTTTTCTGTCCGGCAAATCGGGTATGGGGGCA
>JAUUMM010000055.1:0-10555 GCA_030839365.1 Collinsella sp.
GAGCGAGGGCATCGCTCACAACCTTCTCGTAACGAGGCTCATCGAAATTGAACATCCCTGACTCCTAACTCACTTAGATGAACCCTTCATTCATCCCATAACGTTATAATACTTTATATAACTAACTATGCAAGTACTATTTTGGTCCCGTTCTTTCATCAAGCCCCTTAAAACAACAATCGGCGTTGTTGGACACAGCGTGCAAGTTCATTGAACGATTCAATATGCATCGTCTCTAGTTAAATGACGTCCTATGCAAATACCTTTAATCCGCTTGGGGCCGACGAATCTTTTGACTGTCCGCAGAAGCTTTCCCGGAATTCCCTATGGATAGACGCGCCGGTAATCGCTTCGCTATCTGGCTTATTGCGCATTGCCGGGGCGTCTGGGAGAAAGCACAATCTACCGCGTGGTCAACTAGCGTTTCATCGGAATCGACCGCATCCGCGCCAAATACTAAATCGCAATCGTTGAAACTCGTCCGATCATATGGCGGCAATTTCTCGCCTTAAAAATGAGCACGAAATAAGGGGGCAGCTGTTTGCAACTTGCTTTATTCGTAAGTGTTTTTACTGAAAAAACAATCACCGACCAAACAGCACTATTAATTGTTTGGCTCTTTGCTGTACAGCCATCTTTCGTATACGTCTCTCGTCTATCTCTCATCTCACGGTTGGAGACGAAAGGTGTGCGGGAGTGGATAATTGGACGGCATTTGGACCTGCGACGGATTTTTTCATCCGAAAATCCACGCTCATTCGGCGGGCACGCGGGGCCTATGCCCAATCCGCTGGCATCGTCTTCAGTTCGCCGCAGAGCCGCGGTCCCATATGGGTATACTCTCGAGGATTCGACTCGATTCGCCCCCGCTGGGGCGTCAAAGGAGACTGCATATGCCCATCACCTCAACCGACCCGCGCGCCGCTGCTGCCGCGCTGCTGGTGCCCGGCACCACCTGCCACGGCTTTGCCGTCGAGCGTTGCGAGACCGTGCCCGAGCTCGACTCGGACGCCTACGTGCTGCGCCACACTGCCTCGGGCGCTCGCCTGCTGTACCTGGCGTGCGACGACGAGAACAAGGCCTTTGCCATTGGCTTTAAGACGCCGCCGGCCGATTCCACCGGCGTGTTCCATATTCTTGAGCACTCGGTGCTGTGCGGATCGGCCAAGTTCCCCGTCAAGGAGCCATTCGTCGATCTGATCAAGAGCTCCATGCAGACGTTCCTCAACGCCATGACCTACCCCGACAAGACCATCTACCCCGTTGCCACCACCAACGAGCAGGATCTGTACAACCTGATGGACGTGTACCTGGACGCCGTGTTCAACCCGGCCATCTATACCAAGCCGACCATTTTTGAGCAGGAGGGCTGGCACTACGAGTTGGACCTGCCAGAGGGCGCCGAGGGCGAGGGCGACGGCAGCTCCGCGAGCCTGCGCGAGGGCACGCTGCGCTATAACGGCGTGGTGTTCAACGAGATGAAGGGCGCGCTGTCCGACCCCATGAGCGTGCTGGACGATGCCGTCAACGCCGCGCTCTACCCCGACACCGCCTATGCGCACGAGAGCGGTGGCGACCCGCGCGCGATTCCTGCGCTCACCTACGAGCAGTTCCTGGACACGCACGCGCGCCACTACAATCCTTCCAACTCTTATATAACGCTCTACGGCGACCTAGATGTGGACCGCGCACTGGCGTTTTTGGACGAGCGTTATCTGTCGCAGTCGAGTGCCGCGAGCCGCCGCATGGACACCGCCGTTGCCGCCGGCGAGGACCCGTCCGCGCTGGCGCCCAATCCGCTGGACGTGCAGGCGCCCGTGACCTGCGAGTACAAGCGCGTCGAGATGGCCACCACGCCCGAGAACGCCCTGGTGGGCCTGGGTCTTGTGCTGGGCAGCGCACTCGACCGCAAGCGCACGATCGCGGCGGACATCCTGTTCGAGGCACTGCTGGGTTCCAACGAGGCACCAGTTAAGAAGGCCATTCTGGCCGCCGGCCTGGGCGGCAACGTGGTGAGCTACACCGCAGCCGAGAGCCTGCAGCCCTACGAGCTCATCATGCTGCAAAACGCGCAGCCCGGCGTAGCGCGCGAGCTGCGCCGCGTGTTCCAGGACGCCTGCCGCGACCTGTGTGAGCACGGCGTTCCGCGCGAGCGCCTGGAAGCCATCATCAGCAGCAACGAGTACGACCTGCGCCAGCGCGACTACGGTATCGCCGACGGCGTGGCCATTGCGTGCGACGCGCTGAGCACCTGGCTCTACGATGACGACGCCGCGACGCTGGCGCTCAAGTACGGCCCAGTGTACGAGGAGCTGCGCGGCGAGCTGGACGGCAGCTACTTTGAGGACCTGCTGCGCGAGCTGGTGCTGCAGAACGATCACATGGCGTTGGTCGAGCTGGTGCCGGTGGACGCCGCCGAGGGTTCGGAGGGTGCCGAGGCCGCCGAGCTGGCAGCCAAGCGCGACGCCATGACCGATGCCGAGCTGGCCGACGTGGTCGAGCGCACGGCCGCGCTGCGTGCCGCGCAGGAGGCGGAGGACACGCCCGAGGACAAGGCAACGCTGCCGCGCCTGCGTGTATCCGACATTGGCGAGGCGCGCCCCGAGCCGCCGCTGGTCGTGGACACGACCGCGCCCATCCCCTGCCTGCGCCACGGCATCCCCACCAACCGTCTGGCCTACGCCATGCAGTATTTCGACCTGAGCTGCGTCGCGTTTGAGGACCTGCCCTACGTGACGCTGCTCTGCCGCCTGCTCAAGCAGCTGCCCACGCGCGAGCATTCAGCCGAGGAACTCGACAACCTGCTCGCCGGCAAGCTGGGCTTTTTGAGCTTTACGACCGAGGTCATGACGCAGCCCGACGTGGACGGCGTGCGCCCCTACCTGCTGGTGAGCGCCGGCGCCCTGTCCGAAAAGATCGACGCACTGGCGAGCCTGCCGCGCGAGGTGTGGTCGAGCACGCTGTTGCTCGATGCCGACGCCGACCGCGTTCGCGACGTGCTCACGCAGATTCGCATTGGGCTTGAGCAGGGCTTTATCAACAACGGACACTCGGCGGCGCTCGGTCGTGCGATGAGCTACAGCTCACCTTCGGCCGTGGTGCGCGAGCAGCTTTCGGGCGTGGACTTCTACCTGTTCCTGCGCGATCTGCTCGAGCACTTTGACGAGCGCCTGGACGACCTGCGCGCCAAGCTTGCCGCGCTGGCGGGCCGCATCTTTGTGGCCGACGGTTGCCTGGCGAGCTTTACCGGCAGCGATGAGGACTTTAACGCGTACTGGGATGCCGCGGGCGACCTGGGACTGGGCGCTGGCGACGGCGCTGCCAGCGGCACGCTCGTGGTGCCGGAGCCGCACGACCGTCACGAGGCGTTCGTTATCCCCAGCGACATCTGCTTTGCGGCAAGCGCGTGCGACCCACGTCGCCTGGGCATCGACGTGACGGGCGCTTGGGCGGTTGCTGCCAACGCGCTCTCCTACGACTATCTGTGGAACGAGATCCGCGTGAAGGGCGGTGCGTACGGCTGCGGATTCCGCGCTGCCGGCGAGCGCCAGACGGCGTTCTACACCTACCGCGACCCGGCGGTCGATCCTTCGATTGAGCGCGTGGAACGCGCGGGCGCATGGCTCGGCAGCTTTGAGCCCGACGAGGCCGCCTTCGAGGGCTTTATTGTGAGCTGCGTGAGCGGCATGGACGCGCCCGTGAAGCCGTACGCGCTCACCAAGCGCCGCAACACGACCTACCTGGCTGGGCTCGATCCGCACGCGCGCGAGGAGCGTCGCGCCCAGATGCTCGCGGCCACACCCGCTGAGCTGCGCTCGCTCGGCGCCGACGTGACGCGCATCGCAGCCGCGTCGCCCACCTGCGTCTTTGGCGGCCGAGACGTCATCGCCAAGAGCAACGCCGCCTTTAACGTCATCGACCTGCTGGCCTAACGCACCGCAAGCAAAAACCACCCAAAGGTGTCTGTCCCTTTGGGTGGTTTGTGAGTGGGCTGCTACTTGATGAACGGGTTCAGCCTGCCCGCCAGCGGATCGAGCTTGTACATGGTTGCAAAGCACTCACGACCATAATCGGAGTCATTGCTCCAGCTACCCTGGTCGACGTCGTACTCTGCATCCAGACGAATCCACTCCTCCGGCTTGTTCTTCTCGTGCTTGCTGCAGAAGTAGCGCTGGTACTCGACCTCGTGCTCAAACTCAAACTCGGCATCCGAACCGCGGCCGGCGTACTCGTCGACCGACGTCAGGTTGCCGTACTCGTCGTAATAGAACTCCGCATAGCCGCCGCGCTCGGAATCGATCCTGTCGAGCTTTCCGTCGCTGTACGAATAATCCACCGCGGCATACGAGTTCAGCGAGCCGTAATCGTTGCCGTGCGAGTCATATGCCACAGGCGAGATACGCGAAATGTTGCCGTCCTTGTCATACTCGTAGCCTGCGGTGATCGTCCACGTAGTTCCCACCGTGTCGCCCTGGCAGTCCAGCGTAAAGGACGTCACGCGATCCTTGTCGTATCCGTACGAATACACGACCGTCCGAGGATTGGCCGGACTGGTATCGGTGTTGGCCACCATGTTGCCGTTCTGATAAATATACGTGCTCGCGCTCTCGCCGTAACCCGCATGGGTCGTCTTGTTGATCAGGTTTCCGTCCGCGTCGTAGGTAAACGTCGTAGTGCTCGACGAATCGCTAATGTCGGCATCGCAGTCGATGCGCGTGACGTTACCGTCGGCGTCGTACGTAAACGTGTTGACGTTCTCGTAACCGCCCGCCAGATCTTCCTCAATCTCCGAAATGCGATGTGTCTCGTCATGTTCAACGCTGTAGCTTACGCCGCCACCTTGCTTGACGGCAGATGTGAAGCCCGTAACGTAACCGTTCTCGTCACGCTCGATCTCGTAGATATCGCCGTACTGGTCCGATTTATCGGTACCCTCGTAGGACACCGGCAGCCACAGCTCGTCAAGCTGCGTGTCCTTAATGCCGCTAACCTTCGTATCCTGCGGCAGTTCCAACGTGGCGAGCTTCTTTTTGCCCGAAAGATCGACGCTTTTAAGGTTTTCGGCATTTTTGAGGTCGAGCTTCTCGATGTTGTCGCAACCGTCCAGGTTAACGACGGTGACGTTACTCGCCGAGTTAAGCTCGACGGTCTTAAGGTCGCCGCAGCCCGAAAGGTCCAGGTTGACGAGTTTGTCGTCGCCGGACTCCACACTGGTAACGTTGGGGAACACCTTGCCTAGGCCCTGCGTCGACGTGATGCCATCCAGCTCGACCGACGTCACCGCCTTGGCCTCGTCGCGTGAGATGCGGCCGTCACCGTTAGTGTCGTATTTGGTCGAGACAAGCGCACGCATGCCGCTATCCGGGAAGGTCTTCTCGTCGATAGGCGTGGTCGCAATCCGCGTAAAGTAGAACAGTGCACCGCCACCGATGCCCGCCGCCACGACAAGTACCGCGGCGAGGGCGATGAGGGGCTTCTTGGAACGCTTGCTCCGCAAGGACTGCTGCACGGGCACGTATTGCTGAGGAGCGGGCGTGGCAGGCTGGGGTTGCCGCGTGGCCGCGACCTGGTCGGATGCTACGGGCGCGCCGCATACGGGACAAAAGAGGGCGTCGTCGACAAGCGGCGTGCCACACGAGCGACAAAACATGGCGGGCTCCTTTCGGTTCATTCCTTCCACCATGAAGGTAAACCCAAAAATGCAGCCCTTGTTGCGCAACATTCAGCCCAAACCACCACAAAGGGGACAGGCACCTTTGTGGTGGTTTGGGGTGAATCCGTCGCGTTTGCCCAGATAAAACCTGCCAAAATAAACCTGTCCCTTTTTGGTAGGTTTGGGAGATGAGGCTGGGATGGATAAGGCCGAGTTGCGGCGGGCGGTGATTGCCCGGCGCGATGCTCTTGATTTGGATGTTCAGGCGGCGAAGTCTGCTGTTGTATGCGCGCGGCTTGTTGAGCTGCTGGATCGCTTGGATGCCGCGGCGCCGCGCACCGTTGCCGTCTATGCCGCGATGGGTTCCGAGGTCGACCCAGCCGCGTTTGCCGCTGCGGCCGCCGCGCGCGGCTGGCGTGTAGCCTATCCATGCATGCTCTCGGCAACAGACGCCATGGCTTATGGCCAGCGCATGTGCATGCGGGCAGCCTCTGCCGGCAATACGTCCGAGGCCCCGTTTATCGCCCACCCTACGCGGGCCTTCGCAGCCACGGACATCGACGGCAGCCGCTTCCCCACCGTGCCTGCCGTGGCTCTCGACATGATTATCGTGCCACTCGTAGCCTTCGACCGCACCGGCGCGCGCCTGGGCTACGGCGGCGGCTGCTATGACCGCTACCTGCCCACGCTCTCGCCCGCATGCCAAATCATCGGCATCGCCTTTGACGAGCAGCGTGTCGACCACGTTCCCACCGACGCCCACGACCTGCCGCTGTCCCACATCGTCAGCGCCTAGCCGCCGCTGTATCGCACCCGCAAGATGAGCGTGGAAAATCTCCCACTTTGAGCCCCCTTACGAGCTAAAAACGGGAGATTATCCACGCTCATTCAACAAGCGTCCGAAAATCCACGCTCGTCCGTCCGATTTTCCACGCTTGTGCAGCCAAACGCTCTGCAACTGCCTCAGCACGCACGCGGCACGCCGGCGACCTTGAGCTTGCGATCGAACTTTGTCGGATCCCTTAGATCATCCCAGCACAAGCGCACGATCTTGCAGTTATCAAGCAGCGAAAGCCTCGACTCGCGCTGGCGCTCATCGAACTGCGTCTTCGCGAGCTTGCCCTCCTCCGCCGCCTTCTCGCTTTTAACAAATCCGTCGAACTCCCCGATAATCAGCCGGTCGCCCACGCGCCACAAGTAGTCGACGCGATACGGTCGTCCCGGCTCAACCGGGTCGAACAGCTCAACTTGCAGCTCCGGCGTCTGCCAACCGCGCTCGATCATCAGGGCACGCGCCTTGGACTCGCCGCCACTTTCCGACAGCCCATCGGCACATCGTGCAACCCTGCGCGCCGTCACAACACCGCGACGATTCAGGCCAAGCTTGTCGACAGTCTCAACGAGATGCTCCTTCGACAAAAGTTGCTCATGGAGCGCCGAATCCGCGATGATCAGTCCCTCGACAAACGATGCATCGACCAAGCAATCCGTAATCGTTTGATCGATATCGGTTACGGCGATATCCATCTGGGTGGCCCGTGTTTGACGAGCATAGCGATGACGAATGACCTGAGAGCCCGGCGTCGTCGATTGGGCCGGCATCGCGGCGATATGGATGTGCGTCAAATTGGCATGCGAAACCGAAAGGCCATAGATAACAGCCGCCGTATAGGAGCAAAATGTCCAGTCGGGGTGCTTTTGTGCAAGCGCCCGCACCCGATGCAGATAACGCTGCCGAAACTTGAGCTCGGACCAGTATTCCGGACGCGCATACAGCCCCGGCATGACCGCTTCGAGACTTCCCGCCTCCGCCCGCCGCTGAATCTGCTTTGCCTCCGCCGCCGTGCGCGCGTACACGCAGCTCATCTGCTGTTCGCATGCTTTAATGTGACTTGCAAGCCTTTGATTCGCCGTCATGTTTCCCATGTCGCCTCCCAAATCTTGGAACGGCGCAAACGTACCAGACGGTTTCATGCGAAGTCTGACCAAATACCGTCCAGGCGCTGACCAAATGCTTGACGGTTTTGGACGTTTTAGGCTGATGTCTTATATCTGCAGGTAGGGCGGTTGTCGAGAGGTCCCTGTCTCCACATTTTGAGGCCTTGGTCCATCGGATTATCAGAAAGAAAAACCCGTCGAGATTCAAGACTACGCCAAATGCGACTTTGCCTCTGCACGCACCGTCGCTTAGCCGAGCCATCGGCATCTACATGCCTAAAAAATGAGCGTGGATAATCTCCCGTTTTGAGCCTAGTTTCAAGCCAAAAGTGGGAGATTATCCACGCTCGATTTGTAAATGTCCGAAAATCCACGCTCGTCCGTCCGGATATCCACGCTCGTCACGCCGCCGGCACAGCAGCAGCCGTAGCCTAGTGCTCCTCGCCGGCGCGAGCTAGGTCGTAGGGCGTGGTCTGGTAGACGTAGTAGTTGAGCCAGTTGGTGTAGAACAGCTGAGCCTGGCTGCGCCAGACGTTGCGCGGCTCGGCAGTGGGGTCGTCACCTGGGAAGTAATGCGCCGGCACCTCCGGGTTGAGTCCGCGCTTCACGTCACGCTCGTACTCCAGACGCAGCGTGTCGGTATCGTACTCGGGATGGCCAAAGACAAAGAAGCGGCGGCTGTCGGTCGACTTGACGATGTACAGGCCCACCTCGTCGGACACGGCCACGACCTCGAGCTGCGGCTCGGCCTCCACGTCCTCGCGGCGCACATCGGTGTTGCGCGAATGCACGGCATAGAAACGGTCGTCGAAGCCGCGGACCAGCGGGCTTTGCGGCTTCACCAGATAATGCTCGAACACGCCGCTCGCCTTTGCCGGCAGGTCGTGCTTCTGGATACCGTAATGATGGTACAGGCCGGCCTGTGCACCCCAACAAATGTGCAGCGTAGAATGCACGTGCGTGGTGGACCAGTCCATAATCTGGCAGAGCTCGGGCCAGTAGTCGACCTCTTCGAACGGCATCTGCTCCACCGGCGCGCCCGTGATGATCAGGCCGTCGTAGTGGATGTCGCGGATGTCGTCGAACGTGCGGTAGAACGTCTCCAGGTGGCCGGCGCTTACGTGCGTGGCCTCGTGCGTCTTGGTGCGCAGCAGGTCCACCTCCACCTGCAGCGGCGTGTTGGAGAGCTTGCGCATGATCTGCGTCTCGGTGGCGATCTTGGTGGGCATGAGGTTGAGGATGAGCACGCGCAGCGGACGGATGTCCTGGTGCAGCGCGCGGTACTCGGTCATGACAAAAATGTTCTCGCTCTCGAGCTGCGCAGCGGCAGGAAGGGCGTCGGGAATACGAATGGGCATGGATGCTCCTTACGAGTCAGTTGCAGCTATGGTACAACGAGCGGCCCCATCCGCGCGAGCACATCGCCCAGCGATGCCGTCAGCGGCCAAATCACTCCAAAAGTAGAGATTAAGGCATGTCCCAAAAATCTGCGACGCTTTAGCCTAGCAAAGTGGTAGCAGGACGCTACAATGGTTCGACGCGAAAAACTCGGCCGGAAGGATACATATATGTACCAGACGCGTAAGATCGGTGTGGTCGGCCAGGGCCACGTAGGAGCACATGTCGCCAACAGCCTGCTCATGCAGGGCATTGCCGACGAGCTGTACCTGTGTGATATCAACGAGGCCAAGGTGACGTCCGAGGTCCAGGACCTGCGCGACTCCCTTTCGTTTGTCCCGTATAACACCAAGATCGTCAACTGCTACGACCACTACGAGGAGCTGGCCTGCTGCGACGTCATCGTCAACGCCGCCGGCAAGGTCGCGCTGGCCGCCGGCAACCGCGACGGCGAGCTGTTCTTTACCACCGACGCCGCCCGCACCTTTGCCAAACGCATCGTCGACGCCGGCTTTGACGGCATCTTCGTGAGCATCTCCAACCCCTGCGACGTCGTGTGCACCGAGCTGTGGCACCTGACCGGCTACGATCCCAAGAAGATCATCGGCTCGGGCTGCGGCCTGGACTCCGCCCGCCTGCGCACCGAGATCTCCAAGAAGGTCGGCGTGAGCCCCAAGTCCATCGACGCCTACATGATCGGCGAGCACGGCTTTAGCCAGCTTGCCGCCTTTAAGGCCGCGACCATCGCCGGCAAGAGCCTCAACGAGCTTCAGGCCGAAAACCCCGACAAGTACGCCTTTGACCACATGGAGGTCGAGGAGCTCGCGCGCAAGGGCGGCTATGTGACCTACCAGGGCAAGCAGTGCACCGAGTACGCCGTCGCCAACTCCGCCGCGCGCGTCTGCGCCGCCGTGCTGCACAACGAGCACGCCGTGCTTTCCGCCTCCACGCTCATGACCGGCCAGTATGGCGAAGAGGGCATCTTTACCTCCCTGCCGTGCGTGATCGGTGCCGAGGGCGTCGAGGAGGTCTATACGCTGGACCTGTCCGAGCACGAGCTCGAGGGCTTCCACAAGAGCTGCCAGCACATCCGTGACAACATCGCCCAGCTCGACTGGTGGGACGCCGAGGCCTACGACGCAAAGTAGGCCGCTGGCTGCCGCAACCTTGCGAATCGAAGCACGATACTAAGCGGGCCGCGCCGGAAATCCCCGGCGCGGCCCGCTTTTTTGACTCACGCAGTGCCCTTGCGAATCGAAGGTGAATACTTTTCCGCGAAGTGAACGAGTAAAAATGAGCCCCCGAAGCATCGACACTTTTCAGACGCCGTTTCCTGCGGTTTCGCCAAGTTTTTCCTGCAGTTTTGGCGTCAAAAAGTGTGGATGCTTCGGGGGTCCAAAATAGGTCGTTCACTTCGCGGAAAAGTATTCACCTTCGTTTTCGCGCAGACACGAATCCGGCCGCCACAACGCAAAACGGGGCCTGCGCGCAGCGCAGACCCCGCCAAAAAAGGAGGCTTCGGTAGTTTGTGTGACAAGGGGCTAGCCTAGGCAGCAACGCTCTTCG
>JAUUMM010000004.1:0-76555 GCA_030839365.1 Collinsella sp.
CCGAGCCCAACGAGGCCGGCCTGGCCTTCTACGAGGACGTGTTCCGCGAGTGCCAGAAGCACGGCATCGAGCCGCTCGTGACCATCACGCACTTCGACTGCCCGATTCACCTCATCAAGGAATACGGCGGCTGGCGCAACCGCAAGCTCATCGACTTCTACAAGAACCTCGCGACCACGATCTTCACTCGCTACAAGGGCCTGGTGAAGTACTGGCTCACCTTTAACGAGATCAATATGATTCTGCACCTGCCGTTTATGGGTGCCGGCCTGGTCTTTGAGGAGGGCGAGAACAAGGAGGCCGTCGAGTACCTGGCCGCCCACAACGAGCTCGTCGCCAGCGCTTGGGCCACCAAGATCGCCCACGAGATCGACCCCGAGGTCAAGATCGGCTGCATGCTCGCCGCCGGTAGCTACTATCCCTACAGCTGCCGTCCGGGCGACGTGCGCCAGGCACAGCTCGACAACCAGGACAACTACTTCTTCGTCGACGTCCAGAGCCGCGGCTATTACCCGGCCTATGCCGTCAAGAAGCTCGAGCGTCTAGGTATCGATGTGGGCATGACCGACGAGGACCGCGAGATCCTGGCCGACAACACCGTCGACTTCATCAGCTTTAGCTACTACTCCACCCGCTGCTCCGCGGGCGCCGACAATCCCGACGTCGAGAAGACCCAGGGCAACGCCTTCGCCGGTGCCAAGAACCCCTACCTGCAGCAGAGCCAGTGGGGCTGGGCCATCGATCCGCTAGGTTTCCGCATTACCCTCAACGACCTGTACGACCGCTATCAGAAGCCTCTGTTTGTGGTCGAGAACGGTCTGGGCGCCAAGGATGTTGTCGAGGAGGACGGCTCCATCAACGACGACTACCGTATCGATTACCTGCGCCAGCACATCGCCGCGATGCGCGACGCGGTGACCGAGGACGGCGTCGACCTGCTGGGCTACACCACCTGGGGCCCGATCGACCTGGTCTCGGCCGGCACGGGCGAGATGTCCAAGCGCTACGGCTTCATCTACGTGGACCGCGACGATGCCGGCAACGGTACCCTCAAGCGCTCCAAGAAGAAGAGCTTCGACTGGTACAAGCGCGTCATTGCTTCGAATGGCGAGGACCTGTCCTAAGGGCACCGAGCCCCCAACCTCATAGTCTCCTAACCAAAGCGCCCGGCGAGCAGTTTGTGCTCGTCGGGCGCTTTGCCGTCTACGGATTTTGGGACATGCGGCCCGTTTTTTGAGCCTGCCTGTCGGTACACTAAAAGCACTATGGGTACCCGCGAGCGACATATCGGCCATGCGGCCGCCCGATCCGCGCCGGTGGCGGATCCCAGGGGCGGCAGGCTCTTCGCCATGCCGCGATTCCTCGTTGGCATAACGCACCTGGTGTACCGTCGCCGCGCCTTCGTCATTGCCGGCGTCATAACCGCACTGTTTCTTCTGCTTTTGGCGGTCTTGCCGGCGTCATTCGCTTCCGATCCCAAGCTCTCCAACACCGTGCCCATCTATAACGAGGTGTCCAAAGAAGTCGTGGACGGGCTTATCCATTCGAGCTCGATTCCGCTGCTCCTCGCTGCCGTCGCGTTCTCAATCTGGGGTGTGCTGGTCTATCTGCGCTGTCTGGATTACGTCTTGCGCCGGCGCCTCGTTGCCGTTGCCACCATCAGCGCCTTGTGGATGATCGAGGTCATCCTCAAGTACAAGTCGTTCACGCCGTTCTATGCCACCGTGCTGTGGTACCTGTACTACGTGCCCATGACGCTCATTCCGCTCCTCTACCAGCTGTGCGGCCTGCGCCTTGCAGGGTTGGAGCAACATCGTGCGGGTCGCCGCTACCGCACAGCCCTGTGGATCGCGGCCATCCTGCTCATTGGGTTTGTGCTTACCAACGATTTTCACCAACAGGTCTTTCATTTCGATCGCTCGAGTGAAACCTGGAGTAACGATTACACGTACGGCTGGGGCTATTTTGCCGTTCTGATATGGACGGCCTTTAGCTTTGTCGCCTTTTTCATTTTGGTGGGTCGGTCATCGTCCTTCCGTATCCAACGTTTTTCGGGCACGGCGGCACTCGTGCTGCTGGGCGGCGCGTTCTTTGCCATTTCGTACGCCCTGCGCGTGCCTTGGGCATGGAAGCTCAACTTTTCGCTCGTCTATTGCGTGCTGTGCGTGGTGACGCTCGAGATTTGCCTCGATTGCGGCGTCATTCCGTCGTACCACGGCATTGCCAACATTTTCGACACCCTGCCGCTCGATCTTAAAGTTATAACGCGCGACCTGCAGGAAGTCTATGCCACGCCGGTGTCGAAGCCAATGCCGGCGGGCGTGTGCGAAGAGCTGCGAGCCCAGGAACACGGGCATGCCCATGCCTTTGCCGTGGCGTCCGATCCCGATGTGATGTACCGTGCCTTTCCACTGTTGGGCGGATCGGCCCTGCTTGCCCAAGACGTGTCGGATCTCAACGAGCTTAACCGTGAACTGGCACACCGTCGCATGGAGCTGCAACGTCAAAACGAGCTGCTCGCTGCCGACTACGACCTTAAGACGCACCTGGCAGATCAAGAGGCCGAGACCTTGCTGGTCCAAGACGTGGACCAGGCGCTTGCTCGCGCGCTCGAAGGGATGTACGACCTGCTGAGCTCGCTGCCGTCGTTGACCGACGAAACATCTTCACACGAGCGTTACCGCATGTTGCAGCGCGCCAAGATGCTCGTCGCCTATTGCAAGCGCAAGGGATCGCTCACGTTGGCGCAGCACGGGGAGAGCGGTTTTGATCGCGACCGCATTCAGCTCATTGCCAACGAGCTCGCAAGCGACCCGCGCACCATCGATATCGATTGCGCCTCGATTATCGCCATACGGCGCCCGATGCACGCCAGTACGGTAAGCGCCCTGTACGACTGCGTGTATGACTTTGCGTTTTTTGCCTACACCACCGACCATCCGGCGCTTATGTATCACTTGGGCGACCATGACCGATGCAGTGTCGAGCTGCGCGCCACGCTTTTTTCCAACGATGATGCAGATCTTTCGCAGACGCCCGCTGCGCAAGAGCTCGAAAGCGCTCTGCAAAGGCGCAACGTGGCATACCGCCTTGAGGGCGAACCCGGCCAGTTGCGTATGATCGTGTTGATGCCGAGGGCGGGTGAGTGACGATGCAGATTTCGCTCATCCTTCCCCAAATCGTTGCGCTCGATGTTGTCTTTGCCCTGGCTGCGTGTCTGCAGACGATCCACGTCCCGCTCATTTCATCGCGCCGCTCGTCCTATAACCGTAAGGTGATTTGCGCCTACGAGGCGAGCCTCGTGCTCCACCTGGTGGTTTCGGCGCTTATCCTGTTCGCGTCGTCTGGCTCGTATCTGGTGGCGCCGCTTGACGTTTGCGCCAGGGCAATGGGCGGAGTGCTGTGGCTCAATGCCGCAATCTTTGCCTATGGCGTGGTGCTTATGGTGCGCTATCGTCGCCCCGTCATGCTGGTCGAGCTGCTGCTTGTTGTCGCCGTTACACCGCCGGTGGTTTTTGCCATGGGCTCGGCGTGGACCGTTGTCCTTATCGCAGAGGGAGCGTTCTTCCTGTTCCGTTCCATCGCGGCGCTCTTGATGGACGTCCGTAACCGCCAGGAGGATATCACCGCGTTCTCGACGATCGAGACCATCAACGTGATTCCCGTGGGCATCCTGTATCTGGACCCGAGGGGCCGTCCGCTGCTCATGAACCGCTGCATGCGCAGAAACCTGGTGGAACTTCATATGCCCACCGACCTAGGCGATATGAGCGGCACATGGAACGACCTGCGCAAACTCAGCATGCAAATGCCCGAAAGCAGCCAGAACCGTGTGCGGATTAATCTGGACCGCTTTGGTGAGGCGCGGGCGGTGGTCGAGGTTTCTCCCGCCGAGATTCGCTTGTTTGTGCACGATGACGTTATGGTTTCGGGCCGCCTCTTTGAGCGCATTATCGGCCTGGATGTAACAGAGTATGCGCATGCTCATGATCGCCTGGCGCAAGCCAACCACCTGCTTGAGCTTGCGGGCCAAGAGCTCCAAGCCCAGATCGAAGAAGTCAAAAAAGTTGCTGATAATGCGGCCTATCTGCGTATGCGAGCTCGCGTGCACGACGTGATCGGGCAGCGCCTGTCCATCCTCCATCGTTATCTGGAGGAGGGGCGCCTGGATGACGAGTCGCTCGAGCAGATCGACCCGCTGCTGCGCTCAATTGCCGCCGATTTGCGCAGTGGCGGTGCCAGCGAGCCTGCAGAGCAGCTGGGTGATATCGTCCATGCTTTTGGCCTGGTGAGTGTGCAGATCGATGTTGAGGGTGCGCTGCCTGAGGACGCGCGTGTCGCCGCCGCATTTTTGCAGATTATCCGTGAGGCCTCGACCAATGCCACCAAGCATGCACAGGCCCATCGGGTCCATGTGCGCCTGTGGCGGGAGACGTCGGAAGACAGCGCTGTTGCGCGGATGACCGTTTCTAACGACGGCGCGCCTGCACCCGTATCGTATCGCGAGGGAACGGGTATCCCAGGTATGAGGCATGTCGCGCAAGATCTGGGCGGCTGCCTGGAAATCCATGCCGCCCCGCCCTTTACGCTTGCGGTGTCCATCCCGCTCAACGCCAGCGCCACAGCTCAAAGGAGAAGCTCATGATCCGCGTCCTTATAGTCGAAGACCAAGCCATCTTGCGCGAGAGCCTCGCGCGCTCCGTTGGCGACCAGCCCGACATGACCGTTGTTGCCGCCATCGCCGATGCCTCAGATGCCTTGGACGTTGCGCTCAAGGAGCGCCCGGACATGATTTTGATGGACGTGTGCACCGAGCACGATTCCAACGGCATCGTGGCGGCGGCGCGCATCAAAGAGCAGCTGCCCGAGTGTCGCATCATTATCATGACGGGCATGCCCGAGATTACGTTTGTGGATCAGGCGCGCGAGGCAGGCGTCGACAGCTTTGTGTACAAGAATGTCGGTATCGATGAGCTGTTCGCCGTGATGCGCTCCACGTTGGCAGGTTACTGCACGTTTCCCAAGCCGCCCGAAAGCATCTTTTCGGGCACGGCGGCGCTCGACGACGTTGAGCTATCGATTTTGCGCCTTGCCTGCGAAGGCAAGAGCCGTCGCGAGATCGCGGCCGAGTTGTTTATGAGCGAGGGCACGATCAAGCGCCGCATCTCGGAGATTCTCAACAAGACCGGCTACGACAACATCATGCGCCTGGCCGTGCACGCGGTGACCGAAGGCAGCATCGTCCCCAATATGGAGCGCTAGCGCTCGTTACCTATCGGCGCAAAGTGACGGGGCCGCAGGATCAACTCCTGCGGCCCCGTCTTGTGTGCGCGGATGTGTCCGCCAATCCGCGACTGTCGTGGTCTGCCGTTACGCGATGGTTGCGCTGTAGGAGGCGACGTCCTCGTAGGAATCGGTCAGGTAGGCGTCGATGCCGATGGTCGTGTTGACCAGGTCGTCGAGGCTATCGAGCTCGCCGCTCGAGAACGTGAATTCCTCGGTGGCGTTGGTGCCGGGCATCAGGTGAGCCGAGAACCAGGGTTCCTTCATGGTGCCGTTGACGTTGGTCTTACCGCTGGGAGCGTAGAAGGTCAGGTCCTTGTCGCTCTTGTTGGTGATGTTGACGACAAAGCCGATGTCGCCCCAGTCGTCCTTGAACTTCTCGGTGACGGTGATGGTGCACAGATCGTCATCGGCGACGGTGACGGCGGGGGAGATTTCGACGCTCTGGACGTCGTCGTCTTCGACGGCCTCATCGATCTCATCTTCCTTTTCGGCCGCCTCGCGATCCTTCTTCACCGTACCGGACAGATCCTTGTCGGACTTGGTGAAGACAAGATTGCCGTCATCCTCTTCGAGGATCAGTTTGCCGTCCTTGAGCTTCATGTCGTGCGACTCATCTTCGGCGGTGATCGTCACGGTGGTGGCGTCCTTTGCCTCCCATTTAAGGTCGACAACCTCAAGGAACAGGTCGAGGGCGCCTGTGCCGTCCTCATCGAGAATCAGGACGCAGTGGACACCCCAATCCTCGAGCATCTTCATGTACTCATCGGTCAGCTCTTCGCCATCCACGGTTCCACCCGAGAGCTCCCAGCTGCCGACGAAGTCGGCCTTGGGGTCTTTGGCGCCGCCGCTGCAGCCCGTCAGGGCAAAGGCGAGCGCCAGGACGCATGTCAGGAATGCGAGCACGGACTTTTTGAACGTTGTCTTCATGGTGTCCTCCTTAATCGAACGAAACCCATAGAAGCAGGAGCGGGGGCGGCGGATCCCCCGCCAATTACCAGATAGAGGGGCTAGGGCCTGGGCGTTCCGCAGTTGCTGCAGAACTTGCCGCCGTTTTCGCTACCGCAGTTGGGGCAGAACCACTTGGCCGGTGCCGGGGCAGGCGCGGGGCTGCCGCACTCGGGGCAGAACTTGCCGGTGTTGGTGGCGCCGCAGCTGCAGGTCCACGTGCCGGCCGCAGGCGCGGCGGCGGGAGCCGGTGCGGGGGCGGGGGCCGGAGCCGGTTGCGGGGCGGCCTGCTGCTGCGCCTGGCCGGCAGCGAACAGCTGGCTGGCGTTCATGCCGCCCATGCCGCCTGCCATGCCCATGCCCATAAAGCCGGCCATCGCGCCGTTGGGGTTGGCTGCTGCCGCACGCATCGCGTCGCTCTGGGCGCTGGCGATATTGGCGGCCGCCATCGTGGGATCGCGCATGACCGCGGCCTTCTGCAGGTCCTTGATCATCTGCTCGTCTTCTTGCGAAGCGGCGATTGAGTTGACGCCAAAGCTCACGATCTCGACGCCGCGCAGGTCACGCCAGTCGGCGGAGAGGACCTCGTTGAGCGCGCGGGCGAGCTCGGTGGTGTGGCCGGGGATGGCGCTGTAGCGGATGCCCATCTCCGAGATCTTGGCAAAGGCGGGCTGCAGGGCGGTGAGCAGCTCGGACTTAAGCTGGCTGTCGATCTTGTCGCGCGTGTAGCTATCGGTCACGTTGCCGCATACATTGGTGTAGAACAGCAGCGGGTTGGTGATGCGGTACGAATACTCGCCGTTGCAGCGCACGGAGATGTCGACGTCCAGGCCAGTGTTGTTGTCGACCACGCGGAAGGGCACGGGCGAGGCGGTGCCGTACTTGTTGCCGATAATCTCCTTGGTGTTAATGAAGTAGACGCGCTGGTCCTTGCCCGCGTCGCCGCCGAAGGTAAAGCGGCTGCCGATATTGGCGAAGGTCTCCTTGATGGAGTCGCCCAGGTTGCCGCTAAAGACGCTCGGCTCGCTGCCGGTATCGAAGACGAACTCGCCGGGCTCCAGTGCGACTTCGATGATCTTGCCGTTTTGCACCACGAGCATGCCCTGGCCGTCGTTGACGGCGATGACGGAGCCGTTGGAGATGACGTTGTCCTCGCCGTGTGTGTTGGAGCTGCGGCCGCCGGTTCGTTTGACGCCCTTGCAGGCCAAGACGTCAGCGGGCATCGATTCGCAGTAGATAAATTCCTTCCACTGGTCGGCCATGACGCCGCCGGCAGCTCCCAATCCAGCTTTCAAGAGTCCCATGGTGATCTTCCTTTCTCGTCAAAGTCCGGGTGGTATTGGTCGGATTGCTTAGTCGTCCTTGTCGTCCTTCATGACAACGGTGGTCTCGGTGTGGCTGAAGGTGTCGTGCTTCTCGACCAGGTCGAGCTCGCCGCAGTACTCGTCGGCGTGAGTCGCCTCGTTGGCCGTCTTGAGCTGGCCTACCAGCAGCACGTCTCCGATGATCACGATGATCAGCGGCGCGACGATGTTGATGAGGATGCCCTCGATATCAAAGGTGAGGTAATCCGGATCGAAGGCGTATTCGCCCATAAAGAGAATCTGGGAGAGGACAAATCCGATCACAAAGAACAGCAGCGAGGCGATAATGAGCTTGGGCTTGGAGCAGGGGAGCTCGCCGACCATACGGCCGGTTTGGCCGTTCATGGCAAACAGGTAGCTCTTGCCGTTCCACGAGGTCGAGAGCATCCAGACGGGGAACAAAGCGTAGTCGCTGTCTTCCCAGGTGTAGTCGAGCTGCTTGCTCTCGACCGAGGCATCGTCGTACTCATCGATAACGGTCTCGCGCAGGGCCGAGATCGTGCTTTCTTCCATACGGCGCTCGGCACGGGCCTTGCAAGTCTCGCAGTCCTCATCGTAACGGTTGGCGATGTAGCCGGGCATGTAGGCGACCGAGAACGGGCGCAGCGCGTCGTAGTCAAACGGTTCGATGGCGTCCATGTGGCCGTCGGGCATCTTGGACGATCCGTCGACGGGCACGCGCTCAAACGAGATATTGCCCTTACGGTAGGCATCGTAGTGGTCGGTGGTCGTGACGGTACGGTCGGATTCCTCGGTCACGGTCTCGTTGGTTGCGTCAAAGTGCACTTCGCCGTCCACGCGGGCGCCGTAGAGCCAAAACGGCACGTAGACGCCTTGGACTTCGTCGATGTGGTTGCCGGTGACAAAGCTCTTGGGCAGCAGGATCTTGCCCTTGTAGTGCTCTTTGAGCGCGGCCATAACGTCGTCGCGGCCGAGCTTAAACGGAATCACCAGGTCGGGTGAAAAGTCGCCCGAGAGCTGACCGGGTGCCACGGCGGGGTTGCCGCAGTACGGGCAGGTGGTAACGGCGACGGTGCCATCCGAGATTAGCTCGGCGCCGCACGACGAGCAGATATAGCCGGCGTTTTGGGCGAGCTCCTGCACCGCAGCGTCGGTCGCGGGCTTGGGCGCCGCCGCTGCGGCGTCGGCTTTGGCGTCTGCCTTGTCCTGGCGCTCGCGATAGAGGGCCTCGACCTCTTCGACTTCAAAACGCGAATCGCAGTAGTCGCAGACGAGCTTTTGCTCGGCACTGGCAAAATGCAGGGGGGCCGCCACACGCGGGGCACTGATAGTTGACGCTCTCGAAGGCCATGATCGGTCCTTTCGCTGCCGGAGGCTATGCGTCGATGGCGCCACCGCAGTATTCGCAGCGCCCACTGGCATCGGGAATGGTAGTTGCACCGCAGAAGGGGCAGGTGACCGCGGTCTTGGGGGCCTTGGCGGCCACGACGCTGTCGCGCGTCTCCTGGCGCAGCTGCACCAGCGCGTCGCGGACCTCGGTTGTCTGGCGCTTGGCCTCGCGGTATTCGATGGAACCGCGCTGATCGATGGTGGAGTCGTTCACGCGCAGGTTGATCTCGGTAAAGTACGGCGTGTTGACGTGGATGGTCAGATTAAAGTCGTAATCCAGGTCGTAGCGCGGCGGGTTGTAGCTCTCGCGCTCGCCGTCCTTGGTCTCGCGATAGATCTCGGTACGGTGCTCGTCGATATCCATATCGCAGCCGAGTACCTGCGAGAACTCGATGATGTCGGGGTTGGCGTCGCGCCAGCGGCTCTGCGAAGTGATGATCAGCAGGCCCGCGTCTTCGTCGAGCATGATGTTGGTGCGCCCGGCAGAGAGCGTGCGCGTGGGGTTGAACGAGGCCAGGCGCTCGGCATTGGCCTCGCGGTAGGCGAGTTGCTCGCGGATATCGTCCGCGGTGCTGGAGCGATAGCCGCCAAAGAAGGGGGAGAGCTTGCCGACGCACTCTTTGCACAGGTAGCCTTCGTTGATCTTGGTCTTGCCGAGAAGTCCCAGCTCGGTACCGCAAATCGCGCACTCTTTCTTCTCGAACATCTTGTCAAAGAAGCCCATGGCTGCCTCCCATCAACAGGTAGCGTGTGTCACTTTTGATGATGGGGGAGTGCGCGATCTTTCACGATACCCAGACGGCTCAACGAGTCTCCACAACTGGGACACATGGCCCATTTTTCATCCCCAAATAACTTGCGGTGAAATAGTTCCTAAATGTGGGCCATAGAAGGCCAAACAGGAACTATTCCACCGCAACTTCTGGGTAGTCATCGGGGACGTTCTTAAACGACTAGTCGTTGGGGGCAGTCTTCGGCCACTCATTGGGGACGTACTTAAATGAGTGGCGGTTGGGGACACTCCGTGCCGAATGTGGGTGCCGCCGCTTGCTACGCGACGGTGATGGCGACCTGGGCGTAGCGGGTGCAGGGGCGCTCGGCGCGGGTTTTAACGCTGAGGGTGAGCACGAAGCGGTCACCGGGCTGCGCGTCGGCGGGTACGGTGAACGTGGCGTCCGTCGCGCATTCCTGCCATAGCGACAGATCTTGAGCGCCTGCATAGCGCGACGGTCCCATGGTGACATTCCAATGAGCATCGAAGCCCCTGCCATCGGGGTCGACGATGGTCGCTGCAAGAGCAACGCGCTCGCCGGCCGCGGCGCTCATGTCGCCCGTGACCTCGGCAACATACGCCGGATGCGAGCAGGCCGCGGGCTCATGGGCGCACCACTGCGCGCGAGCGGCGAAGTCTTCCTGGTAGGCGCGCAGATAGGGGTTGGGGTTGCCGTCCACCGGCGTACCTATGGCAGCAAAACCGGCAGGCGCATCTGAGTCGGGATGCCCGTCAAGGAACATGCGGCCGAGCAACGTGTCAAAGTCGCGGTTATCGATGCCGCGCAGGCCAAACGGCAGCAGCGGAATATAGGTCATCGAGTCGCCCTCGGCCATAAAATCGCCGCGCTCAAATTGCATCGCGGGCATGCCTTCTAAGCCCCAATCCAAGCGGGCATGCTTGCCAAACTGGAACCTCTCGGGCTCGTTTTCGTACACCTTGCCATCGCCATAGAGCATATAGCGCGCCATAAGGGGACCGTTGCCCTGCGTGAGATTTTGCTCGGGCCAGGGAGCCTGAAAGAGCGGCAGCGTATCGGGCTGAGCCATCTTGGCATCGACATAGCCGCCATACATATAGGGCACACACCAAAAGATGAGATCGGGGAAGAGCTCATGCCCATGGTCGAGCCAAGAATTGTCCTGCCCCACACCATCGGCAACGCCCATCACGCGTACCTTCTGATAGACACACTGTTGCACAGAAGGCCATTCGGGTGTGGCGCGATAGCGCTCGGCAATGCTCATCAGGGCGCGAACGATCGTATTCATACCGCCCCAACTGAGCAGCCAAAGCGTGCGCGGGTCATCATCCAAAATCGCCTGAGCAATCACGCGCGAACCCTCAGACTCCTCACGCACATCGCCTTCAAAGGCAACATTGCCCACAAACGTACGCTCAATCATCTGAGCAGGCGAGGGAAACGGAGACTCGCCGGCAGCGGCCGCATTAGCCTGCAGCTGAGGCCAGGCCTGGGCATACTCATTGCTCCAGAGGCTCTCGATCCAATGCTCAGGAAACGGTCGATACTCACGAAGCTCCCCAGCAAGCGGATCAGGCTCATGAGGCACCACATCCCACTCATAGGAACGGTGACCCTTGGTACGCCAATGCGGATTCACCTCGCCAAGCGAATGCACGCCATCCCCAAGAAAATGATACTGCGAAGCCGTGTACACCACAGCCTGAACATCGAGCAAGTTGAGATACAGAGCCAAATGAACGAGCGAGTTCATATCATCGACTTCCATATCAGTAGTAACAATCACCCGAGTTAAATCGCGAGTCATAAGAAAGCTCCAACCAAAATCATTTCAGTCAGTCACGCGCAAGGCAAGACGGGACCCCCGCCCTCATCGTCGTCAACCCGGCGGCCCGCCGGAAGCGCTCGCCCAGGGTCAACAGCAACGTCAACGCAGCGGGGCCGAGGGCTTACCTCTGAAAATATTCCGCAGGGGGCGGCCCGGTTGCACAGCGCGAAGCGCGTGGTGCAACCGGGCCGCATGCCCGAGGACATTTTCAGAGGTAAGCCCTCGGCCCCGTGATGGGATAGATTACCTGTCGACCCTGGCCGACCACTCCCAGCAGCCCACCGGCTCGCCGTCGATAAGTACGTTGCCCCCGTCGAAGTCTTGATAACACATGTCGTTGAATTGGTGGATCCACACGCCATGGTTGAACGTCTTCTTGGGCGAGCCGTCGGCCTCGCGGTAGCGCCCGGTCAGGTCCTCGACATGGCTAAAGTAGGTGAGATGCACGTTGGCGCCGGCAGCGCGCAGGCGAGCCGTGAGCGGCAGCACGGTCTCCTGCGGTATCACGAGCTCATCGCCCTTGGAGTGCGTAAACCACAGCGGTGTCTTGGCAAGGGCAGCAACGTCCTCGTCCGTGGCGTTGTACCACGGCGCGCAGCAGGGAAGGCCCGCGGCGAAGAACTCGGGGTAGTCGGCGCACAGGCGCAGCGTCATAAAGCCGCCGTTGGAAAGGCCAGCGACCACGATGCGGTCGGTGTCGATGCGGTCGGCATGCTCGGCGACAAACTCGTCGATGAGCGCCTTAATGACGGGGGAGTAGATGCTCTGGTTGGAGTGGCCGAGCTGCTCAGTGCCGTTGTCCATCCAAAACGTGGGCGACTGCGGCACGAGAACCCAGGCAAAGCCGCCAAAGTAGCGTTGGATCTGCGCCTGGCTGATGGCCGTCACGCGGTTGCCGATATAAGCGCGCGTGGCGCCCTCGCCTTGCGTAGCGCCCTTGCCCTCGCCAGCGCCGTGCAGGTACACCACGAGCGGGGCCTTCTGGGGCACGACTGTCGTTTCGGGCGCGAAGGGGTTGAAGCAGGCGGAGTCCTCGGCCTTAAAGCTGGGCTCAAAGAAGCCGTACTCGAGCGCGATGCCGTTGACGGCGGTCTTTTGCGTGGCATTGCTCCAGCCCTTGAGCGCGGGACAGATGTCGCCGCGGCAGGTGTCAAAGACCAGGCCGCAGGTTGGATCGTCACCGTCATTGCCGGGAAGGGCCGCGAGCTGCGTGATGCGCAGCTGGTCGTCGAGCAAGCGCGAGCCCATCACGCTGCCCTCGATCTTCTTGGTCAGGCGCTGCTCGGCGATCTCGAGCGCCACATGGGTGCCAAAGGCGAGCTTGCGTCCGCACTCATCGCACGGATAGGCGGCGAGGACGTCGACATAGCCTACGGAAGGTGCGGCGTGGTCGGCGCCGCGCTCTTTGCGCATCAGGATCTCGCCCGTGCGTTCATGGCGCTCTACATATATATGGAAGGTGCGCGCATCGATATCGTTGGCGCGAACGGTGCACGGCAGGTCGAGCACGACTTTGCTGATCCAGGGGCCAAAGTCTCCCAGCGTGGTGACGGTTGCGTAGGTGCACGATTTGAGTTCCATGAGCTGCCTCCTCTGCGCCGCGAGTGGTAAACATCAGCGGCAATACAACTTAAACATGTTTAGTTTAATGCAGAGCTACAGAACAGGCAGATGAACTCGGTAAACGGTCAAAATGAACACTCAACAAATTACTAAACATTCGTTTATCACCATTTAGCAGGGCTTTTGTTGATGGGTCAACAAAGAATAGAGGTGTTTACCAAATTAAAAGACCACGTAAATAGGCATTTAGCAGCAGAGCGTCAAATAGACAATCCCTTACCGTTCAAGTACGTTCACCCCCGATTTCCTACCGTTCACCGGACTACAGACGGCAAAATTGCCACAAATTAGACGTTCCGTGTAAACTAAAGCCAGTAAACGTTCAGTAAACACATTGTTTACGACAGCGTATCCAAGGGTTCGGTGGCCGTAAGGGGTTATAGTCGCCGAGCCAAAGGCGTGCCTACGCCCAAACGAGTAGGCACACGATGATATGGGGAGGGGTCCCATGGCAGTAGATAACAAGCAGATTGCCACCGATGTCCTCGAGCTCGTGGGCGGTGCGGAGAATGTTTCCGTCGCCACCAACTGCATGACGCGTCTGCGTCTGACGCTCAAGGACAACAACAAGGCCGACGTGGAGAAGATCAAGAAGGTCAAGGGTGTTCTGGGTTGCCAGTTCGCCGGCAGCCAGCTCCAGGTCATCATCGGCCAGAACGTGCCCAAGGTGCTCGCCGAGTTCGTCGCCATGTCCGGCGTCAAGCAGGGTGCCGCGGTCGACGAGAACCTCGATGCTCCCAAGGAGAAGTTCGAGCTCAAGAACCTGCCGAACATCATCCTCGACTATCTGTCGGGCTCCATGACCCAGCTGATCCCGCTGCTCATGGCCGGCGGTCTGTTCCGCACCATCGCTGCGGTCCTCGGTCCCACCATGCTCGGCGTTCTCTCTGACACCGATCCGACCTACACGTTCCTCTACACCACCCTGTACGAGGCCACGTTCACCTTTATCCCCATCTACCTGGGCTATGCCGCCGCTAAGAAGCTCGGCGCCTCCCCGGTTCTGGGCATGCTCCTCGGCGGCGCCCTCATGGCCCCGTCCGTCGTGAGTGTCGCGACCCAGGATGGCGGCGGAATCATCTCCGTCTACGGCATTCAGATCGCCGCTGCCAACTATCAGCAGTCCGTCCTGCCGATTATCCTTTCGGTGCCTGTCCTCTACTTCGTCGAGAAGTTCTTTAAGAAGGTCATGCCCGACGTGCTCTCCACGGTCTTCACGCCGTTCTGCACCATGATCGTTACCATCCCCATCGCCTTCATCGTCCTCGCCCCGCTCGGCAACGAGATCGGCAGCCTCATCGCTAACACCCTCTTCGGTCTCGCTGACATGGGTGGCATCGGTATCCTGCTCGTCATGGCCGTCCTCGGCGCCTTCTGGCAGCTCTTCGTGGTCTGCGGTATGCACATGCCCGTCATCCTGCTCGCTCAGGTTCAGATCATCGCTGCCGGCTACGATCCCTTCGTCTTCGTTTCCACCAACTGCGCTATGGCCGCTGTCTGGGGCTGCGCCTTCGGTGCCTTCCTCAAGATGAAGAACCCCGACGAGAAGGGTCTTGCCCTGGGCTACGTCATCTCCGCCATCGCCGGCGGCGTCACCGAGCCCGCACTCTTCGGTATCCTCATGCGCTTCCGTCGCACCATGTTCGGTATGTTCATCGGCGGTGCCATCGGCGCTGTGTTCTCCGGCCTCATGGGCGTTACCTATTACCTCGCTGGCGGTGCCTCCAACTTCCTGGTCTTCACCAACTACCTGCAGGGTGGCCAGATGAACACCGTCTGGGCTATTGTCGGTATGGCAATCTCCTTTGTCATCGCCGCTGCTGTCGTCTTCGTCGCCGGCTTCTCCAAGGAGGAGCTCGCCGAGATGGAGGCCTAAGGCCAAGCCATTCGGTCGCATACGACCTTACCTACACGACAGGGCCCCGTCAGGCGCAAGCCCGGCGGGGCCCTTCTTGCAAGGTAGACTGGAGTGGGCAAGTGGTGTCCGCCCGCAGGGGTTTGTTAAACGGCGGGGGCTTTCGCATCAGGGGTTACCGCGAAAGCTTCTGCCGGTTCGCAATTCCTTTATCGAGCGAAAGGACATGCAGATGAGTTTGGGAAAACTGACCGTCAACGGTCGTCAGGACGGTTTTTTGTGCGAGGGCAAGCCGTTCTTTTGGTTTGCCGATACGTGCTGGAGTGCGTTTACCAGCATCCCCGAGGCCGACTGGGACTACTATCTGACCCGCCGCGCCGAGCAGGGCATGAACGTGCTGCAGATTAACACGCTGCCGCAGTGGGATCGCTGCTGCCCCGATCTGGGCATTTGGCCCTATGCCAGCGAGGATGGCGTGCGCTTTGATTGGTCTCAACCCAACCAGGCGTATTGGGATCGCGCCGCCGCCATGTGCCGCGCTGCCGTCGAGCACGGCATTCGTCCGGCGCTCGTGCTCATGTGGTGCAACTACGTGCCCGGTACCTGGGGCGCTAAGATCGCCGAGCGTTGCGGTGCCGAGGTTATGCCGCGCGAGGAGGTCCGTGCCCACGTTGCCCGCGTCGTCGAGAACCTGGGCGAGTTCGATCCCGTCTATGTGGTGACGGGCGACACGGACTTTGCCGGTGACGAGGCGATTGCCTATTACGAGGATGCGCTCGACGAGGTTGCGAAGCGCGCGCCCGAGGCCCTGCGTACCATGCACATCAATCGCGGTAACCGCACGATTCCCGCGCAGTATTTGGACCGCCTGGACTTCTATATGTTCCAGCCCGGCCACAACTACGAAGGCCAGCCCGAGGCCTGGCACCTGCCGCAGGACTTTATCGCCAGCTATCCCAAAAAGCCGATGGTCAACTCCGAGCCCTGCTACGAGCAGATGGGTGCGTCGCGCAACGTGTACTGGCGTTTTACCGCGCAGGACTGTCGCGCGAGCGTGTGGTCTTCGATCCTTGCCGGCGCCAGCGCGGGCGTGACCTACGGCGCCCACGGCGTTTGGAACTGGCAGACATCGCGCAGCCAGGGTTCGGTGCTGGGCGAGGGCTTTGACATGCCGTTCCGCTGGCAGGAGTGTCTGCAGTTTGCGGGCGTGTGGGATTTTGCCGCCATCGAGCACGTGCTTGCCGGCCTGGGTGCCACGGCTAGCGACGACGCTCTCGCCGTTATCCCGGCACAGGAGCTGCTCGATGACGCGCGCGAGTCCATCCGTGTGGCGCGTATTGGCGAGCGTGTCGTCACCTATCTGCCGCGCACCACGGCACTTACGTTTAAGCTCGATAGTGCGCGCGGCTGGTCGGCGACGGCCCTCGACATGGAGGCCAAGCGTATCGCCAAGCTGCCCGTTCGCGACAATGGCGACGGCACCGTGCGCGTGGCTCAGCATTCCTTTGAGCACGACGCCCTGGTGATCCTGACGCCCGAGCACTAACGCTCGAGCTTCGATCCCGAGTTGCTCCCTCGGCCCGGGCACCTCCCTCCCTTTTCCGATATCAACAACCCAGTCCCCTTTATATGTTGCGGTGGAATAGTTCCTAAATGACAGCCCGGGCCGGTCAAACAGGAACTATTTCACCGCAACTGCTGTTGGGGCATTTGCGCCGGATGCGTAACAGTTCGGGCATTGCGTGGATACTAAGACCCATTCTCCATTAAAATGGTTTTCCGGACATCTAAGCGGGTGGGGGTTACCATGAGGGACCTGGGAGACACAACCGCATATTTGCGCCGGGGCATACGGGAGATTCTGTGCCTGGCGCTTTTCTTTTTCACGTTTTTGGCCGGCGAGTACCTCTTTGACGTGCGCGTGGCCGAGTTTGTGCCGGCGAACGAGGTCGTTATCTACGAGAGCATCGTCGTCGGCGCGAGCGTGATCGGCTATTTTGTGCGTCCTCTCCTGTACTATCGCCGTCCCCAGACAATCGATGCAACGAGCGATATGACGGGCGTGCTGCTGGTGTCGGCATTGCTGCTGCTGATTATGGCGGCGCAGTTTCAGGTTGTGATTGCGGGCGGTCTGGTGGCGTGCTGCGCCCTGGGCTACTGCGGATCGACCGCTCATGCCAATCTGGCGCGGCGTTTTGCGCAGACGCCTTGTCTGGCACGTGCCGTGGCGGTTTCTTATGCTGCGGGCATTTTGGTACAGGTGCTCAACCATATGGTGATGCCTGCGGGCATTCCTCAACAGTTTGTCCTTATTGCCTGTGCGATTGCGCTGGTTGGGCTGCTTCACGGTACCCGCCGAGCTAAATTACGCGATGAGTCCGCGCCCGAGTTCGAAGCCGAGATTGCCGAGCTATCGGTCGATGCGTCGGAGCATGGCGCCAAGTGGCGCGATAGTCCCGAGGCAAAGGCGGCCTTCCGGGGTGCCGTAGTGCGCTTGACGGTGGCGACCGCCTGCCTCACCGGCGTATTCGCGGCTCTCAATGCCGGTCTTACGACCTCGCATGCCGCCGGCGCTATCGATCTGGGTGACTGGCCGCGCTTGCTGCTGGTTGTGAGTGCGCTTGCTGCCGGCGCCCTGTATGACCTGCGCGGACGCTCGTATATGAATATCATCATGACGTGCGCCGCCATGCTGTCCACGCTCTCGTTCTTTGTGCTTATCACCGATGGCAACGGCGGCAATGCGCTCGCCGCCACGATTATCTTTTACCTGGGCACGGGCTTTTTCGTGGTGTTCTTCACCGCGAAGTTCGCCGCGATTTCGATGTATGCCCGCTGGTCGTATCTGTGGCCGTGCATGGGCCGCGTCATCAACAACATTTGCTCAATGCTTGTGACGGCTCCGGCGGTGGCGATCATCTCGAGCCAAAACGTGCTGATGGCGGTGGGTGTCGTACTCGTGCTGTTTGTCGGCATTGCGATCTCGCTGTTGGGGCAGTTTGGACAAGGCGTTGAGGACGAAGCGGGTCACAGGGGGCTGGCGTTTGCCACCGACGATCTTGGCGTGAGCCGTGCGCCCGATCAGGTCGACACGGTGTCCCTGGAGACACCGGAGCTTTCGTTTGACGATCGACTCGACGGTTTTGTAGCCGCCTTTGGACTTACCAAGCGCGAGCGCGATGTACTGGAGGCGCTGGTCTTATCGGACGACAGCGTGCAGGACGTTGCGGCAGCGCTCTTCCTTTCGCGTTCTACGCTCTACCGCCATATCGCCTCGATCAACAAAAAGACCGGTGCCGCCTCGCGCGTGGCCCTCATCAATTTCTTCTGGTCCTGGACACCCCAAGACTAGCCAAAACCACCACGAAGGGGACAGGCACCTTTGTGGTGGTTTTACCTGCAAAAATATGAATATGAGACATTTGTCACCTGCCGTTTTGGCGCTCAAAGGCATATGAATGTGATGTTGAGCGGAGCAGAACGGAAGGGGTGGGCCTATGGCGTCTCGTGGTTGCTCGTCTAATAAAATTGCGGGCGCGCTTATCGCCGTGGTGGTCCTTGCTGCGGCGGTGACGCTTGTGCGGGCATACGGCTTTGGTGCCCGTGCCGACCAGGGAAAGAACGCCGCGCAAGCGTTGCTGAACGATTGTGCTGCCGATCCGGTGGCAGTCAAGCTTATCGAGGACGGCGAGGCGCGGACGATCTATGAGACCGACGATGCCGAGCTGGTCGCATCGACTTTTGCCGCGCTCGACGATTGCACCGTGGGAGGTGCGGTGGATGAGCGGATGAGCGATGCCGGTCGCACGCTCGTCTTTGTCTATGAAGACGGCTCGGAGCAATCGGTGGAGTTCGAGGGCGGGAATATCGTGCTCGACAAGACGGCATATCGCCTTGACGGTGCCGATGAACTGTGGCGACAGCTAGCCGCCATCAAGAACAGCCAATGAAATGAGGGGTGTACGGGATGAGTGATTTGAGATTCTGCCCGGCGTGCGGGATGCAGCTGCCGCGGGTCGCCGGCGTGCCGGTGCGATTTTGCCCGGGCTGCGGTGTTCGGCTTGAGAGCGTTGAGGATGACCCGGGTGTCGCGGAACACGCAAATGGGGCGGCTGCCGATGATGGCGCGGGCGAAGGTTGTGAGCTGAGCGCGAACGCGCCGGTCGATGTGCCGATGCAGGATGCCGACGCCGCGTCGCCGGTCCGCGACGTGGCCGCAGCGGATGCTCCCCGCGTCGGCGACCTTGAGCTCCACACCGCATGCGATGCCTCTGGCGGCCAAGCGCTCGCGCAAGTGGCGCTGCCGCGGGGTTGGCGTATCGAAGAGGCGCATCTTGAGCGCAGCAGTAGTTTCGACTGCCCGATTTCAGTTGGCGTGACGGCGGCAGGCCCGGCGGGCGAACGCATCATGTATCGCTCCGAGCTCTGCTACGTGGACGCGGGCGCCGTTGCCAAGCGTATCCCCACGCAAACCGAGCGCAAGGCGTTTCTGCATGTGGAGGCGGCGTGCGACGAGCTGGCTCAAGCCTGCGCGACGCAATTGGGCGCACGGGCGGCGGTTGTGGCCGAGCAGCCGTACCCATCGAGCGCGGCGGTCGATATCGAGCACGAGCGTGCCCGCGTAAAGCGCGAGGCTGCAAACGACTTTGCGATTCAGGGCTTTTCGATGGAACCGAGCGATGTGGTCTATGAGTGCCGTATGCGCCGATATCGGCTCGCGGGCGCCCCGGCGCCTACCGAGCTTGCGGTGGCGGCAAAGGTCGAGGGCTATGTGGCCTCGATCGGCGGAGTCGCGGGTTCTGTGGGTAAAGGCGTTGCCGCCGGGGCCGAGGCGCTGCTGGGCGCGGGCCTTTCGAGCGGACTGATCGGTGGCGTTCTGGGTAAGCGCCTGCGCGAGCGCCAGGCGGCTGCGGCGGCGGGTCAGCGCGCCGCGAAAGATCAGGCTCCGGATCAGGGCGATTGCCCAGACGGGGCGCCGTTCAAGCTGGGCGCGGCAGACCTGTTGCAGTGGCGTATCAGGGACAGCTTCTGCCTGGTTGCGCCGGAAGGCCGTCTGGACGAGGCGGCCTCCACGGCGCTTGCCTCAATGGCGTCGACTCTGCGGCTCAACCCGTCGATTGCGCGCGAAGCGTGCGCTCAAAAGCAGCAGATGGTGCTCGAGCAGCGTCAGCGCACGCAGATGAACATCGCCCAGCAGCAACAGCAGTTCGCGGCCTGGCAGCAGATGCATGCCTCGCAGCAGGCGGCGTTCGACAGCTACCAACAGGCTTGGTTTGAGCGCAGCGATCGTCAACACGCCGCGAATATGGCCGCCAGCGCGGCCAATTTCTCCAGCGCAGGTGTGGGAACGGGCGCGGCGTCGTATTCCGATGCCATCCGCGGGGTCAACCATTACACCAGGCCCGACGGTACCGATGTCGAGGTTTCGGTGATGGCGGATCAAGCTTGGGTGAACGGCTCGGGCGACGTGATCGGCACGCGCGATGGCTTTGAGCCCGGTTTTGGCTGGACGGAGCTGCCCCGTCAATAGCGTGAGTGGGCTACGGGAGGATCGGTGTCGAGGCGTTGCTCGGCGCTGTGATAAGAAACGGGAAAGGAACAACGATGAGGGAGACGGTTATTTCGCGCACGGCGTTTGTCGCGGCGGCGGGAACGGCGTTGCTGACGCTTGCGGGATGCGGCGGACGGCAGGCGCAGGACACGACGGGTTTTAACGACGATCGCCCGGTAAAGGACAAGATGGATGCGGGCTCGTCATCGGGTGATTCCGGTGATGCGGGCGGCGGTGCGGACACAGACAGCGGCTCGGCGGACGCGTTCGATACGTGGTCGGATGACTGCTGGGATGCGCACCGCAACATCAGCATCGCAGCGTTGCTCGAGCTTAAGGGCTGGCAGTTGCAGGAGTTTGCGTCGCAACAGGGTTATACCTGGCAAGATGCGCTCGAGATGTACGAGAACGAGGCAGGTCGCGTGCTCAGCGTCTGCAATATCAGCAAGGATGGCGCAACCGAATGGCTCGGCGAGGATGAAATCGGAAAGCTCGACAAGGGCGGCACCGGGAGTACCGTGATGTTTACGCTGCAGCTTGCGGGCTATTCGAGCTGCGAGGATGTTATCGCGGGCTTTTCCGTTCCGGTTGAGGACCGCGCGCAGATTACCTCGGGCTCGTGGATTGCGTGCGTCTACGGTTCCAACATGGCGCGTCACGTTGCCATGGTGAGCCAAATGGAAAACGGCGACTACCGCCTGGACCTCATTACCGAGGAGGCCATCAAAACCGGTACGTTTACCCAAGGCGGCGGTGCCCCCACGATTAACGAATTTTGGCAGGAGAAGACCGGGCGCGCGCTCGGCTAAGTGCGATGCGGCCAATAGCATAGCGAGGGACGAACATGATGAACGAGATGACGATGAGCCGTGCGGTCTTTGTGGCGGGCGCGGGCGCGGCGGCTTGCGCGCTGGCTGGCTGCTCGGGCACAACGGGCGGCGCCAAAGCAGCGAGCACGGCGGACGCCGCCTGCGTGGACGACAATGCTAACGTGACGGTCTATGCCGCGATCAACTTGGCTGGTGCCGATATGGTGCGCCTGCTCAAACATCAAAATTATGAGTGGCAAGGCGAGAACGTGGGCTACGGCGCCGTCGATGACGCGGGATTTTTCGCTTTTACCTTTTCCAAGGTTTCGGACGATGTGGACGAACTTGCGAACAGCGCGATACCGCTTTCGGAGTCCGAGTACGAGGAGCTTGAACCGGGCGGCGGAGACGAAAACGTCGCGATTCTACTCTCGGTGGGCGGCTATACAAAGGGCGAGCGGGCGCTCATCGGCGCGATTGGCGATGCGGCGATGGTGCAGGAGAAATGCACGATCGATGATACCCAGTATTGGCTGGTCAAGGCGCTTGACGGCCACCGCTACGTGATTATGGCCAACGACACCGAAGACGATGGCGATAGCGCTCATGACATCTATATCTACAATGAGGCTTTTATTCGAACCGGCTACTTGAGCGGCGGCGACCAGATCGATATCGATGAGCTCTGGAGCCGCCTGACCAACGCCTCGTAACGCTCCAAAACCACCACAAAGGGGACAGGCACCTTTGTGGTGGTTTTGCCTTAGGGCTGTCTGTTACAGCAGTTCGCCGTGGCGGGCGATGTAGTGGCGCTTGGCCAGCTGGGTCAGCGCAATGTAGGCGGCGACGATGCCGATGAGCAGCGTAAAGAAGCTCGCCGGCAGCGGCATGAGGCCCAGAGCCTCGGCGATGGGGCTTGCCGGCAGCCAAGTGACGAGCGTCAGGCCCAGTACGGTGAGCACGCACAGCGCGGGCGCGGCGTGGTCGCGCGGGCTCGGCAGGTGCGGGGAGCGCAGCATGTGGATTACGAGCGTCTGCGACCACATAGACTCAACGAACCAACCGCTCTGGAAAATCGCCGCAAAGGTTGCCATGCCGGCAACATTGCCCGCGGCGGCAAGCTCGGCCCAGCTCGCGCCCACGGTGGCGGGGCACACCGCAAAGAAGAGCGCGGCGAAGGTCACGATGTCAAACAGCGAGCTCACGGGGCCCAGCTCGAGCATAAAGCCCTTGATGGACGCAGCGTCCCAGGCGCGCGGGCGGGCAGTCCAGGCATCGTCGACGGTGTCCCACGGCAGCGCGATGCACACGATCTCGTAGACCAGCGACAGCAGCACCAGCTGCAGGGCGCTCATGGGCAAAAACGGCAGGAACAGGCTCGCGACGGTCACGGACAGCACGTTGCCAAAGTTGGAGCTCACCGTGGTCTTGAGGTACTTGAGTAGGTTGCCGTAGGTGCGACGGCCTTCGATGATGCCGCGCTCGATCACGCCCAGGTCCTTCTGGAGCAAGATGATGTCGGCGGATTCTTTGGCGATGTCAACGGCCGAATCGACCGAGATGCCGCAGTCGCTCGCACGCATGGCGGCGGCGTCGTTGATGCCATCACCCATAAAGCCCACGGTATGACCGAGCACCTCGCGCATGACGCGCACCAAGCGCGCCTTCTGCAGCGGCGAGAGCTTGGCAAAGAGATGGGTCTGCTCGGCGCGCTCCGCCAGCTCGGCGTCGTCGAGCGCATCGATCTCGGAGCCCAGCAAAACGTTGCTTGCGTCGATGCCAATCTGCTCGCAGACGGTGGCGGCGACGCGGTCGTTGTCGCCGGTCAGGACTTTTACCGCCACGCCCTTGGCCTCGAGGGTGGCGACGGCACCCGCGGCGCTCGCTTTGGGCGGATCGAGGAAGGCCAAAAAGCCCATCAGCACCATGTCGCACTCGTCGGCGATGCCAAACTCGCCCACGGTGCGCGGGTTGGTCTTCTGCGCCACGGCGATCACGCGCAGGCCCTCGGCATTGAGTCCTGCCACCTGCTTGCGAATCTGGGCAAGCTTCTCGTCGGTAAGCGGCTGAGCGGTGCCGTCCACCTCGACGTGGGAGCAAATCTCGAGCATTTCCTCGGCAGCGCCCTTGGTGACCATCTGGGTCTTTCCTTGGGCGTCGGCGACGACCACGCTCAGGCGACGACGCGAGAAGTCGAAGGGCACCTCGTCGACCTTGGCGTAGCGGTCGCGCAGGCTCTGGCCCAGCATGGAATCGGGCACGACGGTCGAGAGCGTAACATCGGCGCGGTCGATAACGGCCAGGTCGATGAGGTTCTTGAGGCCGGTCTGGAAGAAGCTGTTCAAGAACGCATGGCGCAGCACGCGCGTATCCTCGTTGCCGTCGGTGTTGAGATAGCGCTCGAGCACGATGCGGTCCTCGGTGAGGGTGCCGGTCTTGTCGCAGCACAGCACGTCCATGGCGCCGAGGTTTTGGATCGCAGACAGTTCCTTGACGATGACCTGGCGGCGGGCGAGGTCCTTGGCTCCCTGCGACAGACTCGTGGTCACGATGACGGGAAGCATTTGCGGCGTGATGCCCACGGCCACGCTCGTGGCGAACAGCAGCGCATCGATGACGTTGCCCTTGGTGGCGGCGTTGATGGCAAAGACTGCCGGCGCCATGACGAGCATCAGGCGCACCAGCAGCATCGAGACGCTCGAGACGCCGCGGTCGAACGCGCTCTTCTCGCCGCGCCCGTTGAGCATCTTGGCGATGCCGCCCAGGTAGGTGTCCGAACCGGTGGCCACGACAAGCGCCATGGCGGTGCCGTTTTGCACGGAGGTGCCGGTAAAGACGATGTTCTTGCAGGCGGAGAGCGGCAGCGTGGAGCTGTCGGCGCCTTCGACGACGGTGGCGACGGCGGTCTTCTCGACGGCCTCGCTTTCGCCGGTGAGGGCGGACTCGATCACAAACAGGTCGCGTGCGGTGATGATGCGGGCATCGGCCGGCACCATGTCGCCGGCGGAGAGGCGGATCACGTCGCCGGGGACGAGCTCATCGAAGGGTATCTCGATGCGCTCGCCGTCGCGCAGGGCGGTGCAGGTGTTGGAGACCAGGTCCTTGAGGGCCTCTGCCGCATTGCCGCTGCGTGCTTCCTGGATAAACTTCATGCCGCCCGATACCAGTAGCATGATGCCGATGACGATGACCGTGGAGGGGTCGCACTGCGGCTCGGGCACGGCGAGCACGTCGATGTAGAGCGAGACCAGCGCGAGCGCGGCGAGGATGCCGGCGAAGGGGTCGATGAAGGCGTCGGCGATGCGGCGGGCAAGTGTCTTGGTCGGCGCCTCGATGGTGTTGGGACCGGCGGCGTCCAGGCGCTCGGCGGCCTGCCCGGCGGTGAGGCCGTCAGCCGTGGCGTCGAGCAGCACGAGGGAGTCCTCGGCGCTATGGGTTGCGGCAAAGATGGTGTTCTTGGCAAGGCCGGCGTGAGCGGCAGGGCGCGCCGTGCGGCGGCGCTTGGAGATGACTTCGAGTACCGTGGCGGTTTTGAGCATCAGCATAGGGTCCTCCTTGTTAAAGGGAGTTAGCGTACGTGTCGTATTGAATTGCAAAAAACCTAGATGTCGCTCACGTCATGCTCGCGAATCACCACAAGGGGGCAGGCACCTTTGTGGTGGTTTTGGTGATCGACTGTTGGCGCTTATGCGTGCGCGGAATCCTCGCGGCGTGCCGAGGGCGACATGCAGGTTTTTCGACTATGGCTGCCTTCCATGGCACACCTCCTTAAGGCCGGGCGCAGCGCGCTTTGGGTATCTCGTACCCGTTTCAATCCGCCGGTATTTTTGACGAGGGGGTTTGCCGTGTCAACCCCATTGTTCGGATAATTATCGCCCCTGACAAAGCCCTTACAGAGCGCCATGGCTTCAAAGCGCGCCCGCATCGACGTCCTACCTGCGCTAAACTGTGAAGCACGTACGCGATTACGAGAGGAGCCCGCATGGAGGCTTACAAGCAAGAGTTCATCAAGTTTATGGTCGAGTCCGACGTTCTTAAGTTCGGCAGCTTTACGCTCAAGAGCGGCCGTCAGTCCCCGTTCTTTATGAACGCCGGCGCTTACGTGACGGGCTATCAGCTCAAGAAGCTGGGCGAGTACTACGCCCAGGCCATCCACGATAACTTTGGCGACGACTTTGACGTGCTGTTCGGGCCTGCCTACAAGGGTATTCCCCTGGCCGTCGTGACCGCGATTGCCTACCACGAGCTGTACGGCAAGGAGGTCAAGTACTGCTGCGACCGCAAGGAGGCCAAGGACCACGGTGCCGACAAGGGCAACCTGCTGGGCTACGAGCCCCAGGACGGCGACCGTGTGATCATGGTCGAGGACGTCACCACCAGCGGTAAGTCCATCGATGAGACCTATCCCAAGGTCAAGGCTGCTGCCGATGTCGAGATCAAGGGTCTGATCGTGTCCCTCAACCGCATGGAGGTCGGCAAGGGCGGCGTGACCACCGCACAGAAGGAGATCGAGGCCAAGTACGGTTTCCCCGTCGCGAGCATCGTCTCTATGGCCGAGGTCGTCGAGACCCTCTACAACCACGAGATCGACGGCAAGGTCGTCATCGACGACGAGCTCAAGACCGCCATCGACGCCTACTACGAGCAGTACGGAGTCCGGGAGTAGTTACGCGGTTTTCCAAACCGCGTAACGGCTCGACGCTGCGCGCCGCCCAGAGCGACAATTTGTCATTCAAAAGGCAAGGCATGACCAGAAGGTCTATGCCTTGCCTTTTTCATGCCAACTTGTTCGCTCTGGACGTCGCTCGCTGTCCGTCCTCTACCTGCGGCGTTGTCTTGCCCCGGATGCGGCAGTAGTCATTGGGGACGTTCTTGTTTGACTAGTCGTTTAAGAACGTCCCCAATGACTAGTCAGAGATGAGCGTGGGTAATCTCCCGGTTTTGGCCTGTGTGGGGGCTCAAAGTGGGAGATTATCCACGCTCGTGATTTGAGTGTCCAAAAATCCGGCTCGTTCGATTGGCGCATGTCTACGCAGCGTAGGTTGTCGAGGGCGATCTTCAAATGGATACTGGCTCTTGAACCGGTTCGCTCCATTTCTTCAATTTGATTGGACAGCTCATGAACCAGACACGGCAAACCAATGCTTCCCATACTTTTTTGGCAGCGCATGCCATCAAGCGGCTGCGTGAAGAGCGCGGCCTCACTCAGCGCGCCCTGGCGGAAAGCCTTGGCGTGACCGATAAAGCCGTCAGCAAGTGGGAATCCGGCCGCGGCCTTCCCGACATTTCCCTCGTTGAGCCTTTGGCCCAGAGACTCGGCATAAGCGTGGCTGAGCTTTTGGCTGGTGACATTCGGGCCAACGCCAACCGTGCAGGCAATATGCTCAAAGGTGTCTTTTACGTTTGCCCTATCTGCGGAAACGTTGTGCACGCGCTCGGAGAAGGCAGCTTTAGCTGCTGTGGCTCCACGATGTTTTCCCAGGAGGCCGAAGAGCCGGACGCGGACCACGCCTTTTCCATCGAGCGCATCGAGGACGATTGGTACGTCACGCTCGATCATCCCATGACCAAGGATCACTACATTAGCTTTGTGGCATATGCGACTATGGACGGCATCTGCTTTAAGAAGCTCTATCCAGAGCAATCGGTGCAGCCGCGATTCCATATTACCGGGCGCGGCAGGATATATCTTTACTGCAACCAACACGGACTCTTTACGTCGCTGACGCCTCGCAAATAACGGCTGTCTATCCGCCCTCCTCATGCGTTCCCAGGGGACCCAAAATGAGCGTGGATAATCTCCCGGTTTTGGCCTGTGTGCGGGCTCAAAGTGGGAGATTATCCACGCTCGTTATATTTGGTTGGGCTGCGATGCCTATCTAATCGGCTCGGCGTCTTCCCTGAGAATCGAAAGATACTCTTCATATCCGTACCGTCGATATCTCTGCTTTGACTCGTCGAGCGGACGAAGGATGTTCAATTCTTCGAATGATTTAACGAGCGAACTCGCGGTGCTCCTGCCGATATCGAGTTGGGCAGCGATGAATGCGGTGTCGACGATGGGGTGCTCTTCAAGAATGCCCAACAGCCTTTGCCCGTTTGCAGCAGTCCTTCCGAGATTTTCGGTAATGGTTGCTGTGGAACGGTTATGGAGGTCAACAAGGTTTTTTAAAGACCCTACCGAGTCCTTCGCACTCTCAAGAAGACTGGCGCAGAAAAACTCTATCCATTCCTCGTAAGTTCCTCGTTCCCTTACGGATGTGAGTTGTCGGTAGTACTCGCTTCGATTTTTCTTGAACTGGAACGATGGATAGAACAAGCAAGAATGAAGAACGCCATCATTGATGAGCATAAGTGTAATGAGAAGCCTGCCCAGGCGACCGTTTCCGTCTAGGAATGGATGGGCAGTTTCAAATTGGTAATGGACGAGCGCCGCCCGCACGATCGGATCCATTTTGACTTGAGGCTCATTGATAAATCGTTCGAGGTCCTGGAGCGTGTTGCTCAAATCTTCAATGTTTGGAGGGACGAACGATGCAGTTGCAATGGTGCAGCCTGAAGGGCCAATCCAGTTTTGTGAGGAGCGCAGCTCGCCTGGATTCTTTTCCGTTCCGCGCACTCCGTCCAGCAGGACCGCATGAACCTGCCTGAGAAGCCTCGTACATAAGGGCATCTTTTTGAGCAGTTCTACGCCGCGGTCGACAGCACGGACATAATTCACGACATCTGCGACATCTTTATGATGGAGTTGGGTTTGCGATGGACTAAGTAGGTCGTCAAACGTGCACTGAGTTCCCTCAATTTGCGAAGAAAGGAGTGCTTCTTTGCGCACATACATTGTCAGATACATGTCGGCGTTGGGAACAAAGTAGAGCATGCCTTCAAGCTCTCCAAGCTTTCGTGAGCATGCGGAAAGCGTGCGATAGGTTTCCTCAGTGAGGTTTAGCTGCCTCAATGATTGCAAGGACGTTGGCAAAAACGAATAGTAAGCTAATTTCCCCGATAGATTATTGCGGAGCGTTCCCTGGCCGTTCTCCTCGATTTGCATCGCGCCCTCCATATCTTTAGTGCCGGAACTCGTTATTAGGCTAATCATATCAATTCTAATAACGAGTTTATGGCGAAAATAGTTATTAGAGTCGATTTGAATAATCTAATGACGAGAAGTCGTTATTGCTTTGGTGCAAGGTGGTCGAGTGGTCCCTCGGGCGCAGAGGAAAACGGATCATTCAACACGATCGTGGATAATCTCCCGGTTTTGGCGTGTGTGCGGGCTCAAAGTGGGAGATTATCCACGCTCGTTATTCGAGTGTCCAAAAATCCACGCTCGTCGCTACTTGAGCCCGGGGAGGCGGGTGTAGGGAAACGATCGCTCTAGGAATTCGGCGCAGTGGGCGTAGTCTTTGGCGAAGTAGCTGCTGTAGAGCGAATCGAGCACGTATTGCACGGCGATATGGCTGGCGAACTGAGTGATGCGATGCGTCATGCTCTCGTGGTCACTCACCGTAAGGTAGGCGGCAAAGCCAGGGTGAATGCGCGCGCAATAAGGCGTGCCGATGACGATGACCGGGACATGTCGACTGCTGAGGATCGGCAAGATGTCCTTGAGGTTGGGGGCAAGGCCGCTGTAGGAGATGACGATTGCCGCATGGTCGGGGCCCGAGGCGAGCGCCGTTCGCACCTGGGCCTCGACACCGTCGTGGCACGTCGCGCTTTTACCGGCGGAGAGCAGGCGGTCGCGGAACATTCCCGCTGGATAGAGGTTGTGCGAGCCCGTGTAGATGTCGACCTGTCGGGCGTTCGCGATGAGCTTGGCGGCGTGGTCAAGCTGCGTGGGGTCGAGCAGCTCCTGCGTTTCGGCCAGCGTGGTCTGGTAGAGCCCCTCCATGCGCTCCATAACCTGCGCGGGGCTGGACGTAGCATCAAAGGGAAAGTTGATGTCCACGTTGCGCCGATTGCCCGCCTCGGTTGCCAAGCGAATAAGCTCGACCTTGAGGTCCTTGAAACCCTCGAGGTCGAGCTTTTTGCAAAAACGGTGCACGCTCGCGACCGAAACGTTGGCGCGCGCGGCAAATTCCTTAATCGAAAGCCCGCGGATGTCCTCGCCGATGGCAAGGGCTGCAATGCCGAGCTGTTGCTCGGTGGGGGTGAGGCCCTGCGCCTCGGTGATCTTGCGTTTGATATCCATGCGAACTCCCACACTCGCCAAACCTGCCAAAAAGGGACAGGTTTATTTTGGCAGGTTTTGCCCGCAAAGGGTAACGGGGCCGAGGATGCCGCTGGGGGCGACGGGCTCGGTGAGAGCGAAGATGTCGGGGATCGCATGGTCGAGCGTGTTGATGATGTCGATCGTGAGCTCATGCGCACCGGCGGAAAGTGCGCCGGCGGCAAAACGGTAGGGCGGGCAGATGCGTGTGCCGAGCGAGCGCCCATCGAGCGTGAGCGTCGCGGTTTCGTAAACGTCTCCCAGGTCGATCGTGGCGTCAGCGCAATCGTTGGCCAGCTCAAACGACGCATGATATCGGTAGGTGCCGCAGGTGCCGGTGAACAGGTCGGCCGTAAGGTCGCCCAGGTGTTTGAGCTCTTGTGCTTCACCAAAGGCGCCATTGCTGCCGACAGGGGAGAGGGCAACGGTCCATGGGCCTTCGATGCGCAGACCGAGCGATGTATCAGCGTCGATTGCGCCGTCTCCGGGCGCATCCTCGCTGCCCGCTTCCAAAACAACGATGCAGCTCTCGAAGGGTGCGAGCTCCAACACACCGTCAAACGCAACGGGCTCGGTGCCGTTTAGCAGGTCGAGCCGCGTGCCGCAAAGGCGCTCACCTGTCGCAAGTGCAACCGTGCAGTCGATGCGCTCGCGGGGGTGCTCGTTGACGAGCATAACGTAGGTCTCGCCTGCCCGCTCGTAGCGAAGTGCGCGTAGCCAGGGCTGCGGTGTGTCAGACACAACGGTCTGTAGTCCCGCGCTTGCAAGCGCGCGGGCGACATCGGCGAGCGGCGTTGCGACGAGCCCTCCCAGCTCGACCGCGCCATCGGTATCGTAGAATGCACCGGGCACCTTGTCGACGGCGAGCACCATAACGCCTGCATCCGTCATGCGTCTCGCTGCCTTTGCCGTCTTCGCGCCAATAAACGTAGCACTGGGCATAACAAATGCCTGGTAGCGGCAGCTGTTAACACCAAGCAATCCATCAGCAATCGAAACCTTGTAGCGGCTCTTGTCCTCAAAAGCCTCGGCGGGCACAAAATCAAAGTCAATCTGCGCGCGCGTGAGCTCTGCCGCCACGCGCTCGATAGGCATGGCGCTGCCGGCCCATTCGGCATCGGCATGGTACAGGATGGCGACGGGGCGCGTGGCACAGCCTCCCGAAAGCAGCGTTGCCGTACGGTTCATATAGCTCATGAGCTGGCCAAAGTGCGGCCACTGCGGGTTGTTGCCGTGCGCGTAAAAGTGCGGCGGGCAGTCCCAATCGGGGAAGGGTGCCATGCTAAACGCGTGCGGCGTAAACCAATTGACGCCGCGGACGAGCATGTGGTCGGCAATCCACTTCATCTCGCGCAAGCCCTCGTGCCAGCCAAAGGCGCCAAAAACCTCGGCCATGCAGCGCCCCTGCTTTTTGGGGTCGAGGCGCGCGGCTGAAGAGCCCAGTTTGGCAAGCGCGTAGGTAAAGAACTCCATGTTCCATGCGCCATGGAAGTAGCTGTAAGGGCCGTGGTCGATGCCGGGGGCGAGCTGGTTAATAACCACATCGATGCCCGCCATGTCCTGACCGGCGACAGCGCGGAAATAGTGCCCAGCGCCCTGGCCCAAGCGTGTGTGGCAGCTCTTGTCTTCGATCACGTGCCCGATGTGCATGACGCCGTGCTCGCGGCACCAGTCGCCAATCTGCTCGTCAAAGCAGGTGCGGTAGAGTTGCGTGGCAATGTTCATGTAGGCGTGGCGGGTCCGTGCGCCGTCTGCCTCGCGCGTCCAAAGGCCGCGCAGTTTAGCCAGCCAATCCATGCCCAGTGCCTCGTGCAGGCGTCGTGCAAGTTCGTCCGACCATGGCAGCGCCATGTCACCGCGTCCGATAAAGCTGCTGGTAGAAGCGTCTTCGAGGGTCGCACCCTTCTCGTTCATAAAGCCAGGCTCATCGGTAAAGAACCCCAGAATGGTCTTGCCGAACTCGTCGCCCAGATGCGTGAATGTGGGTTCGTAGACGGCGTTGATGAGCATGCGGCACGAATCGGCGTCGACCATGTTGATGTATTCATCGCGAAAGCCGGTCTTTTGGCTGGTGACGTAGAGCTCGAGGGTGGTGACGCCGGCGGGAGCGTCAAAGCGCAGGCAGGCGGGAGTGCCGTCCTCGGTTTGCTCAACGGCGAGCTCAAGGTCGAGCGGCACGCCGGCAGCGTCGAAAGCTGCGGCGCCCACAAAGCACTCTGTGGGATCTATAAGATTGCCGAGCTTGATGGACGTGGACGGTTGGGGTCCAACGACCGTTACCGTGTGATGCTTAAGCACGGTCTTCTTGAGCGCGGGGTCTACATCCTCGCCTGCAAGCGCGCCGTTGGCGTAGCCTGTGGGAAAGTGGGCATCATCGAGCAGCCAGATCTTAAGGCCCAGGCGCTTGCACTCGCCAATGATAAAACGCAGGTCGGACCACCAGCCGTCGCGGCAAAACTCGGGATGCGTGCGCGATTCAAGGCAGACTTCGCGGATGTCCGCCCCGGCAATCTGCTCTAAGTATTCGGTAATCGTCTCGCGCTCTTCGCCCTTGAGCCACAAGAACGGAAGCACATGGTTGTCAAATGCCGCCATACTCACTCCTTCAAAACCTGCCAAAAAGGGACAGGTTTATTTTGGTCGGTTTTATCTGGGCAAACGTCACCCCACAGTTGCTTGGCGAAGCGCTGGGACGCGTGCCACATGCCAGAACCAACTTTCTAAACCCTTGCGAGTTCAGGGTACGTCGCCCGTGCTGCCCTGCTAATATCAAAATCGCGGCAAAATATGACTAAATCAACGATGGTGACGCTATGGATATCGCACGTTTGGACAATCTTTTGCTCGAGCTGACCGATAGCGAGCGCGCTTACTGCGCGGGCGCCCGCTATGACTGGAACGATGCGTTTAGACAGGGTCAACAGGCAGATATCGATGGCAGGCATGTCCATAAAATCGGTAACGCGACGTACGCCCTGCACCAAGAAGGTATGCCCGAGGGCCTGTCGATTGTGCGCAACTCGCGCTTTAACCCCGTGCCAGAGCATGTGCACGATTATGTCGAAATCAGCTATGTCTATCGAGGGCGCGCGCCACAGATTGTCAATGGTACGCAACTCACGCTCGTCCAAAACGAGGTGCTTCTGCTCGATGCCGCCTGTCCACATGCCGTAGGTGAGCTCGGCGAGCACGACCTGATGTTGGGCATTGTCATTTCGCGGTCGATGCTGCGCCGCAGCCTGGAGCAAAGCCTTTCGTCCACAAGTGCCGTCTCGCAGTTCCTGCTCAACGCGCTTAACGACGAGACCGATCATCGCGGGCATGTGCATTTCCGCACGGGCTCCAGCCGTCGGGCGCGCCGCTATATGCAGGAGATGTTGTGCGAGCTCTTGGAGCCGACGGCAGCGAGCCCCCAGATCGTGTCGAGGCTGTTTGAGCTGCTGCTGGTCGAGCTCATGCAAAGCTACGAGGCCGCGCTGCTGCAAACGGGCGTTCCCGCGCTTCCCTCGGCGCAGGTTGCGGTGGCGATGAGCTACATCGAGCGGCATGCTTGCGATTGCACACTCGACGACTTGGCCCACCACCTGCATCTGAGCCCCAACTACGCAAGCGCGCTGCTCAAGCGGCAGACGGGACGCGCGTTTATGCAACTCGTGCAGGAGAGCCGCCTGACACGCGCTGCGGCGCTACTCGATACCGGTGCTACTGCGGAGGCCGCAGCGCGCGAGGTGGGCTATGCCAATATGAGCTTCTTCTACAAAAAATTTGCCGAGCGCTATGGCTGCACGCCGGCCGCCTACCGCCGGCATTTGCCCAGATAAAACCTCCCAAAATAAACCTGTCCCTTTTTGGTCGGTATCAGGAAGTGTCAGGGTCGGGGCGGAGGCGGTCCGTGGGCGCGAAAAGAAGTGTCGGGTTTGGCGCGCCCGCTTCTGCCCGTCCCGCGCGTGGGCGATACTCGGATTATCGACCCGCGATGCAAAGGAGATGCTCATGGCAAACATCAAGTTCCCCAAGGGTTTCTATTGGGGTGGCGCCACCGCCGCCAACCAGTTTGAGGGCGCTTGGAACGTGGACGGCCGCGGTCCTTCCGTCGACGACCACTTCTTGGGAGGCAGCTACAAGGAGCCGCGTCAGATTACGATCGACATCGACCCCAACCGCTTCTACCCCAATCATGACGGTATCGATTTCTACCATCACTACGAGGAAGACATCGCGCTGTTCGCCGAGATGGGCTTCAATATGTTCCGCATGTCCATCTCCTGGAGCCGTATCTTCCCCAACGGCGACGACGCTGAGCCCAATGAGGCCGGCCTCGCCTTCTACGACCGCGTTTTCGACTGCCTGCGTGCCCACAATATCGAGCCGCTCGTGACCCTCTCGCACTACGAGGTGCCCTATCACCTGGTCGAGAAATACAACGGCTGGGCGAGTCGCGAGCTCATCGGCTTCTTTGAGAAGTACTGCCAGACCGTCTTCGACCGCTATCAAGACAAGGTCAAGTTCTGGCTTACCTTCAACGAGATCAACTGCGGTACTCAGGACATGGGGAACCTCTTTGAGACCAGCATGATTCAGGGCTTTGAGGGTCCGGCGTCGGCGGTCCACACCACGCCGCAGGCTCGTATGCAGGCGCTGCATCACCAGTTTGTCGCCAGCGGCCGCGTCGTGCGTTATGCCCACGAGCATTACCCGCAGTTTAAGATGGGCAACATGGACTGCTTCATCCTCTCCTATGCCGCCACGTGCGATCCGGCCGACGTGTTCGCCACGCAGCAGGAGATGAACACCATGAACTGGTACTGCTCCGACGTGCAGGTGCGCGGCAAGTACCCGTTCTATGCCAAGCGCTTCTGGGCCGAGAACGATGTTGAGCTCGTGATGGAGGACGGCGACCTGCAGGATATCGCCGACGGCAAGGTTGATTTCTACACTTTTAGCTACTACATGTCCGGCACTGTGGGCACCCATAAGGATCACGAGATGACCGAGGGCAACATGACCTTCGGCGGCAAGAACCCCTATCTGGAGTCCACCGACTGGGGCTGGCAGATCGATCCGCTGGGTCTGCGCATCGCCCTCAACGAGATTTACGCCCGCTACGAGATTCCGCTGATGGTGGTCGAGAACGGCATGGGTGCCTACGACGAGGTCGAGGAGGACGGCTCCATCCATGACCCGTATCGCATCGCCTACTTGCAGAGCCACATCAAGGCCATGGGCGAGGCCATTGCCGATGGCGTTGACCTGATTGCCTACACCTGGTGGGGTCCCATCGACCTGGTTTCCGCCGGCACTGGCGAGATGCGCAAGCGCTACGGCTTCATCCACGTCGATAAGTACGACGACGGCACCGGTACCTACGAGCGCCGCCGCAAGGACAGCTTCTTCGCATACCAGAAGATCATCAAGTCCAACGGTACCGAGGGCTTGGATTAATCGACAATATGAGTGCCACTGGGGAAAAGGTTTTGGGAAGGGCTTGGAAGGGCTCTCGATTCGAGCCCTCACCTTAGCAATTTGGCCATTTGGCACTATAATCACCATAGGCATGCGCATAACGTTGCGCTTAATCAAGAGGAGAAAACGCATGGGTCTGTTTGACATGTTCAAGAAGAAGGCTGAGCCCGCGGCTGCCGCTGCTCCTGCCTCCATCTCTGCTTCTGCCGGCGCTGACGTGCTGTGCTCGCCCGTCAAGGGCAAGGTCATCAAGATGGCCGACGTGCCCGATCCCGTCTTTAGCGGCGAGGTGCTGGGCAAGGGCTGTGCCGTGTGGCCCGAGGACGATCTGGTCTACGCTCCCTGCGACGGCAAGGTGACCGTCACCATGGGTCATGCCGTGGGCCTGCAGTCTGATAGCGGCATCGAGGTTTTGGTGCACGTTGGCGTCGATACCGTCAACATGAACGGCGACGGCTTCGAGGGCTTCGTCAAGGCTGACGATGTCGTTAAGGCTGGCCAGCCCATGCTCAAGATCGACCGCGCCAAGATCGCCGCTGCCGGCTACAAGGACTGCGTCGTCGTGGCCGTGTCCAACACCGCCGAGTTCGCCGACGTCGAGCTCGCCGTCGAGGCTGAGTCTGCCGTTGCCGCTGGTGACGCCATCGTTAAGGTCGTTCGCAAGTAAGCCGCGGCAACATAAGGGTGTTTTGGGGTGGCCGAATCGTTCGACCACCCTTTTTTATTACAATGCGGCGGAACGTTTTATTGCGCGTTGGGCGGACCGGTAAACCGTTCGGACGTTAAATCGAGCCGACTGCGCCTTTGCTTTGCCCGGGGTGTTCGTTAGCGGCTAGTATGGCCTTATTGTTACGACGTGCACCGCGTCGGGAAGCGCGGTGCCGCTTGTTGGGAGGAATGTCATGAAGAAGAAGCTGCTGCTTGCGCCCCTGATGGCTGTTCTGGTCGCGTGCGTGGTTGTGCTTTCCGGCTGCGGGGGTCCTTCGGTTGAGGAGCTCATCACCGAGGATCTTACGACGCAGTTTGACGAGGTCAAGAACGGTGGCGACGATTTCCTCGCCGGCCTGGAAGAGGCCTCGGGCGACGAGTTCGAGCAGCTGGGCATCGATCCCAAGGAGTACGCCAAGAGCTATCTCGAGGGCTTTGACTACAAGATCGGCGACGTGACGGTCGACGAGGACAAAGGCACCGCAACTGCCGAGGTCACCATTACCTGCAAGTCCATGAACCAGATCGTTGAGGATTTTGCCACCCAGTACCAGGAGAAGGTCGCCGCGCTCGATTCGATGCCTTCCGATGACGAGCTGTACAAGATGGCCGGTCAGGTTATGGTCGATGTGACCAAGGCTGCTAAGACCAAGGACACCAAGGTCACCTTCAAGTACTCCTGTAATGACGACGGCGAGTGGTCTGCTGACGATTCCGCAACCAACGAGATGATGAATGCCATGATGAGCTAGTTCGTTGCGGCGTTTTACCAAACGCCGCAACTGCTCGACGCTGCAAACGCCCCTAAGCGGCAATCTGACGTTCAATTTCAAGGGCGCGACCAGAAGGTCAGCGCCCTTTCATTTCACGTCACCTTGCTCGCTTAGGGGCGTTTTCGCTGTCCGTCCTCTACCTGTGCCGTTGCCATGGTAGTCATTGGGGACGTTCTTAAATGACTAGTCAAAAGGGACACTCTTGCGGCACTTGGGGACGTTCTTTTTCTGTCGGCAGTTAGGGACACTCCTTGCGCCAGCGTTGCATCGAATGCTCGGGAAAATGCGGACCGGTTTTTGGGCGAATAATGGGTCGCGGTTTCCGGATGGGGTGGGTTGCGGAAAGTGCGACCCGGAAGATTGCTCCGAAACGGGATGCGGTTTCCCTGACGCGCCTCAAACGGAAAGCGCATCCCATTTCGGAGCTCCAAAACGGGATGCGCTTTCCGCGCGGAAGAATTGTCGCAGCTACGTTAAGCGGTGCCGCTCGCTACTCGCCCAAGATCAGCGCCGCGAGCTCTGCTTGGGTGTCCACCACGTAGTCGGCGCCGGCGGCTTCCAGCTCTGCGCGGCCGCGGAAGCCCCAGCTGACGCCCACGCTCTTAAGGCCGGCGTTGTGGCCGGTCAGAACATCGACATTCGAATCGCCCACATAGAGTGTGGTTGCCGGATCGGCGCCCAGCTCCTCCATCACATGCAGCGTGACGGGTGCTTCGGGTTTGGGCGGAAACGCATCGACACGGCCCTGTACCAGCGCAAAGCGCTCGGGGCCAAAGTATTTCTCGATAAGCGGGGCTGCCGAGATGTGGTCCTTGTTGGTGAGCACGGCAAGCTGCACGCCCGCGGCGCGCAGACGGTCGAGCATCTCGATCGTGCCGGCATAGGGGGCAGTGTGGTCCTCCTTGTGATCGCCGTAATAAGCCCTAAACTCGGCAAGCGTCTGCTCAAACATACGGCCGTCGCCCGCATACTCGGCAGGCATAAAGCGCTCAACCAGCTTGAGCATGCCGTTTCCCACCTTGTAGCGGTACTCGTCCACGGCAAACGTGGGCCAGCCGTGCATCTCGCAGGTGTGGTTGCCGGCGGCCGCCAAATCCTCGAGCGTGTTGAGGAGGGTGCCGTCTAAATCAAAAATCACATGGGAAAAAGCTGCTGCCATGAAAGCTCCCGTCGTTGGGTTTCAAAACGCACCTCATAATACTGGGCTTCCGCGTTGGGCGTGCTTGGAATCTGAACATCTCCAGGGACATCAGGCCACATCGCGCCGACCGTGCGGTTCCGCCCTAGCAAATCCTTGGCAGCTGTTCTCCCACGAGCATGTCGAGGATGCGGGTCGAGCCCCAGCCGGTGCGTACGCGCACGGCGGGTCGAGCGTCCGATCCAAGCGGCAGCACGCGGCCGATAATCGCGGCGTTCTCGCCGTAGCGGGCAGCACGCATGGCGGCTAGAGCCGCATCGGCCTGCTCGGCCGGCACCACGGCGACCATCTTGCCCTCGTTTGCCACCTGCAGAACGTCGTAGCCGAGCATCTCGCAGGCGGCCTGCACGTCGGGACGCACGGGCACGGCATCCTCGTCGACCTCCATGGCAACACCGCTGGCCTGGGCAAACTCGTTGAGTGTGGATGCCAGGCCGCCGCGCGTGGGGTCGCGGAAGCAGCGGGTGTCGGGGGCGGCGGCGAGCACGTCGGCAATCAGATGATTGAGCGGCGCGGCATCGCTTTCGATCGTGCTTGAAAACGCCAAGCCCTCGCGTTGGCTCATGATGGCGATGCCGTGGTCGCCCAGTGTACCCGAGACCAAGATGGCATCGCCGGGCTGGCAGTTTGCACCGCTGAGCGCTACGCCCGCGGGCACTTCGCCCACGCCGGCGGTATTGATGTAGACGCCGTCGGCACAGCCGCGCTCGACCACCTTGGTGTCGCCGGTGATAATCTTCACACCTGCCTCATGTGCCGTTTCGGCCATCGTCTGCACAATCTGGCGCAGCTTGTCCATGGGATAGCCCTCTTCGAGGATAAAGCCGCACGATAGGTAGCGCACGTTGGCGCCCGAGGTCGCGACGTCGTTGACGGTTCCGCATACGGCGAGGCGGCCGATATTGCCGCCGGGGAAGAACTGCGGCGTTACCACAAAGCTGTCGGTCGACATGGCGATTCGCCCGCTTGCGGGCAGCGCGGCGACACCGGCATCGTTGCCCGCAAGCAGCTCGGGCGACCCAAAGGCATCCAGAAAGACCTCATCGATAATGCGCTTCATCATCTGGCCGCCGGAGCCGTGGCCCAGCAGGACAGTGCTATCGGTGGCAGTACGGGACATATCGAAAACTCCAATCGTGGGTGGAATCGGCAATAGCCGAGTGTGGCAGAATCGATGATAAGTAAAAGCCAGCGAGCGCCATTCAGACGAAGTGAGTTGCCTTGAAAGAGGAGGCTGCTGGGCTTTTGCCCGCAGCCGACGATTGAAAGGCAAATCGCTCGCCTGAATGGCGCGCAGCGTCGACCAGTCCGCCGTTCGTTAGAACGGCGGACCTTAATAGTCGCGGTAGCGGTAGTACGCCGCGCAGCTGCCTTCGGAGCTCACCATGCACGGGCCGACGGGGTGCTCGGGCGTGCAGGTGCGGCCAAACAACGGGCAGTCGCTCGGCGTGATGGCGCCGCGCAGCACGTCGCCGCAGCGGCACCCGCGTGGCTCGACCGTCGCCTCAACGGGCACATCGAAGCGGGCGCGCGTATCAAAGCATGAGAACTCAGGGCGGATGGAAAGACCCGAGTTGGCAATCGGTCCCAGCCCGCGCCACGTGGTGTCGCACGGCTCAAATACCTGCTCGACCAGCTGGCGCGCTACGGGATTGCCGTCTGCATCGACGCCACGGCGGTAGGCGTTGTCGATTGCAGGCTGGCCCTCGACAATCATCTGGACCAGCATGCAGATGCCCTGCAAGATATCGACCGGCTCAAACCCGGTGACTACGCCCGGGGTCTTAAACTCGTCGACCAAAAACCCAAAGGGTGCCAGGCCTGTGATGGTGGCGACGTGACCGGGCAGGATAAAGCCGTCGATGGTCGTTTCGGGGTCGTTGGAGATCGCACGCAGAGCCGGCGGCGTGGTCTTGTGGGCGCAATAGACCGAGAAGTTCTGGAGCCCGCGCGCGTCGGCCTCCAGGATAGCGGCGGCAATGGTGGGCGTTGTGGTCTCAAAGCCGACGCCCATAAAGATGACCGGACGTTCGGGATTTTGCTCGGCAATGTCGAGTGCGTCGAGCGGGGAGTAGACGATGCGGATGTCGCGCCCTGCCGCCTTTTGCGCGGCAAGCGAGGTGGACGATCCGGGCACGCGCATCATGTCGCCAAAGGTGGTGATGATGGCGCCGTCCATGTTGGAAAGCGCGATTGCGTGATCGATGTCGCGGTTGGCGGTAACGCAAACGGGGCATCCCGGGCCGCTTAGCAGTTTGAGTCCCGTCGGCATAATGGAGCGAAAGCCATAGCGGCCAATGCTCACGGTATGCGTACCGCAGACTTCCATAAGGTTGATGCTGCGGTTGCCGACAAGCTCATGAATACGGTCGATGAGCTCGAGAGCCAGCTTGGGGTCGCGAAATGCCGAAAAGTCGATACCGGAGCGAACCGGCTGCGCCGCCGCCACTAGTATGCCTCGGCCGGGTTAGTGGCGAGCTGGTCCTCTTCGGCCAGCTCGGTCATGGTATTGACGAGCTCGAGTGTCTCTTGGGCTTCCTGCTCGTCGACAATCTGAATGCCAAAGCCGGCGTGCACGAGAATATAGTCGCCTACCTGTGCCGTCGGCACGAGGCGCAGCGAAACGGGGCGCTCGATGCCCATCATGTCGACGGTCGCCTTAAGGTCGTCGTCGCGTTTGACTACTTTACCGGGAACGGCAAGGCACATAATGTTCCCCTTTTATACGTTTTGCGCTGGATGGGCGCTTAATAATCCATCAGTTGATGGTAGCGCTCGCGGGGTTCGCGGGCAAACACGTTACGCCTGTGAGACGGCTGGGCACAGTGGCGTGTGAGGGCGAGCTACTGCGATGCAATCTGCGCAAGACGAGCGCTTGCGACCGCCGCCTGACCGTAGGCGATGCAGCCGTCATTGACGGGTACGGTGTGGGGGACAAGTACGGTAAGGCCTGCGCTTTTGAGCTCGCGGGTAAGGAGCTGGAGCAGAAGTCGGTTCATGAACACGCCGCCCGAGAGGGCGATGGTGTCGATGCCCTCTCGGGCGCATATTTCGCTGGCGATGCGTGCCGAGGAGCGTGCAACGGCGACATGGAAGCCGAGCGCGAGCCTGTCGGCGGGCGCCCCGGCTTCAATTCCCTCCAAAAGTGCCTCAAAGAGTGCTTTCTGGTCCAGAACATAGGGGCCGTCCAACCACGATGGGCCAGATGCGGAATAGCCGGCGTTGTCGTCGGGAAAACGGGCGATTTCGCTGTTGAGCGCGCGCCAGGCGGCGGCTTCGAGCTCGATAGCGGGTTCACCCTCGTAGGTTGCCTGGCCACAAATGCCCAAAATCGCGGCTGCGGCATCAAACAGGCGACCCATGCTGCTGGTGCGCGGACTGTTGATGCCGCGCTCGATCATCGTTGCCGTTATGCTGCGCGTTTGCTCGTCAAGACTGCTCAAGAGCCCCACGGCTCCCGGGTGCTCGAGCAGGTCGAGCTCGCTGAGCAGGGCAAAGGCGTTGCGGCGGGCATCGTGTACGGATGCGGCGCCACCGGGAAGCGCCCAGGCGCGCAGATGCGCGACGCGCTCAAAATCGGCGAGACGGGCGATAAGAAATTCGCCGCCCCATATGGTGCCATCGGTGCCGGCGCCCGTGCCGTCGAAGGCGATGCCGAGGACACGCGCATCGGGCGCAAGCCGGCCTGCGGCAATCGCCTCTGCCATGACGCTCGCGATGTGCGCATGATGGTGCTGGACTTCGATAAGCGGCAGATTGTGCTCCTGTGCCTGCTTGCGCGCCCATTGGCTCGACAGATAGCTGGGATGCATGTCGCATGCCAAGGCGGCAGGCGCCAGGTCAAAGAGGTTTTCCAGACGCGTGCGCGCGGCGCTCCAAGCATCGAAAGTCGCGCCGTTTTCGACATCGCCGATATGCTGCGACACAAAACAGGCCGTATGGCCGTCGGCGTCCTCGCGCGTGAGTGCGATCGTGGCTTTTTGCTGCGGCCCGCAGGCGAGCACGCAGGGCGTGGTGCCATCGAGCGCCGGCAACGACAGCGGCTGCGGCGCATATCCGCGTGCGCGGCGCACGGGCATGACGTCGCCGTCGACCGCGCGTACCACGGAGTCGTCGTAGCGCGACAGAATCGCGCGGTCGTTACCGAGCAGCGCGTCGGCGATGCCAGCGGCAACGAGATGCTCCCATGCAAGGGCATCGTCGGTCTCGATGGGCTCTTCGCTCAGGTTTCCGCTGGTCATGACGAGTGCGCTCATGCCGCGCGCCGCGGCTGCGGCGAGCAGCAAATGTTGAAGCGGGGTGTAGGGGAGCATGACGCCGAGCTCGGGCAAGTCGTGCGCGACGGATGGCGCGAGATCAGGGTCGTCGGGGGAGCCGTGGGTGTCGCTGCCGGTTGCGCGGCGACGCAACAGCACAATGGGACGAACGCTGCTGGCCAGCAGGTCGCGCTCAACGCCATCGATATGACACAGGCGCTCGGCGTCGGCAAGGCCGCGCACCATAACGGCAAGCGGCTTATTGCTACGACGCTTGCGACGGCGCAGCTCGCGCACCGCTTGTTCGTTGCTGGCATCGCAGGCAAGGTGGAATCCGCCCAGACCCTTGATGGCGACGATGCCGCCGTCTGCCAGCAGCTCGACGCAACGTTCGATGATGGCATCGCTGGCCTCGCGCGTGGAGCCGACAGCTGGTGTTGCGTCAACGCCCGCTGGCGCAACGCCGCGGTCCGCCTCGCGCCACGTAATATGTGGCCCGCAGCCAAAGCAGGCATCGGGCTGCGCATGAAAGCGCCGGTCAAGCGGGTCGCCATACTCTGCGGCGCACTCGGGGCACATGGGAAAGCAATCCATCGACGTGGCCGCTCGATCATAAGGCAGCGACCGGATGATGGTAAAGCGCGGCCCGCAGTTGGTGCAGTTGATAAAGGGGTAGTGATAGCGCCGGTCGGCGGGGTCGAACAGTTCGCGCAGGCAGTCGTCACAGGTGGCGATATCGGGGGAGATGAGCGTCGTGTGCGCGGTCTGATCCTGCGACGCTACGATACGAAAGGCCTGCTCATCGTCAGCATCCCAAACGTCGGGCTCCAGGTCTGCAACAGCGACATGCTCAACGCGGGCCGCGGCAGGCGCGTGCTCCGACAGCGCGGCGACAAAGCCGTCGAGCGCCTCGACCGAAGCATGCGCCTCGATGTGCACGCCATCGCCCGCGTTGAGCACCCAGCCGCAAATGCCATGCGCCATAGCCTCGCGATACACAAATGGCCGCATGCCAACGCCCTGCACAATGCCCGTCACATGAATATGCACATGCCGCATGCGATCCTCCTTCATTGAAGTATGTGCTGTTAGAGCCCCAGGCTTTGCTTGGTGGCGGCGCAGGTGAGCTCGCCGTGCTTAACGCCGCGCAGCCCCAGCAACCGGTCCGCCAGCTCGTAGACGCGTTTGCCGCGACCCTTGAGCGCCAGAATCTCCAGGCAGTTGTGGTGGTCCAGATGCACGTGCATGGTCGAGACAATCTCGTCGGTGTAGTCGTGCTGCACCTCGTCCAGACGGCGCGTCAGATCGCCGGTATGGTGGTCATAGATCATGGTGAGCGAACCGATGACCTGCTCGTCGGGCGTGCGCATCTGCTCCTTGGCGATCGAGGCGCGAATCAGATCGCGTACGGCCTCGGATCGGTTAGCCACGTCACCGCGGCGCGCGATCTGCTCGTCAAAGCGGCGCAGCAGGTCGTCGGGTGCGGTAACCGAAAAACGGACCAGCTCGGAGCCGGAGCCACTACAATGGCAGCCCGCGTCACCGTCCGCCCCGTGCGGATGCTCGTGCTCGTACCCGCAGCCGTGCTCGTGTTCGGCCACGTTACACCAGCTTCACGGAGCCGACGGAGTTGTGGTCGGCCTCGATGGCCTCTTCGTAGCCCTCGAGTGCGGCATGGGCCTCGTGCAGCGCGGCCATGGCTGCTTCGAGCTTGGCGCCGATGCGCTCCATGTCAAAATTCTCGGTCGCATGCAGCAGCTGATGGCTCCACTCATGAGCGAGCTCGATGGTGTCGTCGACCTGTTTGACGCTCATGGCAAGCTGGCTCATGTTCATTCCAACATCATGCATGGGAAATCTCCTTTTGTATGGGGCAGTTCAGTGGTTCAGATTTTACTACGCCCGCTCTGCGCGCAGTTACATAAGAAAACGGGTACGAGTCTGTGCGACCCGCACCCGTTCACTGGGGGCTGTTTGTGACTACCATACTATCCGCGGTTGCACTCGGTGCATTCAGAAGTCCGGCGAGCGGCGTAAAAGCGCTCATGGACGGCAGGCAGACGGCAACATGTAACAAGCATATTACAGATGCTTTTCCAGCAGCGCCTGCAGCCTCGCCTTGGGCAGAGCGCCGACCGAGCGGTCAATTTCCTCGCCGTTCTTAAAGACAATCAGCGTGGGGATGCTCATGACGCCATATTTCATGGCCAGGTCCTGGTTGTCGTCGACGTTGCACTTGGCAACGGCAAGTTTGCCAGCCAGCTCGTCTGCCACCTCGTCAACGATGGGCGAGAGCGATCGGCAGGGCCCGCACCAGGGCGCCCAAAAATCGACTAGCACGGGCAGGCCGTCGTTAACGATGGAATCGAAGTTCTCGGGGGTAATCTGCTTAATGTCAGCCATGGTGACCTCCATAATGCGACGCGGCTCAGCCGCGTAAAACTCAGTACGACCGTGCTTATACCCAGTGGCCCGCAAAGCAACCACTCGCGGGCAGCTCTTTTATATAATGGTGGGCACGCAAACGATTGGAGAGCGCATGCCCACGTCACAAAGCCAGAAAAAAGAAGCCATCGCCCAGGCGACCGAGCAGGAGCTCGCATCGCTCGCGGGTCGTGGCGTGCGTATCGCGGGCAACGCGTGCTCGCCGATCGTGCTGGTCAAAGGCGATTTGGACGAGGCCGAGCGTTCGGGTGGCGAGCTTGCCGCCGGCCCGGATGGCGCGGCGTTGCGCAAGGCGCTTGGGGCCATCGGCTACGCGCCCGAGGATTTTTGCGTGCTGGCAAGCGTCGCCGGCGTGGGTGACGGAGCGGTCGCGGTGGGCGAGACTCTGCCGTGCGAGCTGTTCCGTGAGGCGCTTGAGGCTTTGGACCCCGAGGCGGTGCTACTGCTCGACAACAACGCGGCTGACGCCATGCGCGAGACCTACGCCGATATGCTCGTGGCAATCGATGACTTCGACACCGCCATGCTCAAGCCCGGCTTGGTCGCCCATGTGCAGGGTCGCCGCGTGCTCGCGCTCGACGGTTTTGAGGCGGCGCTCACTGACAAAGCCGCCAAGCAGCGCATGTGGGCATACATCAAGCAGCTGACCCCGGCGGCCGCTCCGCTGTAGCGGATTGGCGCCGGTGAGCGATTGCCTGGCGGGCAAGACACGCCGCGAGATCGGCGCCGCACTTCTACATCACAGCGCGCAGCTCAAACCGATCGCCGTTAATGCGGAACTGGCAGTTGCCGTTCATGCGTTCGACGGCAAGCTTAATGCTCTTGGTTCCAAAGCCGTGTCCGGTGTGCCCGGCTACGGGCATGCCGTCGACCATGCGCGGCGCGCGGTCAAACGTGTTGGAAACTAACAGCAGCAGCTGGCCGTCCTCTAATCGCAGGTCAAAGTCGACGAATCGCTTTCCCTGGGGCGCGGCGCTTGCGGCGGTGATAGCGTTTTCCAAGGCATTTGAGAGCACGCTAAACAGGTCGGCGTCACCTACGTGGATGGTTTCGGGTACGGCGGCGCGCAAGTTGGCGGTAATGCCGTTTCTATTGATATCCGAGTTAAATGACGAAAGCGCGATGTTTACGGTCTCGTTGGCGCAGAAGCGGCGTACGGCGGTGCGGTCGCCGGCTTCGCAGAGTTCGTCGATGCGATCGAGCGCCTCGTCGGTGTGGCCCTCTTCAATTAAAGCGGCCAGGCCGCGTAGAAAGTGGCGCATGTCGTGGCGAAGAATCGACAGCTCGCGCCCAGATTGACGCCAAGCCTCGAGCTCTTTGATGGCGACGCTGTCGCGGGTTTCGAGCATCCAGCGCTCTCTCTCGGCGGTTTCCTTTTCTTCGTATTCACGCAGGTAGACGGCGAGGAACATAAGGTAGAACGCGCAGAACGCAAAGGCCAAAAACTCAACCGTCACCACCGAGCCCGAGTGGAACAGCGTGGTGTAGACGTTGGTGGCATAGTCAAAGACGTAATAGACGAGCGGCAGGATTAAAAGGATGCCCAGCTCGGTGGTGCTTTTAATCGCCAAGCGCGGACCGATGTCGCCGGCCCAATGCAGCAGGACGGCAAAGACGGCGAGTGTGGTCGCGATGCGCGCCAGATAGTACGCGATCTGAGAATCGGTTGCGGCAAATGCGGCGATGCCCATCCAATTGCTGAACTGGCAGCTCAGATAGGCACTCGTAATGCCGAGCACGGCAAGCAGCGGGCTCAGGCGGTAGCGCGCGCACAAATAGATGACGAGCGGCAGATGCACGACGAGCGGATATACCTGGCGGGCGAAAAGCTCGCCGCCGACGGCATTGGCGATCGAAAAGGCAGCGCCGGTCACGACGCCGACCAGCACCAGTTCAAGCGCATGACGCCGGTTGATCTCGATACCGCACAGCGCCGCCGAGGCAAAGACGCCAAAGAGCAGCGTCGTGGCGTGGTGGATTGCCCAAAGGATCATTTCGACCGAGGAGACCATCAGTGTCTCCCACCCTCAAAGCGCGCCGCAAAGTAGGCGTCTTGGAATCCCTGCTTGCAGCTGCGCGAAAGCGGGATGCACGCGCCCGAGCGCATGATGATGTCCGTGCGGTCAAAGTGATCGATATTGCGCAGGTTGACCTGGTAGCTGCGGTGGCATTTAAAGAAGACCGCGTTTTGCTCCAAGCGGTCCTCGACGCTGCGGAACGACTCGAGTGCCTCGATATCGCGTCCGTCGCGCAGGTGGAAGACCACGTGCTTGTTGCGCGCCTCGGCATATTCGATGTCGGACAGGCGCAGGGCGTGGTAGCCAAAGGAAGTTTTGATCACGAGCTCGTCGGTTGCCGCCGGGCGCATGCTCGAAAGCTCGTCGAGCAACTGCGCCAGGCGTTCGTAAGTCACGGGCTTGAGCAGATAGTCGAAGGCACGGACCTCGTAGGATTCCAGCGCGAACTCGGGCGACGAGGTGAGGAACACCAGGCGCACGGCGGTGTCGGCCTGGCGCAGTTCGCGTGCGGTGTCCATGCCGTTGACGAGCGGCATGATCATATCGAGCAAGATGATGTCGGCGCGCGATGCGGCATGGCGGGCCAGCAGGTCCTCGCCGCGCGTGACGAGCGCAACATCGACCGCCGTGCCCGTCTCGGTCGACCAACGGTCGATCATCCGGTGCAGTCTATCTAGAAAAGCGACATCATCGTCGCAGGCAATAATCTTGAGCATTCGGCCCCCTTAAGTAGTTCGATTTTGCCACATCGGGCACGCGCCGCTTGCGGGGGTGCGGACCGTTTGCGCCTCACGGCGTGCAGCTCGCGCCAAGCGGTGTTGCGGTGGCGAAAGATGCCTCCTGCGCTATCGAAAGCCCGGCTATCCTCAGCTTGCCAGTTCGAAAATGGACCTGCCACATGATTGAATCTTTATTTCAACTTTACACCTAGGTTTACAGCTGTCTTGTCAGCTGTAAACCTAGGTGTCATACTAAAGCCCCAAGATTCGCCAAAAGAGAGGGGCCTTGATGGCACAGAGCGCGAACATGGATGCGTCGGAGCTTGCACGCGATATCGCGGCCGGCCTGGCATCGGCAACGACGGCAACGGAGCGTGCGGCACTGGTGCCCGCAGAGCTCGTCGAGGCCATTCAGCAACTAAAAACCCAACGTGACGCGGTGATCCTGGCGCACTATTACGTGGCGCCCGAGGTGCAGGCTGTGGCCGATTACGTCGGCGACAGCTTCTACCTGGCAAAGCTTGCCAAGAGTCTGCCGCAGCAGACTATCGTGCTGTGCGGCGTGGAGTTTATGGGCGAGAGCGCCAAGCTGCTCAACCCCACCAAGACCGTGCTGCTGCCCGAGCCGGGCGCGGACTGCCCCATGGCGCACATGGTCAAGCGCGAGACGGTCGACGCGGCGCGCGCCGAGTACGGCGACGACCTGGCCGTGGTGTGCTACGTCAACTCCACGGTCGAGATCAAGAGCTGGAGCGACGTGTGCGTCACCAGCTCCAACGCCGTTAAGATCGTGTCCGAGCTGCCGCAGCAGCATATTCTGTTCATTCCCGACCAAAACCTGGGACGCTTCGTAGCCGAGCAGGTGCCGCAAAAGCACGTCATCCTCAACAACGGCTACTGCCCGCGCCATCACATCATCACCGTCGAGCAGATCGTCGACGCGACGGAGGCCCACCCCGACGCGCTCGTGCTGGCGCATCCTGAGTGCAAGGCCGACGTTCTGGCCGAGGCCGACTACATCGGCTCCACCGCCGGCATCATCAAGTATGCCGAGGAGTCCGACGCGAGCGAGTTCATTATCGTGACGGTCCGCGGCGTGCTCTACGAGCTCGAGCGCCGCTGCCAGGGCACTGGCAAGAAGTTCTACTTCCCCGCGGTGCAGCCCACCTGCGTCAACATGGATCTCATCACGCTCGAGAAGCTCGTGCGCTGCCTGGAGACGGGCGAGGGCGAGGTGCAGATCGGCGTCTCGGACGAGGCGGCAGACCAGGCCAAGCTCACGCTCGACCGTATGCTCGAGTACGCAGCGCGCTAGAACAATGTTGCATGAGGGACGGTCCCTTATGTCACATTACAAGGGAGAGGATTCCTGTGGAAACCAAGCAATACCCCGATATGGAGTGCGACGTCGTTATTGCCGGCTGCGGCGTGGCGGGTCTGTACGCGGCCCTCAATCTGCCGACGAGCACGCGCGTGATCATGCTCTCCAAGGGCGCGGTCGACGAGTGCGATTCGATGCTCGCGCAGGGCGGCATCTGCGTGCTGCCCGAAGGCTCGGACTACGATGCCTTCTTTGAGGACACCATGCACGCCGGCCATTACGAGAACCGCCGCGAGAGCGTCGACATCATGATCCGCTCGAGCCGCTCGGTCATCAACGACCTGCTAGCGATGGGCGTGGATTTTGAGCGCAAGGCCGACGGCAGCCTCGACTTTACCCGCGAGGGTGCACACAGCCGTCCGCGCATTGCCTTCCATGCCGATATCACCGGCAAGGAGATCACGACTAAGCTGCTTCAGGCTGTCCGCAAGCTGGACAACGTGCAGATTTTGGAGCACGTGGCCATGACCGACATCCTGACGGGCGAGCGTGACGGCGACACGGTGTGCACCGGTATCGTCGCCGTTCCCGTGGACGAGGACAACTCGGTTCGTCCCGCCGACGAGCTGGTAAATGCCGCTGAGGGCGCGCATGCCGGCGAGCCGTTTAAGATCCATGCCCGCCACACGCTGTGGGCGACGGGTGGCATTGGCGGCGTGTACGACCACTCGACCAACTACCCGCAGCTCACGGGCGACGCCTGCTACATCGCTCAGGAGCATGGCATTAAGATGGAGCACCTGGACTACGTGCAGATCCATCCCACGGGTCTGTTCTCGCCGCAGCCGGGTCGCACCTTCCTGATCAGCGAGAGCTGCCGCGGCGAGGGCGCGATTTTGCTCAACGCCGCCGGCGAGCGTTTTACCGACGAGTTGCAGCCGCGCGACGTTGTCGCCGCCGCCATCCGCGAGCAGATGAAGCAGGATGACACCGAGCACGAGTGGCTGAGCTTTGCCCCCGTCGAGCGCGACGTGGTGACCGGGCACTTTGCCAATATCCGCGCGCGCTGCCTGGAGGACGGCCGCGACATCTTGGACGAGCCCATTCCCGTTACGCCCACGCAGCACTACTTTATGGGCGGCGTGTGGGTCGACAAGGACGGCCACACCTCGATGCCCGAGCTCTACGCCGCGGGCGAGACGGCCTGCAACGGCGTTCACGGCAAGAATCGCCTTGCATCAAACAGCCTGCTCGAGGCGCTGGTCTGGGGTCGTCGCGCCGCGTGGTACATGCGTACCGGCGAGTCGCTGGCCGTGGAGCAGGCGGGCGAGCCCGCGCTCGACGGGCGTCACCGCGCCTTGAGCGCCGACACCCTTGCAATCGATGATTTGGCCCGTGCCGCCGGCACGCAGGCCGTGGAGGAGTAGACCATGAATCCCATTACCATGAAGCTCGTCGTCGATGATCTGATTCTGCAGGCTCTGCGCGAGGACATTACGTTTGAGGACGTGAGCACGGCGAGCGTGTGCCCCACGGCGCGCCCCGCCACGGTGGAGCTTATCGCCAAAGCCGATGGTATCATCGCCGGCCTAGACGTGTTCTCCCGCACCTTTGAGCTGCTGGATCCGCAGAGCTCCGTGTTGTTCGATGTCTCGGATGGCGACGAGGTGCACGCCGGCGACCATGTGGGTCAGGTGCGCGGCGACGCGCGCGTGTTGCTTTCGGGCGAGCGCGTGGCGCTCAACTACCTGCAGCGCATGAGCGGCATCGCTACTTACACGCATCGGATGGCGGCTGCGCTCGAGGGCACCAAGACCGTGCTTGTCGACACGCGCAAGACCACACCGGGCATGCGTGTGTTTGAAAAGGCGGCAGTCGAGATCGGCGGTGGCAGCAACCACCGCTATAACCTGTCGACGGCTGTCATGCTCAAGGACAACCACATCGACGCCGCCGGTGGCGTGACGCGTGCGATCGAGATGGCGCGCGCCCATGCATCGTTTACCACGACGGTCGAGATCGAGTGTGAGAACCTGGACATGGTGCGCGAGGCTGTGGAGGCCGGCGCCGATATCATCATGTTCGACAACATGACCCACGACGACATGGCTGCCGCGATTGAGCTTATCGCCGGCCGCGCCAAGACCGAGTGCTCGGGCAATGTGGATGCCAGCAATATCCGCGCCCTGGCTGATCTGGGCGTCGACTACATTAGCTCGGGGGCGTTGACGCACTCTGCGCCGATTCTCGACCTCTCGCTTAAGCACCTGCGTCTGCTGGACGGTAAATAATGAACGCCCGCGAGCGTCGCCGTGCCATCATGGCCGTGCTCGAGGGGGCCAAGGGGCCCGTATCGGGCAGCGCACTTGCTCGTGAGGTGGGTGTGAGCCGCCAGATTGTCGTGCAAGACATCGCCCTGCTGCGCGCCGATGGGCACGATATCGTGGCGACCAACCGTGGTTATGTGCTGCAGGAGGCCCCCAGCAGCCCCGCTGTGCCCACGCGCTTGGTCAAGGTTCGCCACAGCGTAGAGCAGGCAGGCAATGAGCTCACGAGTATCGTCGATGCCGGAGGCGCCGTGCTCAACGTGATCGTCAATCACCGCGTGTACGGTAAGATTACGGCCGACCTGGACATCCGCAATCGTCGCGATGTCGAGCGCTATCTGCGCGATATCGAGAGCGGCAAGAGCTTTCCGCTGCTGACGGTGACCAGCGGCTACCACTTCCATCGCATTGCGGCGGAGGATGAGCAAACCCTCGACGAGATCGAGGCGATGCTCAAGGAGAAAGGCTACCTAGCCGATTTAATGCCCTACGAGGATGATTTGTCCTAGCCCGACACTGTCCCCAATTAGCTGCCCACGAATGCAAAAGGAGGCCTCCGCGGCGATGCGGAGGCCTCCTTTTTTTGTGCACGGTGTACTTTTGAGTGTGCAGGTGGGGGAGTTGTTACTCTTCGACGATCTCGGTGATCGCGCCAGCGGGGCAAGCGTCCTGGCAAGCGCCACAGGCGACGCAGGAGTCCTCGTCAGCGACGGTAGCGACGTCCTGGAGCTCCAGAACGCCAGCGGGGCAGGAGTCGACGCAAACGCCACAAGCGATGCACTCGTCGGCATCAATTACGGGATGAGCCATGGTAGTTTCCTCTCTGTTGACCGACGCTACAGGCGATGCGCGCCGGTTTGATTCGGGCAAAAACATACCACGGGAGCGACCGTTTGCAATACCCTCTGACCGGCATCTTCATACCGTTCGCCGAGTATGCCAAGGTTTACTAAAAAATGCGCAGGTGGGGCCGTTGAGCTGCGCAAATGTTAGCTAAAGGTGACTTGAAATATAGGGCGATTGAGCGTGCTTGCGGAAACCGCATCCCATTATTTTGTCGAAAAACGGGTTGCAGTTTCCGGTTAGGCCCGCTAGCGGAAAATGCGAGCCGGTATCAGCTCTCAAAACGGGATACGGTTTCCGGTTGAGTCTTCAGACGGAAACTGCGACCCGGAATCCACGCTCAAACCGGGACGAGCTTTCCGCAAGGCAGCCCCAGGCGCCCCCGGACCCAAACCTCAGCCATCTCTACATAGATCTCGATAGATTTGCCGAGAACTCAATCAGCGCATCTACCTGCGCATTTAAGAACCTAAACTCTCAGCAATAAGAAATCTTATATGAATTGACTTAGATTTTGTATATTCCGGCCCATAAGGGGATACACTACATCCTGAAAGACAAGCCGAAGCGCCACGCGGCAGACCGCCGAGTCGGTGCAAACGCACAAGAGAGAGGGAATTTCTAATGGGCAAGATTCTTGGTATCGACCTTGGTACTACTAACTCCGCAATGGCCGTCCTCGAGGGCGGTTCTCCGACCATTATCGTGAACGCCGAGGGCGACCGCACCACCCCGTCCGTCGTGGGCTTCCGTGCCGACGGCGACCGCGTCGTGGGTAAGGCCGCTAAGAACCAGGCTGTCACCAACCCCAAGAACACCGTGTTCTCCATCAAGCGCTTCATGGGCCGCAAGTACTCCGAGTGCACCTCCGAGATCAAGACCGTGCCGTACGAGGTCAAGGAGGGCCAGGGTGGCCGTGCCGTCGTCGACATCGAGGGCAAGGATTACACCGCCGAGCAGGTGAGCGCCATGACGCTCGCGAAGATGAAGGCCGACGCCGAGAAGTATCTGGGCGAGACCGTCACCGACGCCGTCATCACCGTCCCGGCCTACTTCAACGACGCCCAGCGTCAGGCCACCAAGGACGCCGGCAAGATCGCTGGCCTCAACGTCAAGCGTATCGTCAACGAGCCGACCGCTGCTGCTCTTGCCTATGGCCTGGACAAGCAGGGCACCGACCAGCGCATCCTGGTCTTCGACCTGGGCGGCGGCACCTTCGACGTCTCCATCCTCGACCTCGCCGACGGCGTGTTTGAGGTTCTGTCCACCTCGGGCGATAACCACCTGGGCGGCGACGACTGGGATCAGCGCGTCATCGATTGGATGGCCGATAAGTTCCAGCAGGAGAACGGTGTCGACCTGCGTCAGGACCCCATGGCCCTGCAGCGTCTGAAGGAGGCCGCCGAGAACGCCAAGAAGGAGCTCTCCGCCGCCCAGCAGACCACCATCAACCTGCCGTTCATTACCATGAACCAGTCCGGCCCGCTGCACCTCAACTACACGCTGACCCGCGCCGAGTTCGAGAAGATCACCCGCGACCTGCTCGAGCGCTGCAAGCAGCCTGTCACCAACGCCCTGCGCGACGCTAAGCTCAAGCTCTCCGATTTGACCGAGGTCATCCTCGTCGGCGGCTCCACCCGTATGCCCGCTGTCCAGGAGCTCGTCAAGACTATGACCGGCAAGCAGCCCAACATGTCCGTGAACCCCGACGAGGTCGTTGCCGACGGCGCTGCCGTCCAGGGCGGCGTGCTCACCGGCGACGTCGAGGGCATCCTGCTGCTCGACGTTACCCCGCTGTCGCTGGGCGTCGAGACCATGGGCGGCATCATGACCAAGATGATCGACCGCAACACCACGATCCCGACCTCCAAGACCGAGGTCTACTCCACCGCTGCCGACAACCAGACCAGCGTCGAGATCAACGTGCTCCAGGGCGAGCGCGAGCTTGCCCGCGACAACAAGTCGCTCGGTAAGTTCCAGCTGACCGGTATTCCGGCTGCCCGCCGCGGCGTGCCGCAGATCGAGGTCACCTTCGACATCGACGCCAACGGTATCGTCAAGGTCTCCGCTAAGGACAAGGGCACCGGCAAGGAGCAGCAGATCACCATTTCCGGCTCCACTGCGCTTTCCGACGACGAAGTCGATCGTATGGTCAAGGACGCCGAGGCTCATGCCGAGGAGGACAAGAAGCAGAAGGAAGAGGTCGAGGTCCGCAACCAGACCGACAGCCTGTGCTACTCCACCGAGCAGACCCTCAACGAGCTCGGTGACAAGGTTTCCGCCGACGTGAAGTCCAAGGCCGAGGCCGCTATCGCCGACGCCAAGAAGGCACTCGAGGGCTCTGACGTCGAGGCCATCAAGGCCGCCGGCGAGTCCCTGCAGTCCGTGGCCTACGAGCTGGCTCAGGTTGTCTACGCCGACGCTCAGCAGCAGACCGACGGTGCCGCCGGCGCCCAGCCTGCCGACGATGACGTCGTCGACGCCGACTACGAGGTTGTGGACGACGAGGACAAGTAATCATGTCCGCCCGTAAAGCTCGCACGGAGGCGGCTGCCGCTGGCGCCGCCCCCGTTGACTCTGAGGAGAAGGACGTGAAGATTCCCGTAGAGGCCGTCGACGATACCGAGGCCAACGAGGCCGAGGCCGCCGAGGCTGCCGAGAACCAAGTAGAGGATTCCAACAAGGAGGCGACGATGACCGAGGACGAGATGGTGGAAGCTGCTATCCGCGCCGGTGAGGAAGCCGCCGACAACGACTTTAAGCTCAAGTTCGAGCAGGCCCAAAAGGAGCTTGCCGACGTGCGTAACGAGCTCGATGCTGCGGCAGAGGCTCAGAAGGCCGCCGAGGATAAGGCAAAGGACGCCACCGAGCGCACCGCCCGTCTACAGGCCGACTGGGAGAACTTCCGTCGCCGCACCGCCAACGAGCGCATCGCCGAGCGCGAGCGCGCGACCGAGAAGCTCGTCACTGCGCTGTTGCCGGTGATCGACGATATCGAGCGCGCGATCGACCATGCCCGCAGCCAGGAGCTTTCCGACGACTTTAAGCAGTTCGTCGACGGCGTCGACGCGGTGCATGCCAAGCTGCTCGATGTGTTTGCGCACGAGGGCGTTGAGCCCATCGACCCCAAGGGCGAGGCGTTCGATCCGCTCGAGCATCAGGCTGTTGGTCGCGTCGAGGACGCATCGCAGTACGACGAGACCGTCAACGACGTGTACCAGAAGGGCTACCGCATGGCGGATCGCATCCTGCGTTCCGCGATGGTGACGGTGACCTACGGTGGCGAGAAGCGCCCCGCACCGGAGCCCGAAGCGGCGCCCGAGGATGCTACGGCCGATACGGCCGAGAGCACCGAGGAGTAATTGAGAAGGGCCCCGGGGCAACACCCGGGGCCCTTTCTGGCCTAGTGCCATATGAAAGCATGAGCCGTCGTCTGCATGGGCGGCGGACGTAACAGGAGAGGAGCTACGATGGCTGCAGGCAAAACCTTCTATGACATCCTGGGCGTATCCAAGAGCGCCTCCGATAAAGAGATCAAGAGCGCGTTTCGCAAGCTCGCGCAAAAATATCACCCCGATGCCGGCGGCGACGAGGCCAAGTTTAAGGAGATCAGCGAGGCCTACGAAACGCTTTCGGACGAGAAGAAGCGCAAAGAGTACGACCAGATGCTCATGTTTGGCGGCATGCCGGGCGCGGGCGGCGCGTATGGCGGCGGCTACGGTGCCGGCGCGGGCGCCAGTGGCTGGGGCGACATTTTCGACAGCATCTTTAGCGGCAACGGCGCCTGGGGCAGCGATTGGGGCTCGGGCTTTGCCGGGGCTGCGGGCGCTGCCGGTGCCGGCGCGGGTCGCAGCCGCGCTCGCAAGGGCGGCGACCTGTCGCTGACCGTCGATGTGACGGCTGAGGACGCGTTCCGCGGCGTGACGCACAAGGTCACCTATCGCATTCCCTCGACAGGCGAGCAGCAGACCATTACGGTCTCGGTGCCTGCGGGCGCGGTCGACGGCGGCAAGCTGCGCTACAAACGTCGCGGCGAGTATGGCGTTGCCGGCGGCGAGCGCGGCGACCTGGTCGTGACCACGCACGTGGAGGAGCATCCGCTGTTTAAGCGTAAAGGTGCCGACGTGACCATGGAGGTACCGGTCTCGGTCTATGAGGCGGCGCTCGGCTGCACGGTGGACGTGCCGACGCCCGGCGGCGCGACGGTTCGTCTGAAGGTGCCCGCTGGCACCCAGACGGGCAAGAAGTTCCGCTTTAAGGAGATGGGTGCGCCCGACGTTAAGCATCGCGGGCGTACCGGTGCACTGCTTGTCGAGATTAAGGTGCAGGTTCCCACGAACCTGTCTGATGACGAGCGCGATGCCATGACCAAGCTGCGCGAGGCCGACGCGCGCGACTATCGCGAGAAGGTCAACCGTTACAAGGCGACGTACTAGGGCGGTCGTGGCGCACGCCCGCGCCCGCGGGCTTATGATGGACGATAACGAGACGGAAAGGGGTCAGGTAGCATGGCCGAGGACAATAGGAACAAACCGCTGTACATGATCAGCGTGGCGGCCGAGCTGACCGGCATGCACCCGCAGACTCTGCGCGTCTACGAGTCCAAAGGCTTGGTGAATCCCCAGCGCTCGGGCGGCAACACGCGCCTGTATTCGCGTGCCGATATCGAGCGCTTGGAGCTCATCAACCAGCTGACCGACGAGGGTATCAACCTTGCCGGCGTGGTGCGCATCCTCGATATGAAGGAGCGTGCTGAGGAGCGCGAGCGCGAGAACGAAAAGCTTCGTGCCCGCGTGCGCCAGCTCGAGGACGAGCTGCACGAGTACAAGATGCAGAAGAAGATCACCGCCCTGGCCCCGCGCGACGGCTCGGTCAACCCCGAACAGGTCATGCGCAAACTTTTGGGCGCAGGCGGGGATTTGTAGTTACGCGGTTTTACCAACCCGCGTAACGGGCCGACGCTGCGCGACGTCCAGAGCGACAATTTGTCATTCAAAAGGCAAGGCATGACCAGAAGGTCTATGCCTTGCCTTTTTCATGCCAACTTGTTCGCTCTGGACGTCGCTCGCTGTCCGTCCTCTACCTGCGGCGTTGCCTTGCTCGCTCTGGCGGGCTTTCGCTCATATGACCCAATCCGCTGTCAAGAGCCACAATGGCCCCGCCGACCGCTTGCAACCGGTCGGCGGGGCCTGCCGTTGAACCCGTCCCGGTCCGCCCCCGGCATGTCGTCGACGCCTTCGGCTCAGTCTCATATCCGCGGATACCGTTCTGTCGGCCCGCACTCCATTCCTTCGGCGGGGTTCCCCAAGTCTGTCGAGGCGCATGCGGAGGGCTCCGCGCGCACAGCGAAATAGGGAGTATCCCCGAAGGCCGCCCGGCTCGCCGGGACGGGGGCTATGTCTATTCCGCGCCCTCCCGGCACATCATGCCGAGGGCCCAGAGCCACCTCACGAGCTCGGCCGCGGTGGCCGCGTTGGCCTTCGCCGCGGGCATGTCGCGGGCGAGCATCTCCTCGCGCCGCCGCAGGAGCCGCTCGGACCCCTTCCTCCCGTGCATCCTTATCTCGAGGGGCACGCCCGTGTCCCTCGGCATGAGCTTCGGCTGGTGCCGTGCCGCGGCGTAGCACCATGAACCCTCAACGGCCAGCTTCCTCACGAGCGCGCTGCCCGCACCGCTGATGCCTCCGAGCCGCACGGAGTCGCCACTCGACCTCTGACTCGGCGCGAGGCCGAAATAGGCCGTGACCTGCCTTCCGGAACGGAGCCTCGTGAAGTCGCCGACCTCGGCCGAGAAGGCCGCGGCCAGCGCGAAGGCGCAGCCCTTGATCGACTGGAGGGCGGCCACCTCCGCGGCGATCGGGCTGGCATCCACGGCGGCCCTGTACTCGGAGAGCAGGTCCGCCCGGGCCTCCGCCGCGGCCTCGACCTCGTTCCTCAGGGCGGCGAGCGTCCGAACCCCGCCATCGTCCTCCGGCCTGACCTTGTCGAGCCACCTCAGGAAGTCGTAGGTCCAGTACTTCCTCGGGTTGCCGGCGGGCGTGGTGCCGCCGTAGGCGAACCCCCGCCTTGCGAGGAAGGCGAGCAGCCGCTGCTTGGCGGTCGCCAGGCGCGCGGTCGCCCCGTCGTAGGCGCCGGCGAGGTCCCTGATGCCTTCGACCTCGGGGGAGGGGACCCATGCGGGGGAGATGTCGTGGGCGAGTATCGCCTTGGCCATCCTGGCGGCGTCGTTCCTGTCGTTCTTGGAGGCCGAGTCGGCGGCCGACCTGGGGATCTTCGAGACGGCCGCGACGACGCAGTCGACGCCGAGCCCGGAGAGCTCCCTCTGCGGGGCGAAGCCGAGGTAGCCGCTCTCGTAGGCCGCGAGCGACGGCCCGGGGAACCCATCCATCCACCCGGCGATCTCGCCCCAGGGGTTGCCGGGGAACCTCCTCGTCACGGCCTCGCCGGTGTCCGCGTCGAGGGCGCAGACGGTGGTCGACCTCAGGTGGACGTCCATCCCGAACGCGGTAGAATACTTTGGCATGGGAGCCTCCCAACCTCGTTGCGGCGCGGCTGCGCCTATGGCACTTCAACATCATTGTCGCAGCCCCGACCCGCGGTCACGAGCGGGGGCTCCTGTCTTTTTAGTGCCCTCGGATTGGGTCATAGTGTCTGTCGTTGCCAAAACATCGGCGTTGCCGGAGTAGGGTAGTTTGGCACTTGGGGACGTTCCTTTTGCGCCGGCACTTTGGGACAATCCTTACACCAAATCTGCCGGCCCTCGCCGGGCTCGTCCTTTACTTTACCGAGATAAAGTGAACGCGCAGATTCGTAACCCACTTGCAACCGTTCTATGGCACGATATTGAACGAATGTATGCTATGCGCCCAAATCTTTTGGGCAGAGTGGGAGACAGTATGGTCAAGCTGTACGAGGACGGCATCTACCTGCGCGGCGGCAGCGAGGTTGTGCCTGCGGCCGAGGCCGCCGAGCGCGGTATTACGCAGACGCCCGAGGATGCCAAGCGCGGCACCATCGCGTATTCGATCCTCCAGGCACACAATACGTCCGGAGATCCCGAGGCGCTCAAGATTCGCTTCGATGCCATGGCGAGCCATGACATCACCTTTGTCGGCATCATCCAGACGGCGCGCGCCTCGGGCATGGAGCAGTTCCCGCTGCCTTACGTGCTCACCAACTGCCATAACTCGCTGTGCGCCGTGGGCGGCACCATCAACGAGGACGACCACGTCTTTGGCCTTTCCGCGGCCAAGAAGTACGGCGGCATCTTCGTCCCGCCGCACATCGCCGTCATCCACTCCTTTATGCGCGAGAACTTCGCCGGCTGCGGCAAGATGATCCTGGGTTCCGACTCGCACACCCGCTATGGCGCCCTGGGCACCATGGCCGTGGGCGAGGGCGGCGGCGAGCTGGCAAAGCAGCTGCTGCGCGACACCTACGATGTCGCCTATCCCGGCGTCGTCGCCATCTACCTTACGGGCGCCCCGCGTCCTGGCGTCGGCCCGCACGACGTGGCGCTCGCCATCATTCGCGCTGTCTTTGCCAAGGGCTACGTCAAGAATAAGGTCATGGAGTTCGTGGGCCCCGGCATCGCGAGCATGACGACCGACTACCGCAACGGCGTCGACGTCATGACCACCGAGACCACCTGCCTGTCGAGCATCTGGGCCACCGATGAGGACACGCGCGCGTTTTTGGCCATGCACGGTCGCGGCGACGACTACCGCGAGCTCAAGCCCGCCGATGTTGCCTACTATGACGGCTGCGTCGAGGTCGACCTGTCGAGCGTCAAGCCCATGATCGCGCTGCCGTTCCATCCTTCTAACGGCTTTGAGATTGACGAGCTCAACGAGAACCTCGAGGACATCCTGCATGAGGTCGAGCTCGAGGCCGCCAAGATCGGCGAGGGTAAGACGCACTTTAGCCTGCTCGACAAGATCGTCGACGGCAAGCTGCACGTGCAGCAGGGCGTCATCGCCGGCTGCTCGGGCGGCAACTACGACTCCGTGGTCCAGGCTGCCCGCGTGCTTAAGGGCGCCAACACCGGCTGCGGCGAGTTTTCGCTGTCGGTCTATCCCACGAGCCAGCCCGTGGCGCTCGAGCTTACACGTCGCGGCTACATCTACGACCTTATGGAGGCCGGCGCGATCGTGCGCACGGCATTCTGCGGCCCGTGCTTTGGTGCCGGCGACACGCCTGCCAACAACGGCCTGTCCATCCGCCACACCACGCGCAACTTCCCCAACCGCGAGGGTTCCAAGCCGGGTAATGGCCAGCTGAGCGCCGTGGCCCTGATGGACGCCCGCTCCATTGCGGCGACGGCTGCCAACGGCGGCATCCTGACGCCAGCGACCGACCTGCCCGAGGAGACTTGGGACGAGGCCTGCGAGTACACCTTTGACGACGCGCCGTACAAAAAGCGCGTGTACTGGGGCTTTGGCAAGGCGGAGCCTGCCGATGAACTGGTTGAGGGTCCCAACATTAAGCCGTGGCCCGCGATGGAGCCCCTCGGCGACGATATCCTGCTCAAGGTGTGCTCCAAGATCATGGACCCGGTCACCACGACCGACGAGCTCATTCCTTCGGGCGAGACGAGCTCCTTCCGCTCCAACCCGCTGGGCTTGGCTGAGTTTACGCTGAGCCGCCGCGACCCGGCCTACGTGGGCCGTTCCAAGGAGGTCGACGCCGTGGAGAAGCGCCGCGTGGCTGGCGAGTCCGCGGGCGACTTGGCCGCACTCGATGCCGAGCTTGCCGGCGTGTTTGAGGCGCTGGCCGGCGCGGGTGTCGCTGCCGATGCCAAGGCGACTGAGTACGGCTCCATGCTCTATGCCAAGAAGCCCGGTGACGGTTCTGCCCGCGAGCAGGCTGCGAGCTGCCAGCGCGTAATTGGCGGTCTGGCCAACATCGTCCACGAGTACGCCACCAAGCGCTATCGCTCCAACGTGATGAACTGGGGCATGGTGCCCTTCCAGATGGAGGCGGAGCCCAACTTTGAGGTGGGCGATTACGTCTTTGTGCCGGGTATCCGCGCCGCGCTCGATGGCGACCTAAAGGACATCGCCGCCTACGTGGTGCGTGCCGACGGTGCGGTCGAGCAGATTGAGCTCTACATTGCCGATATGACGGCAGAGGAGCGTGCCATCGTCAAGGCCGGCTGCCTGATCAACTACAACAAGTTCAAGGCCGCTGCCGAGTAACTCTGCTGTACGCCCCTGCCACACCTTTCCCTCGTGCTCACGTGCTTCGCGAGGGTCGCCCGAGGGAAAGGTGTGGCAGGGGCTACCGCGACGTTCTCGTTGGGTCTTGAGGGGCGCTAATAATTGACCGGGACCACCACAAAGTTGCCTGCCCGGCGGGTCCTTATTTCGATGGGGTCCAGGTTATTTCATCGTCAAATAGCCAAGTGCGTGCCGAGCCACTGTTGCGCGCTGTCTGCGGATCGGGCTCGCAAGTTTGTTCGTAGGCATCTTCGGTACACCGATCCATAAAATCGACGACTGCCGTCTGGTCGCCCTCCATGACGTAGATTACGTCGCCATCCGAGATATAGACCCCCGGTCCTTCATTGTCCACGTAGCCGGGGTCGTATGAGACGTTGCACAATCTGCTCCCGTTTGCCGCATCGAGCTCAAGGGTCGAATAATACCCGCCAACCATTTGGCCATTCTTGGCTCGATATGTTGCGGCGCCGTACCACCGCTTAAACGTCTTGCCTTTGAGTAAACTGGTTGCCTTGCCGATAAGCTGTTCATCTTTGGTGTAGCGCCTGGCCCCAAGTTCGATACGGGGATAGTTGCTGACCCCAAGTGCTGCGGGCGTACCGTCAAAATCGACGGTGATCGAATCGGGTTTGACGATATCGGTGAGGACCTCGATGGGATAGCTTACGGTCTCAACCGCCGCCTGCGTCGCAGAGGCGGGGAGAAATGCGAGATAGATAATTCCTACGCCGACTGCGGTAATCGCAAACGCTAAGACGAGCAGGCCGATATAGGTGGAGCGTTTCACGGCGGGTACCTCGCAAACAGTATGCATTCATTAAGATAAGTGATACCAGCTTACGACAATATTCAAAAGAAAGCGATCGGTCGAAATGACGGGGCGAAAAGGCCCTATTGGGCTTCGATTTGACCTCTAATAGGAATATTTGCCCCACTCATTCTGGGCGAGAGGTCAATAATTCAGTCCACGAGTCTTGAGCGATACTATTCTCACTAAACTCACTCTTTTCACAGTAAGCACTATAAATACGATAGGGAGGACGACGAGAACGTTGTGACGTGCGATAGCTAAGCCGTTTAAGCCGGACTCTGACCTTGAATCTCCGCCTCTATCTGTGCGAACGGGCTATTGTCGGTTCTCGATTCCATCGCTGCGTTCTCGTTGGGTTTTGGGATCGCCAAACGTAGACTGGGCTTGATGCCGCCTCTTTTAATCGGGGCTGATTCTTCTCTGGATCACCACAAAGGGGACAGGCACCTTTGTGGTGGTTCTCGGTTTGTCTCGACTTGTAACATCTTGGCCGCTAAAAGTGGGCCTGGTGTTACAGATTTAGATTTTCGATTCGGGTGTCTTCTGTTCGTCTCGATTTGTAACAGATAGAGCTTTATTTGCCGAGTAGATGTTACAGATTGAGACAAACGGGTGCCGCTGAACAATTCGTCTCGATTTGTAACATCTGGAGCCAGAAACGGTCGATAGATGTTACAGATTGAGACGGTAGCGCACCTGTGCGGCGGCGGGCCGACATCTTTACCCCTATCTCTTAATCACTCAGAAAATCTTATATATAGAGACTTAGATTTGTGTATAAGATCGCGCAAAGCTGGCAACAATACTTCTCGAACAACGTGAAGCCGCCCCGTAGGGCGGCCGCCCCAAGAGAGGTGATTCCATGAGAATCGATAAGCTAGCAATGACGTCGCGCGAGGCGCTGCAGACCGCCATGAGCACGGCCGCTGACGCGCAGGCCGGCGCGGTGGAGCCGATTCATCTGCTGTCTGCCCTGCTCGGTGCCGGCGAGCGCAATATCTCCGTGATCATCGAGCGCATCGGTGCCGACCCGGCTCAGCTCGCACGCTCCACACAGGATGCCATCGACCACGCGCCCAAGGTTTCGGGCGAGGGCCAGCAGATGGGCCTGTCCAACGAGCTCGTCCGCGTCATCGAAAAGGCCGAGAAGAAGGCCACCAAGATGGGCGACAGCTTTGTGGTGACTGAGCATCTGCTGATGGCGCTTGCCGAGGACAAGGGCGAGGCGGGCCGCGTGCTGCGCGACGCCGGCGTCACCAAGGAGCGCATCGAGCAAGTCTACGAGGAGCTGCGTGGCGATGACCGCGTGACGTCTGCCGAGGACAAGACTCAGTTTGAGGCACTGGAGCAGTACGGTCGCAACATCTGCGATCTGGCCCGCGCCGGCAAGCTCGACCCGGTCATCGGCCGTACCGATGAGATTCGCCGCACCATCCAGGTCCTGTCCCGTCGCACCAAGAACAACCCCGTGCTCATCGGTGAGCCGGGCGTCGGCAAGACGGCCATCGTCGAGGGCATCGCCCAGCGTATCGTGGCCGGCGACGTGCCGAGCACCCTGCGCGACCGCGACCTTATCGAGCTCGACATGAGCGCGCTGGTCGCCGGCGCCAAGTACCGCGGCGAGTTCGAGGACCGCTTGAAGGCCGTACTCAAGGAAGTCCAGAAGTCCGAGGGCAAGGTCATCCTGTTCATCGATGAGCTCCACACCATCGTGGGCGCGGGTGCCACCGAGGGCTCCATGGACGCCGGCAACATCCTCAAGCCGGCGCTCGCCCGTGGCGACCTGCACGCGATCGGCGCGACCACGCTCGACGAATACCGCAAGTACATCGAGAAGGACGCGGCGCTCGCCCGTCGTTTCCAGACCGTTATGGTGAGCGAGCCTACCGTCGAGGACACCATTTCGATCCTGCGTGGTCTGAAGGAGAAGTACGAGATCTTCCACGGTGTGCATATCACCGATAGCGCGCTCGTGGCAGCTGCCGACCTCTCCGATCGCTACATCGCCGACCGCTTCCTGCCCGACAAGGCCATCGATCTGGTCGATGAGGCGGCAAGCCGCCTGCGCATGGAACTCGACAGCATGCCGGTCGAGATCGACGCCACCACGCGTCAGCTCACTCAGCTGCAGATCGAGGAACAGGCGCTCATGAAAGAGACCGATGACGCCTCCAAGGAGCGTCTGGAGGCCCTGCGCCAGGAGATTGCCGAGGTCCAGGAAAAACTCAACGTGCAAAAGGCCGGCTGGCTCAACCAGAAGAACGCCATCGACCACGTGCAGGAGCTTAAGAGCCAGCTTGACGAGGCCAAGAGCGAGGAGGAGCGTGCGACGCGCAACGGCGATTTGGGTCGTGCGTCCGAGCTGCGCTACTCCGTGATTCCGGGCCTGCAGCAGCAGATTCAGGATTCCGAGGCCGCGCTCGAGGCGCAAAAGCAGCAGGACGGCGAGGGCCTCAACGAGCAGGTGACCTCCGATGAGATCGCCGAGGTCGTGAGCGCCTGGACCGGCGTGCCCGTGTCCAAGATGATGCAGGGCGAGCTCGACAAGCTCAAGGGCCTGGAGGGCGAGCTGCATAAGCGCGTCATCGGTCAGGATGAGGCCGTCTCCGCCGTTGCCGCGGCCGTGCGCCGCAGCCGTGCGGGCCTCTCCGATCCGGACAAGCCCATCGGCAGCTTCTTCTTCCTGGGCCCCACCGGCGTGGGCAAGACCGAGCTCGCCAAGGCGCTGGCCGAGTGCCTGTTCGATGACGAGCGCGCGCTCGTGCGTATCGACATGTCCGAGTATATGGAGAAGTTCAGCGTCCAGCGTCTGATTGGTGCGCCCCCGGGATACGTGGGCTACGACGAGGGCGGCCAGCTCACCGAGGCCGTGCGCCGTCGTCCGTACTCTGTGATCTTGCTCGACGAGATGGAGAAGGCTCATCCGGATGTCTTTAACGTGCTGTTGCAGGTGCTTGATGACGGTCGTCTGACCGATGGCCAGGGTCGCCAGGTGTCCTTCAAGAACACGATTATCATCATGACGTCCAACGTGGGCTCCAAGGCCATCGCCGATCTGTCCGGTAAGGACGAGGAGGAGATGCGCCATCAGGTCGACGCTGCCATGGCTCAGACCTTCCGCCCCGAGTTCCTCAACCGTATCGACGATATCGTGGTGTTCCATCCGCTCGGTATGGCGCAGATCGAGAAGATCGTCGACATCCAGCTCGCCGACGTCCGCGCGCGTCTGGCCAAGGAGCGCATGACGCTTGCCATCACCCCGGCGGCCAAGCAGATGCTCGCCGTGGGCGGCCTGGACCCGGTCTTTGGCGCCCGTCCGCTCAAGCGTCTGGTTCAGCGCGAGGTCGTGGATGCCATCGCCGCCGCTATCATCGACGGCACGGTGCGCGAGGGCGATCAGGTGACGGTCGATGCCGACAAGGACGGCGGCTTTACCGTCGTGTGCGACAACACGCCGGCGGCCACCTATGAGGTCCCCGACGCCGAATAGATTTATGGGACATGCCTTAAAATCTGCCAGCCGTCTCTAAACGCCAAGGGCGGCGGATCCAATTGGGTCCGCCGCCCTTTTTCGTGCGACAATCGATAATGTTGAACGGATGCGATGCAAGGAGCTATGCAGATGAAAGACGAGAACAAGACGAACGCACCGGCGGCTGAGATAGCGTCCGCCGCACCAAGGCCCGCGCCGAAACCGGCGCCCAAGCCGTGCGACCCCTGCATCCGTGCCGAGAACGAGGACGATGACGGCTACGATCCCTACAGCGATCGCCGCCCCGAGCGCGAGCCGCTGTTCGAAGCCGATCCGTGGCGCTAAGTGCCACCAATAAGTTGCGGTGAAATAGGGACTGTTTTGCGGTTTGACCAGCAAAAACAATCCCTATTTCACCGCAACTGCGTTGGGCGGCTGTCTTCGGGCCGGCTAGTCCTGGGCTTTGATGCTCGGCAGGAGAATCTGGGCGAGGTAGTCGGTCTCGAGTTTGGTCGCGGTGTCTGCCTTGCCGTCTTTGCCGACCAACACGTTCTTGATCTGGCTATACGTATAGCGGTTGCCGGTCGTAAGCTCGACAAGCTCAATGGCCGTGTCCATGGGGTAGGTTGACACGGGGTTCTGCGTCCGTCCGTTGATGGTCTGGGGCACCACGTACGGATAGACGGGGCCGCTGGCGTAGACGGTATAACCGTTGCCTAGATTGGCCGCACCCAAAACCGTATCGCCTTCATCGGGCGTAAAGCTCTCGCCCTCGCGCACCGCGACGAGCGTCACGAGCGGCGTATTGGCGTCGTCGCCCAGATAGATGCATAGCGTGCTTCCGTTTTGCCAAGTTGCGACCTTGCCGTACCACTCGACGGGAATATCGAGCTGGTAGAGGTCGGTTGCCTTGTGGCGAGCGTCAGCATCACGGGACGCCTGTGCCTTTTGCGCGCTCACGGCATTGACGGCGGCGTCGCGCCGCGCGGTTGCTGCCTGCTGGAGCACTTTGGCAGCCGCGGCGGAGCTCGCACCGCCCTCCTCGGCGTACTTGGCGGCGGCATCGATCTGGTCGTCGGTCACCGTGTCGGCTGAGGGCACCTTAAGCTTAAAGGTGGCTTGAGCGCGCAGATCCTGCCCGTCATTCTTGACCGTAACCTGGGCCTTGGTGGTCGGGACGGTGTAGATGGTGCCGTCGGCCGCGATGGGGGAGGCGGCGATGGAGAACGTGTAATCGCCGGGCAGCAGCTTAATGCCGCGACCGTGCTCGTCAACGTAGAGCGTTTCGCTCACGGAAGAACCGTCGGAATCCTGACCGCTCACCTGCACGGGAATCTTGGAGCCAGTTGAGCAGTCGAGCCCCGCGGCATGTACGCCAATTTGCACCGACATCATGGTATGGGCGTTTGCGGCAACCACGGCGGCCTGCTCTTGCCGGTATCCATTCCAAGCGGCATAGCCTGCGCCGCCGGCGACAAGCGCGACGGCTACGACGCCTGCCACCATCAGGTTGCGGCGCTTGGGCGACATCTTACGGTGACGAACCTCGGCTTCGCGTGCCGAAGGAACGGACGGTAGGGGAATATCGCCCATGGCGATGGTCTCGTCCACGGCAGGCGCAGAGCCTAAGCCAGGGAGCTCGCGGGTCAGCGAATCTTCGGCCGGCAAGTTGTCGAGCAAGATGGTTTCCTCGCTCGTGTCGGATCCGGGCTGGTCGTCGGCCTCGCTTTCGGTGTCTTCGTGATCTGCCTCATCCTCGGCAGGCTCAACGTCGCCTGTATCCTGATCATCGGGCTGCGCCTCGATTTCCGGCTCATCCTGCACATCAACGCTCGAATCGTCAAACGCAACATCGTCAAGCGAAATCCGGTCTAGGCTCTCCAGGGCCTCGGCACACGCTTCTGCATCTTGGACCGCGTCCTCTTGGCCCGTCGTCTCATCTTTCATATATCCCCCAAGCTCAATATCGGGACAACACTGTACCCAAAAACAGGACCCTATAGAGCCGCCTCATGATTTGAAATCCGATTTTATATATGCGCATGTTTTTGAATAGATGAATAGAGACGCAACGACAAAAGCCCCCGAAAAGCGAGCGAAACGCTTTCCGGGGGCTCTGCGAGGCATTGGATGAAAAACCTGGCGGGCGGGCCTATGCCCAGGCGCCAACAGCGACCAACATGTTACTCGGCGTGAGCGTAATCGACCTTGGCGCGACGAGCGGTGGCCTTCTCCCAATCGCTGGTGCCCTCAAAGACATCCTGCTTGTAGGGATTGCGGCCGAGCTTCTTGGCGCGGTAGGCGATGTAGATGATCGCGGCGACGTTGGCGACCAGCGCGGCAATCGAGACCGCGGTGGCGGCGCCGGGGTCGAGCGTGGAGTGGGTCACAAAGATGGACTCCTCCTGGAAGTAGGGGAACACCTGGGCAAACATGCACCAAATGGCCAGCGTAAAGGCGCGGTTCTGGATCCAGCCGCCCTTGTTCCAGATAAAGGCGGCGACGGTGGGCGCCAGCAGCAGCGCAAAGCCGCAGAACCAGGAGTGGGTGGGCAGGCAGTTGTAGGTGTAGCAGAAGTTCCAGATATCGTAGGCGATGATGTAGACCCAGGTCATATCGGGCCACAGCATGTCGGTCTGATCCTCGGAGGCGTAGACGCTCCACCAACCGGTCATGCAGAAGATGTTGATGATACCGGCGATGCCGTTGAACACGTTGTTCCAGCCGGCCAGCTGCGTGGCACCTTCGGAGGTGACCCAGGTGGACTCGCCCAGGACAAAGAAGTGATAGGCGCTCTCGAAGTCGGACACGACGGCGATCATGATGTTGATGGCGACGATCACAAACGGCCATGCGCGGAACCAATGCGCCTTGCCGATCTTTCCCCACTGGTACTTAATGGCAATGAAGCCCCAGCAACCGGCGAGCGCCGCGTATACCTTGGCGTAGTGGAACCAGCTGTTCTGGTACACATGGGTGGGGTTGGTGAGCGCCCACTCGGCACCCTGCGAAACGCCCACGGCGATGGCGACGCAGTAGATGGTCATGGCCAGCGGAGCCACGCCAAAGATGATTGCCGCGCCGAGCTTGGTGCGGCGGCCGACCTCGTTGAGCACGATGAGACCAATAAAGACCATGGCCCAGCCGGCCCAGTGGATAAGGGTATCGCTACCCCAAACATCGAACAGCATGCTGCTCTCCTTTCACACGCCCGCGGCCCCTCTTCTGATCGCGGGCAGTTTGGCCAAATGTCGTCAGTTCTGGGGCATGCGCTCCGGATACTTGGCGGTATAGCCCTCGATGTGGAGTGTCGAGGCGATGATTTCCTTGACCGTCTCGTCGGGCACATCGGGGTGCGTGCGGATATACATCAACAACCCCATGATGAGGGTGTAGAACGTCTCGTAGACATGGTCGATGCGTAGCTCATGATGGGCGACAAAGTCCACCACGGTGGTGTCGCAGATGTATTGCGCCACGCGCTGGACCACGTTGTGCAGAAAGCCGCCGTAGAGCGCGCCACTGCTTGAGGTGAGCGTGCTTGGCAGTTCGTGGCCGCTGACGACCAGGCGCTTGAAGAGCGGGGCGACGGTGTCGAGCGCGCCCTCGATATCGCCGATGGTGCGGCCGGCGTTCCACTGCTCGAGCTCGGAGATAAAGCCGTCGATTGCTTCGTCCATGACGGCGGTGACGGCGGCGTCCATGTCGGCAAAGTAGTGGTAGAACAATGAACGCGTGCAGCCGGCTCGCTTGGTCACGGCCGATACCGATAGGTGGGACACGCCCAGCTCGGAGCTTACGGTACGTACGGCATCGAGGATCTCGCGACGGCGTTCGTCGCCCGTCAGGCGCTTTGCCGCGCTATCGGATGCGGGAACGGCATCGACCACAGAGGTATCTGCTATGTTGTTGCCCATGTTTTTGCCGCCTTTCATCCTCTTTTGCCTGACCGTTCGCCTAACAGTCTTGAATATTGTTGACGGTTCGTCAATACTATTTTTGACACAATGTCAACAATGGCGGGTGAACGGCATGGGGGCATGCCCGGCCTGTAAAAAAGAGGGGCGCCGCGGTCTCGCCGGGCTGTGGCAAGAGAAGGGACAACCATGATTCTCAACGGACCGGGGATTAGCTACACCGAGCCCGATATCGGTGCAGAGTTCGTGCCGCCGCTGCCGGAACATCCGCGCGAGGCAATCGTCAAGCTGTGCGAGCACTGCACTAACCGTCTACTGCATCGCGACGAGCTGCTGGGCTACGAGTACTGGTCGTTTGCCGAGGCCGCAACCGACGAACAGGCCGAAGTGCTCTGCAAGATGAAGATGCGCCGTCCCTACACGCTACCCGAGATGGCCAAGCTCACCGGCATGCCCGAGGCCCAGATCGAGAAGATGCTCGACGACATGAGCTACACGGGTCTGCTCGAGTACAACTGGGAAAATCCCGAGCGCGCCAAGCAGTGGGTGCTACCCATGCTGGTGCCGGGTTCCGCCGAGTTCCTCAACATGCGCGTGAGTCAGCTCGAGGAGCATCCGGTCTATGCCAAGTTCTTTGAGCAGGCGTCCAAGGGGCCGCTGTCCAAGGCCACGCCGATGGTGCCGCCCGGAGGCGCCGGCATCGGCATGCATGTCATTCCGGTCGAGAAGGCCATTGATGCCACGAGCACCTCGGTGCCGATTGAGCATATCGAGCATTGGCTCGACAAATACGAGGGTAAGTATGCCGCCAGCACCTGTAGCTGCCGCGCGAGCCGTCGCGTGATGGGCGAGGGCTGCGCCGACGACCCCGCCGACTGGTGCATTGCCGTGGGCGATATGGCCGACTACGTGGTCGAGACCGACCGCGGCCACTATGTGACGCGCGAGGAAGTCTACGACATTTTGCGCCAGGCCGAGGACAACGGCTTTGTGCACCAGATTACCAATATCGACGGTGAGAACAAGATCTTCGCCATCTGCAACTGCAACGTCAACGTGTGCTACGCCCTGCGCACCTCGCAGCTGTTCAACACGCCCAACCTGTCGCGATCGGCCTATGTCGCCAAGGTCGAGAAGGACAAGTGCGTGGCCTGCGGTCGCTGCGTTGAAGTGTGCCCGGCCGGTGCCGCCAAGCTGGGCCAGAAGCTCTGCAGCAAAAAGGCCGGCGGACAGGTGCCCGAGTATCCGCGCCAAGAGCTGCCCGATGCCACCAAGTGGGACCACACCAAGTGGTCGCCCAACTACCGCAACGATAACCGTATCGAGACGCACGAGTCCGGCACCGCGCCCTGCAAGACGGCCTGTCCCGCGCATGTCGCCGTTCAGGGCTATCTGAAGCTCGCGGCTCAGGGTCGCTATGACGAGGCGCTGGCGCTCATCAAGCGCGAGAACCCGCTGCCCGCTATCTGCGGCCGCGTGTGCAACCGCCGCTGCGAGGATGCCTGCACTCGCGGCCGTGTGGACGCCGCCGTGGCTATCGACGAGGTCAAGAAGTTTATCGCCCAGCGCGATCTTGATGCCGCGACCCGCTATGTCCCGCCCGTGGTGACGCCGACACGCGCTGGCGGCTTCGATCAGAAGATCGCCATCATCGGTGCCGGCCCGGCCGGTCTGTCCTGCGCCTTCTATCTGGCCGAGAAGGGCTACAAGCCCGTCGTGTTCGAGAAGAACGAGCGCCCGGGCGGCATGCTCACCTACGGTATTCCCAGCTTTAAGCTGGAGAAGGACGTTATCGAGGCAGAGGTCGAGATCATTCGCCTGATGGGCGCCGAGTTCCGCTATGGCGTGGAGGTCGGTCGCGATGTGACGCTCGACGAGCTGCGCGCGCAGGGCTTTAAGGCCTTTTATGTTGCCATCGGCTGCCAGGGCGGCCGCCTCGCCGGTATTCCGGGCGAGGATGCCGAGGACGTGACCGTGGCCGTCGACTTTTTGCGCGAGGTCAACAGTGGCAAGATCGACGCACTGCCCGGCCGCACCATCGTGGTGGGCGGCGGCAACGTGGCTATCGATGTCGCGCGCAACGCCTGCCGTCTGGGTTCCGAGCACGTTGAGATGTTCTGCCTGGAGAGCGATGCCCAGATGCCTGCCAGCGAGGAGGAGCGTCGCGAGGCCATTGAGGATGGCGCGCACATCAGCTGCGGATGGGGCCCCAAGGAGATTCACCTGGACGAGGCCGGTCGCGTGTGCGGCATCACCTTCAAGCGCTGCACGCGTGTCTTTGACGACGAGGGCCGTTTTGCGCCCGAGTACGACGAGAACGATCTGCGCCGTGTCGATGCCGACCGTGTCGTCATGTCGATTGGCCAGTCCATTGTGTGGGGCGACCTGCTGGCTGGCTCCAAGGTGGAGCTCGGCCGCGGCCAGGGCGCCCTGGCCGATCCCCAGACTTACCAGACCGCCGAACCCGACATCTTTGTGGGCGGCGACGTCTACACCGGCCCCAGCTTTGCCATCGATGCCATTGCCGCCGGCCACGAGGCTGCCGTGTCCATCCATCGCTTTGTGCAGCCGGGCTCCACGCTCACCATCGGCCGCAACCAGCGCCGCTACACCGCGCTCGACCGCGACGATGTCGTGATCGAGGGCTACGACAACGCGAGCCGCGAGGTTGCGCATGTGGACCGCGAACGCGAGAAGGCTGCGCCGTTTAGCGAGTATGTTGAGACCTTTACCGAGGAGCAGGTGCGCGCCGAGACCGCCCGCTGCCTGGGCTGCGGCGCCTCGATCGTCGACCCCAACAAGTGCATCGGCTGCGGCCTGTGCACCACCAAGTGCGCGTTCGACGCCATCCATCTGGATCGCGACCGCCCCGAGTGCTCCACGATGGTCAAATACGAGCAAAAGCTTCCAAGCCTGGGCAAGTACGCGCTCAAGCGCGCCATCAAGATTAAATTCGGGAAGAAGTAAGAAACGCAACAAGCAGGAGAACGGCGCAGAGAGCGGTTGGACAGCGAGCGAGTCCCAGGCGTGGCGAGGTGCCTTGAAAGAGGAGGGCATAGGGCTTTTGCCCATGCCCGACGATTGAAAGGCAGATCGCCCGTCTGGGGCTCGCGCAGCGTCAAGCCGACCGCCGTTCGGTAGAACGGCGGAAGGAATTAAAAGTGCACGAGCTCGGAATCGTCTATCACATCATTCGCGATGTTGAGAATGTGGCGCGCGCTCATGGCGTGCGTCGCGTTTCGAGCGTCACGCTGCTGCTGGGCGAGGTCTCGGGCGTCGTCCCCGATCTACTACTCGACGCTTGGCGCTGGGCGGCGGATAAAAAGCCTATCACGCAGGGCGCGGAGCTTATCGTGGAGCCTGTCGAGGCCGTGACGCATTGCGAGGCGTGCGGCCGCGACTACGCGACGGTCGAGCACGGCAAGACCTGTCCCCATTGCGGTAGCGGCGAGACCTATTTGCTGCAGGGCCAAGAGGTCATGATCAAACAGATCGAGACCCCCGACGAGGACCCGGCAGACGCTGTCCCCGACGGTCCTTCCGACGCCCCCGATGCCGTCGACGCCGCCAACCCTCTCCACATCGCCTAACATCCAATGACTACATGGGCTAGAGTTCTAAACATATTTGCTTCGGTTAGTCAAGTCATGTCTGTTTAAACAAAATGGTGGCACGCAGACGCATTGGGATCCACCTAAAAGCGGTCTTAACGAACAGTGCACCTTTATATGTCTTTGAAAGCAATCAGCAAATCACGTTTTAGCAGGCAATAAGCTGTAAACCGGCAACGTAATCAATTTGTAACAAACTTAGACGTTTAAACAAATAATCCAACCTTTTGCGAATTTAGCTATAATTCCACAAACCAAACAGGTATACTTCCTTCATGTCGTGCAGGAAATACGTAGACAAAAAGGAGGTTATGTGATGGTAAGTATTGTTCTTGCTAGCCACGGGGACTTGGCAGCTGGAATCAAGCAGACGGGCTCGATGGTCTTTGGCGATCAGCCGTCTGTTGCCGTGGTCTCGCTCGAGCCGAGCATGGGCCCCGACGACTTCCGTGCCAAGGTCGAGGAAGCAATCGCTTCCTTCGAGGACCAGGAGCAGGTGCTCTTCCTCGTTGATCTGTGGGGCGGCACGCCGTTCAACCAGATCAGCGGGCTCATCGAGGGCCATGATTCCTGGGCTATCGTCACCGGTGTCAACCTGCCTATGCTCATCGAGGCATATTCGCAGCGCTTTGACGCAAAGAACACTGCACATGCGATCGCAAAACATCTCGTGACTGAGGCTAAGGCTGGCGTGCGCGTCAAGCCCGAGTCTCTGGAGCCCGAGGAGAAGAAGCCGGCTGCGGCCGCCGCTGCTCCTGCAGGCGCCATCCCTCCGGGAACGGTCATCGGCGACGGGCACATCAAGATTGCCCACGTCCGTATCGACACCCGTCTGCTTCATGGTCAGGTGGCCACCACGTGGACCAAGCAGATCAACCCCAACCGCATCATCGTGGTTTCCGACGGCGTTGCTCACGACGAGCTCCGCAAGACCATGATCGAGCAGGCTGCCCCTCCGGGAGTCCATGCCAACGTCGTGCCCATCAAGAAGATGGCCGAGGTCGTCAAGGACACGCGCTTTGGTGACACCAAGGCCATGCTGCTCTTCGAGAACCCGCAGGATCTGCTCAAGGCCATCGAGGCCGGCGTCGACATCAAGGAAGTCAACATCGGTTCCATGGCTCACTCCAAGGGCAAGGTCGTCGTCACCAACGCCGTCGCCATGGGCGATGACGACGTTAAGACTCTCGAGGCCCTCAAGGCCAAGGGCGTCAAGTTCGAGGTCCGCAAGGTTCCTTCGGATTCCTCCGAGGATCTCGACGCCATGTTGAAGATAGCTAAGGCCGAACTGGCCGCTCAAGCATAGTAAAGGAGGGTCCGATACATGTCTGCAATCACTATTCTGCTTGTTGCGATTGTCGCGTTGCTTGCCGGTATGGAAGGCATTCTGGATGAGTTCCAGTTCCATCAGCCGCTCGTGGCATGCACGCTTATCGGTCTCGTAACCGGTCACCTTCAGGAGGGCATCCTCCTGGGCGGTTCGCTCCAGATGATGGCCCTTGGCTGGGCTAACGTCGGCGCCGCCGTCGCGCCTGACGCCGCTCTGGCCTCGGTCGCTTCTTCGATCATCATGGTGCTCGCCCTCAACGGTGGCGCCACTGATTCGGCCAAGGCCGTTACCGCGGCCATCGCCGTCGCCGTCCCGCTGTCGGTCGCTGGTCTGTTCCTGACCATGATCTGCCGTACCATTGCTACCGCTATCGCTCACGCCATGGACGGTTGCGCCGAGAAGGGCGACTTCTCCGGCATCGAGCGCTGGCAGTACGCTGCCATCCTCATGCAGGGCCTTCGTATCGCCATCCCGGCAGTACTTCTGTGCGTTATCCCGGCCGAGGCTGTTACCAACGCGCTTAACGCTATGCCCGACTGGCTGTCCGGCGGCATGGCCGTCGGCGGCGGCATGGTCGCTTCCGTCGGTTACGCCATGGTCATCAACATGATGGCCACCAAGGAGACCTGGCCGTTCTTCATCCTCGGCTTTGTCCTTGCTGCCATCCCTCAGCTCACGCTGATCGCCCTTGGCCTCATCGGCATCTCCCTTGCCCTCATCTACCTTGGCCTTAAGGATCTGGCCAAGCAGGGTGGCGGCACGGGCGGTGGCTCCGGCGACCCGCTCGGCGACATTCTGAACGATTACGAGTAGGAGGGGAGTGATACATATGGCAGAGAACAAGATTCAGCTCACCAAGGCTGACCGTAAGAAGGTTTGCTTCCGTCATCAGTTCCTTCAGGGCTCGTGGAACTACGAGCGTATGCAGAACGGCGGCTGGTGCTTCGCAATGATCCCTGCGATCAAGAAGCTCTACACCAGCAAGGATGACCAGATTGCCGCGCTTAAGCGCCACCTGGAGTTCTATAACACCCACCCCTATGTTTCCGCCCCCGTCATTGGCGTTACCCTCGCCCTCGAGGAGGAGCGCGCCAACGGTGCTCCGATCGATGACGTCGCCATCCAGGGCGTCAAGGTCGGTATGATGGGTCCGCTCGCCGGCGTCGGTGACCCCGTCTTCTGGTTCACCCTTCGCCCGATTCTGGGCGCTCTGGGCGCTTCCCTGGCCATGTCCGGCAGCATCGTCGGTCCGCTGCTGTTCTTCTTCGCGTGGAACATCATCCGTTACGCTTTCCTGTGGTACACGCAGGAGTTTGGCTACAAGGTCGGCTCCTCTATCGCCAAGGACCTCTCCGGCGGTCTGATGGGCAAGGTCACCGAGGGCGCTTCCATCCTGGGTATGTTCATCATCGGCGCCCTGGTCGAGCGCTGGGTGTCCATTTCCTTCACCCCGATCGTCTCCACGGTCAAGCAGTCTGCTGGCGCCTTTATCGACTGGGCTAGCCTGCCTTCCGGTTCCGAGGGTATCAAGGAAGCGCTGACGATGTACAACTCCGTCGGTGCTACCGCCCTTGATCAGATGAAGGTCACCACGCTTCAGGCCAACCTCGATCAGCTCATCCCCGGCCTTGCCGCCGTGTGCCTGACCCTGCTGGTCTGCAAGCTCCTCAAGAAGAAGGTTAGCCCGATCGTCATTATCCTGGCTCTCTTCGCCGTCGGCATCATCGGTCGCTTCTGCGGCTTCATGTAAGCACGCTTCGGCTTAAGACCGAGAGTTGCTAGGTAAGGGCTTTTGAGCCATTGAAACGGACCGCACCCGGTGGGTACACTGGATGCGGTCCGATTGTTTTAATTGGAGGGCGAGGCGCGTATGGCGCAATCTCAGAACAGCACGGTCGATCTGGCAACGCCGGCAACCTGCCTGATGGGGCTTACCAGCCACGGTAACGTGATGGTGGGCAATAAGGCGTTCGAGTACTATAACGAGCGCAATCCCGAGGATTATATTCAAATCCCGTGGGACGAGGTCGACTATATTGCCGCCGAGGTTTTGCGCGGCACCAAGAAGATCACGCGTTTTGCCATCTTTACCAAGGATAACGGCCACTTTACGTTTACGACGCGCGATGACAAAGAGACGCTTCGTGCGGTCCGTAAGTACGTCGATGAGGATAGGCTCGTGCGTTCGCCCGATTTTATCGACGTAACGACCAAGGGCGCCAAGAGCATCCCCGCTGCCATCAAGAGCCTTTTCCACAGAGACAGCTAATCGTTGGCGATAGATGGCGGAAAATGCATCCCGGAATTTGTTCTCATTCCGGGATGCATTTTCCTTTTGAGGGCCAGTTGGGAAAGCTTGTCCCATTATTTCGCGTTATTCCGGGTTATTCTTTCCGATATTGAGGATTGCCCTCGGAAACTATTCGCTATAGAGCCTTCTCGATGAGTGGCCATGCGCTACATGGCAAAGGGGTAAATCTGCTACACTAGTACAACATGCCTCCGTAGCTCAGGGGATAGAGCACCGCTCTCCTAAAGCGGGTGTCGTACG
>JAUUMM010000056.1:0-9568 GCA_030839365.1 Collinsella sp.
AAATCCAAGGGTTATACCCTAAGAGCAAACCACCCCTTTTAGGGGTGGTTTTGATGGGGGCACGAATGGTCCGCCCCGACCTGCGAAATCTGTGCTCGCGATGCGAATAACGTCCCTAACCTTAAACTATAGCTTGAACTTAGCTATAATGCCCTACGTTCCTGCCAGGCTGTGGTTGCGGACGGACGAAATGCCCATCCTAGTCCAAGACAGACGCGGTCAAAGGGATCCACGTAAGCGACCGCGTGCGCGCGGCGCGATCATGGCGCGTCCTAGATGTAAGCCGCACCGTCCGTTCTACTTTCTTTGGGGCAATACCGCCTCGCGGGCGAGCGGGCCAGTCGTGAAGGTGGCTGCGGCCTCCCGAGCAAACGCCCCGGTGCGCAAGTGTGGGGTCAAATACCAGGTCAGCTGGTGGGAACAACCCGATATTCCGTGCAGGGCACGGATTGTATACGACACAGAAGGCAGGGTAGTGGACATGGTGAGGGGCAGCTTGATGCATGCGGCTCGGTTAGGTGCTGGGACCGCGGTGGTCATTGCCGTTTTGGGCCTGAGTGGATGTGCGTTCAATCCACTGTCCACGTTCACGACGCCCACGATCGACCAGATCGAGCGCGAGACCGTTACCCCCACGGTATCGGACGATGCCCTGGTCACGCCGGGAACTCTGACGGTCGCCCTCGATACTTCCGATGCCCCGCAAGCCATGCAGGATGCCGACGGAAACCTCACGGGCTATGCGGTCGATGCCGCTCGTGCCCTCGCGTGCCGCATGGGTCTCAAGGTTGCTTTTGTCGATGCGTCCTCGGCCGATTCCGTGCTCAGCGATAAGAAGGCCGACATCTTCATTGGCGACGTTAGGTCTACGGACGGCGACATCAGCTCGCTTGGCACCTGTCTGTACGATGCTGCCGCCGTGTTCGGCAAGACCAGCGACGGAGAGTCCCCGAGTGTCTCAACCGACACACTCAACACTGCTACCTTGGGCGTTCAGACTTCCTCGGCCTCGCAGGAAGCGCTTGCCAAGCAAAGCATCACGGCCAACCAAAAGACCTTCTCCAACATCAACGAGTGCTTCGAGGCACTCGAGTCGGGCGAGGTCGATTACGTGATCTGTGATTCCACGGCCGGTGGTTACCTCGCGCGCCTGATGAGTCAGATCTCCTATGTCGGCACGCTCGAGGCACCCTCCACGCTTGGCGTCGCAGGCCTTAGCTCTAACGATGAGCTGTGCCGTGCCGTGAGTGATGCCCTCGACGGTATCACGGTCGACGGCACGCTCGAGGCGGTCCACTGCGTCTGGTATGGCCAAATGCCCTATGACCTTACCGCCAAGACTGTTTCGGGGGCCAATGTGCAGGCATCCGACTCCACGTCCAACGAGACCGAGTCCTCCGATGGCGACGCCTCTGATAACAACGGCGACAGTCCGTCGTCTAGCCAGGAGGGCGCCATCACCGACGATGACATCAACAAGCTCAATAGCTAGTTATTGGTAGGGGTGGCGTCTGCCATACACCGAACAAGGCGCTTCTTCACGGTTTCAACACGCATGGCCGGGTCTCCCAAATAGGGGAGCCCGGCTTTTCTATTTTGGTAAAACTAGCAGGTCAAAGCTAATTTCCAGGAGAAATATTAACTCCGTCGACGCCTTCCTATAGCGCACTTTGCCACGGAAAAGTGCGAGACTTCGGTACGCGGTATCAAGCAGTCGTTATTCGGGTCTTTGGGAATTCGCGTGATTAAATGCACGGCAATGGGTACATAGCCAGTACAGTAAGTCCCCGAGGCAGATTGGAGCCACGTATGGATATCAAGGTTTCTGGACGCAAGACGACGGTAACCGATGCTCTGCGTGCGCATGTGGATGAGAAAATCGGCGAGGCGCTCAAGGTTTTCGACATCGAGCCCATGACAGTCGACGTCGTGCTTCGTTATGAGAAGAACCCCTCGAACCCCAACCCGGCAATCGTCGAGGTCACGGCTCGTGCCCGCGGTTCGGTGATTCGCGTTGCCGAGCACGGCGCAGATATGTATGCTGCCATCGACCTCTCCGCCGATAAGGTCACCCGCCAGCTGCGCAAGTTCAAGACCAAGGTCGTGGACAACCGCCAGGGTGGTGCCAGTGCCGCGGATGTCGCGCCGGTCGAGCGCGTTGAGGATCTGGCCGACCTGCTGCTGCCCGAGGAGGACGACGACCTGCTCGTCCGCGAGAAGGTCATCGATGTCACCCCGATGACCGAGGAGCAGGCGCTGGTGCAGACCGATTTGCTGGGCCACGACTTCTACGTGTTCGAGAACGCGACGACCGGTCTTATCAATGTGGTGTATCACCGTAAGAATGGTGGATATGGCATCATCAAGCCCCGCATCGAAACACTTGACGAGTAAAATACGTTAACTTGCATGAGTTAACGGTTGGCGGCCATCCCATGCGGGTGGCCGCCTTTTTACGTAAGGAGTCGCTTTGATGGACAAGGCCGTATCCGCCGGTCATTCGAACCGTTGCCGCATCGTCGTCGATACCTGCTGCGACTTTAGCCCCGAGGTCGCCGCGAACCTCGATGTCGATATCCTGGGTTTCCCTTTCATTATCGATGGCGAGGAGCGCACAGACGACATCTGGTCGAGCATGAGCCCTAAGGAGTTCTACGACCGCATGCGCGCCGGTGCCCGCGTGTCCACCTCGGCTGTGTCGCTCGGTCGCTATATCGAGTTTTTTACCGAGTGCGCCAAAGAGGGCACGCCCACGGTCTACCTGTGCTTTACCTCGGCGCTGTCGTCGAGCTACAACTCCGCGTGCCAGGCGGCAGATGTCGTGCGCGCCGAGTATCCCAACTTTGAGCTCTACGTGGTCGACAACGCTCTGCCCTGCGCGACCGGTGCGCTCTTGGCGCTCGAGGCCGTGCGCCAGCGTTCGGCGGGACTGACCGCCAAGCAGCTGGTCGATTGGGCAAACGAGGCAAAGACCTACGTGCACGGCTACTTTACGCTCGAGAGCTTCGACGCACTGGCTGCCGGCGGCCGCATTCCTCCCGCGGCGGCGCAGCTCACGGCAAAGCTCGACGTCAAGCCCGAGCTCTCCTACGACCTGGCCGGCTCGCTGTCGCTGATCGGCGTCAACCGCGGCCGCAAGAAGGCGCTCAAGTCCATCCTCAAGTCGTTCCGCGAGAACTACGTGCCCGATCGCACCATGCCCATCGCCATCATGACGGCCGATGCCGAAAAGGATGGTGACTGGCTCGAAGCCGCCATCCGCAAGGAGGAGGGTTGCGCCGACGTCACGATCATTCGCGGCTCCGTGGGTCCCACCATCGGCTCGCACGTGGGCCCCGGCATGGTGGGCTGCGCGTTTTGGGGTAAGAACCGCGCCGACAAGGCGTCGCTTTCCGACCGTATCGCCCGCCGCGTGCGCGGTCAGTAGGCAAGCGCTGCGTCCGTAATCGCCCTCGACTCACAGCCCAAACGCTGGCACCGAGTATTCAACCTGGTAACAACACCCAACCCAAAAGGAAAGGTTTCATGGCAAACAAGCTCTCCGTCGCATTCATCGGCACCGGAATCATGGGTGCCCCCATCGCCGGCCACATTCTGGACGCCGGCTATCCCGTCACGGTCAACAACCGCACCAAGTCCAAGGCGGCGGCGCTTATCGAGCGCGGCGCCGTCTGGGCAGATACGCCGGCCGATGCCGCGGCGAACGCCGATGTCGTCTTTACCATGGTGGGCTATCCCTCCGAGGTCGAGGAACTCTACCTGGCTGGCGACGGCCTGCTCGCGTGCACTAAGCCCGGCGCGGTCTTGATCGACCTCACCACGAGCTCGCCCGAGCTTGCCCGTGACATTGCCGAGGCCGCCCAGGTTTCTGGTCGCATGGCGTTTGACTGCCCCGTCACCGGCGGCGAGTCGGGCGCTATCGCCGGTACGCTCACGGCTATCGTGGGCGCTACCGAGAACGACATCGCGCCGGTCCGCGACATCCTTGCCACCTTTGCGGCCAACATCTGCTGCTTCGACGGCGCCGGCAAGGGCCAGGCTGCCAAGCTCGCCAACCAGGTGTCGCTGGGCGCCTGCATGGTCGGCATGGCAGACGCCATGGCATTTGCCGAGCTGAGCGGCCTTGATCTGGAGAAGACCCGCCAGATGATCCTGGGCGGTACCGGCAAGTCCGGCGCCATGGAGAGCCTGGCTACCAAGGCGCTCGACGGCGACTACAAGCCCGGCTTTATGGTCGAGCACTTCATCAAGGACCTGCGCTTGGCGCTCGCCTATGCCGACGATCGCGAGCTTGCGCTGCCCGGCGCCGACGTGGCCTTTACGCTCTACGACATGCTCGATGCCATCGGTGGTGCCAAGCTGGGCACCCAGGCCATCACGGTCCTCTATAAGGAGGAGGCCGACGCCATCGCCGCCGGTCTGGACTGGTCGCAGTATCGTCCCGAAGAGCACGGTGCTCACGAGGACGGCTGCGGTTGCGGCGAGCACGGCGACGACCATGAGTGCGGTTGCGGCCACCACCATGGCGAGGACCACGAGTGCTGCGGCGGCCACGGCCATGATGATGGCCACGAGTGCTGCTGCGGCCACCATCACGGGGAGTAGCGCCCATGAGCTGGACGTTCGTGGTGCTTGCGCTGGTGCTCTTTCTCTTCGCGATCTACATTGGCTTTTTGTGCGGCCAGTGGGCGTGCGAAAAGCGCGTCATCACCAAGCGCGACTACTGGATTGCCAACTTTGCGGGAGCGGCGGCAGTCATCCTGCTGACCTGGGTGTTCTCGCTGTTCCCGCTGGTGCAGTTTGCGCCGATCGGCTGGCTCGGCGGCTTTATCGCCGGCCTTAAGATGAGCTTTGGCGAGTCCGTCGGTCCGTGGCGCAAACACGACGAGGTCTTTAACGTCAACAAGGCTCACCGCGCCGCCGCCGACGCGGGCGATGCCGAGGAGCGCCGCCGTGCGCGTCGCAATGGCGCGGCCGACCGACAGCTCATCTCGGTCGCCGATGACAGCAAGGGTGCTGACAAGCACGCTAAGAAATAGTAAAAAGAGGTAACTATGGCAGAAAACAAAGACGAACAGCTCACCGACGAGGAGCTGGCACAGCTCCAGCTGGCAGAGGAGAACGAGAACGCCGTCGACCGCCTGGTCCAGGAGCTCGGCTGCCCCACGCGCCGCATCCGTCAGTTTGCCGCCCGCGTGCTGCACCTGCTTGCCGAGCGCGATCCGCAGCGCGTCGTGCCCTGCGTGCCCGCGCTGATCGAGGCGCTCGACCGCCCCGAGGCTCAGACCCGCTGGGAGGCTCTCGATGCCCTGGCGGCGCTCGCCACCACCTGCCCCGAGCAGCTGGGCGATGCCTTTGAGGGCGCCGAGACCGCGCTGTTCGATGAGATTTCGTCCACGCTGCGCTATGCCGCCTTCCGCCTGCTGTGCGTGTGGGGCGCCACGAGCGTCGAGCGTTCGCGCGAGGCTTGGCCCATCCTGGACGAGGCCATCCAGTGCTACCACGGCGACCTCGAGTATCGCGACATGCTCGGTTGCCTGTACGAGTTTGGCCGGGGCGAGATTGACGCCGAGGTCGCCGAGAAGCTCGCGCTGCGCCTTAAGTTCGATGCCGAGAACGGCAAGGGTAGCTATCTCAAGGCCCGTTCGAGCGAGATTTGCGAAATGCTTGTTAAACGTTTTGGCCTGGATCTCTCCAAAAAGAAGAAGCGTGCTAGCGTAAAAAAATCTGACGACGCCGAAGACGAGGAGTAACAGATTATGGCGCACGATGTAGTCCTGATTCCCGGTGACGGTATCGGTCCCGAGATTACGCAGGCTATGCGCCGCGTGGTCGAGGCCACTGGTGTCCAGATCAACTGGAACGTCCAGGAGGCCGGTGCCGGCGTCATGGACGAGTTTGGCACGCCGCTGCCCCAACATGTGCTCGATGCGGTCGCCGAGACCAAGGTTGCTATCAAGGGCCCCATCACCACGCCGGTCGGCACGGGTTTCCGCAGCGTTAACGTCGCCCTGCGCAAGCATTTTGACCTGTACGCCTGCGTGCGCCCCTGCCTGTCGCAGCCGGGCGACGGCTCGCGCTTCCGCGACGTCGACCTGGTCATCGTGCGCGAGAACACCGAGGACCTCTATGCCGGCATCGAGTTCGATGAGGGGGCTGCCGAGGTCGAGGAGCTCTCGCAGCTTGTCGAGCGCTCGGGTCAGAAGGCCTTCGCCGCCGATTCCGCTATCTCGATCAAGCCCATCTCCATCGCCAAGAGCCGCCGCATTGTGGAGTACGCCTTTGAGTACGCCCGCCGCTGCGGCCGCAAAAAGGTGACGGCCGTGCATAAGGCCAACATCATGAAGGCGACCGATGGCCTGTTCCTGCGCGTTGCGCGCGAGGTGGCCGCCAACTATCCCGATATCGAGTTCAACGACAAGATCGTCGATGCCACCTGCATGGGCCTGGTCCAGAACCCCAACGACTTCGATGTCCTGGTGCTGCCCAACCTGTACGGTGACATTGTGAGCGACCTGTGCGCCGGTCTGGTAGGTGGACTGGGTATGGCTCCGGGTTCCAACATCGGTGCCGACTGTGCCATCTTCGAGGCGACGCACGGCTCCGCGCCCGATATCGCTGGCCAGGATATCGCTAACCCCACGGCCGAGATTCTGTCCGCGGCTATGATGCTCGATCACCTGGGCGAGAACGACGCGGCCAATCGCATTCGCGCCGCCGTTTCTGCCACGCTCGACGAGGGTGAGCAGGTTACCGGCGACGTTCGTCGTGCCCAGACCGGCTCCGTTGAGGGCGCTGTGGGCACGCAGGCCTTTGCCGATGCCGTTATCGCGCACCTGGCCTAAGGCATGCAGACTGCAAACGCCTAAATAGTACTTAAGTGTTTGCGTATAACCTGAGAATCAATACGCCCGGCGCTTTGTCGGGCGTATTCTATTGCGGACTATGTTTCCTAACAAGGAGTAACTGATATGGGTCTGATTCAAAAGAAGGACGAGAAGGACGAGATCGACGGCATCCAGATCATCGAGCGCGGCGAAGGCCCCGATGGTGATGAGGAGGAGAAGATCGATCTGGTCGCCGGTACGTCTGCCGAACATATTGCCGCCGGTACGACGGCCGAGGAGGAGGACGCTCGCCTGGAGGCAAAGATCGCCGCGGACGCCGCCGACGAGAACCTCATGCCCGAGGAGCAGGACGAGGACGACGATATCCTGGGTTCCGACGAAGACGACCGCGCATCCAAGCACAAGAAGACGATGATTGCCGCCTTCGTGGTTGCAGTCGTGATCGCTGCTGTGGTCGGCTTCTTTATCGGCAACGGTGGTTTTGGCGGCAAGGGCGTCGGCTCGGCGACCCTCACCGAGGACCAGCTCGATTCGACCGTGGCAAGCTACAGCTACAACGGCAAGAAGAGCGACATCACCGCGCGCGAGGCCATTGAGAGCCAGTACAGCCTCGACACCGTCAAGGATGGCGATGGCAACTACACCGCTCCCTCTGCCGACGTCATCCTGTCCTACGTGCGCAACAAGATCCTGCTCGACGCTGCCGAGGACGAGGGCATCACCGTCTCTTCTAAGGAGATGAAGAAGTACGCCGAGGATTCCATCGGCACTTCGGACTACAAGACCATGGCCACGCAGTATGGCGTGTCCAAGGACCAGGCCAAGCAGATCGTCCGTCAGTCCGCGACGCTGCAGAAGCTCTACAAGAAGAAGGTCGGCGACACCTCCGCAAGCATGCCGACCGCCCCGACTGAGCCTGCTGACGGTAACGAGGAGACCGCGAGCAAGGACTACGCCGATTACATCATCAACCTTGCCGGCGACGAGTGGGATAGCGAGAAAGGCACCTGGAAGGACGCCGATAGCGCCTACGCTAAGGCCTTTGCCGACGATGCCTTTACGGCCGATAGCGCTACCTATAAGCAGGCCATGACCGCCTATTACACCGCCTACCAGCAGTATTCCTCGCAGGCTTCGAGCGCCAGCTCCAAGTGGACCGAGTATGCTAACGGCCTCTACGCCAAGGCCAACATCAGCATCTACGGCCTGTTTGCGTAAGGTTTGCCTGCACTACTGCGCGCTAACCGATCTACCTGATTGAGCCCGCTAGAACGGACAACGTTCTAGCGGGCTTTTTGTTGCCGAAATCAATAGGATAGGCCTCGCGCCCGCGCAAGCGTTCCATCGCGTTTCTCTAATTCATCTGGGAAAACAGCTGCAAACGATTACAAGTAACCGGTGAACGGTCGAAAACTACCGTTCACCGATAATCTCAAAACTGGTCCTAACTGGTATTAAGTCAAAAAGACCAATTCACATATCTTCACAATGACCTGCAATTTTTCTACACGCTATTTTTAGCCGCCCTGCGTTGTTTAGACACAGGAAAAGATCCGATCTTTTGCCAAAGCATTTCGGAACGGTTTCAAAACCGCAGGTAGAAGTGTTAACGACCGGTAAACGGTCGATTTATCACCGTGAGCGGTGCAAAAACGTTTTACCGTATGAATCAACGAAAGCGACCTCTTCTGGGGTGATATAGTGACAACAACACGTCACGTGGTTACTACCAGTTTAGAAACCACTGGTCTTCAAAGTACGCTTTCTAAGAAGCTTTAAGGGCGAGCGCCCGCTGGCTTCCGAAAATCATCGGACTCAGATCGTACACACCTTCGGAAGGGAAATTTGAATGGTTGGCTTTATTCTTACCGGTCATGGACAGTTCGCACCCGGCCTCGCAAGCGCTATCGCTATGGTTGCTGGCGACCAGCCCGCTTTTACCGTCGTTCCTTTTGAGGGCGACCAGGCTGCTTCCTACGGTGAGGATCTCCGCGCCGCTATTACCGCCATGCGCGAGGAGTGCGATGGCGTGCTCGTCTTTACCGACCTGCTTGGTGGCACCCCGTTCAACCAGGCGATGATGATTGCCCAGGATGTCGACAACGTCGAGGTTCTGACCGGCACCAACCTTCCCATGGTTATTGAGCTTCTGTTCCTCCGCGGCAACGCCACGCTCGCCGAGCTTGGCGAGCAGGCCGTGACCGTTGGCCAGACGGGCATCACCGCCCAGACGGTCGCATCCGTTGCCGGCTCCGACGAAGAGGATATCTTCGGCGACGAGGACGGCATCTAATGGCCGATTTCGGAGCCAACGTCCTGAGCTCCTCGGTCGCCCTTTTAGGCCTGCTTGTCATCATGGGCTTGATTTACACCATCTGGTCGCAAATCAACATGAAGAAGAAGCAGAAGTACTTCAAGGAGCTGCACACCGAGCTCAAGCCGGGTCAAGAGGTTCTTTTCGCCGGCGGTATCTACGGAACCGTCAAAGGCATCGAAGGCGAGAAGGTCCAGATCAAAGTCCGATCCGGAGCCGTCGTAGATGTTTCGCGTTACGCGATTCAGGAGATCAAGTAACTGTCGTCAGCAAATAACGAAAGGAAGCTGATCAACATGGCAGAACCCAACATTCTTCTTACCCGCATCGATAACCGACTGGTTCATGGTCAGGTTGCCACCCAGTGGAACTCCACCCTGGGCTCCAACCTCATCCTCGTCGCCAA
>JAUUMM010000005.1:0-75125 GCA_030839365.1 Collinsella sp.
AATCGGGGCCCCGTAGTTCGAAAGGGGTCCACCTTTGAGTGAGATTCAGAACTCGTCCATTTTCTCTCTTGACGATGTCAACGAGGAGGAGATGAACAACCTCATCGACGGTACGATTACCGACTTTGATGAGGGCGATCTCGTTAACGGCACTGTCGTTAAGATCGAGCATGACGAGGTGCTCGTTGACATCGGATTCAAGTCCGAGGGCGTTATCCCGGTCCGCGAGCTGTCCATCCGCAAGGACGCTAACCCTGCAGACATCGTTGCACTCGGTGATCCCATCGAGGCTCTGGTTCTCCAGAAGGAGGACAAGGACGGTCGTCTGGTCCTGTCCAAGAAGCGTGCCGAGTACGAGCGTGCTTGGAACCGCATCGAGGAGAAGTTCAACTCCGGCGAGAACGTCGAGGGCGAGGTTATCGAGGTTGTCAAGGGCGGCCTGATCCTCGACATCGGCCTGCGTGGCTTCCTGCCTGCTTCCCTCGTCGACCTCCGTCGCGTCAAGGACCTCACCTCCTACATGGGCACCCGCATCGAGGCCCGCGTTATCGAGATGGACCGCAACCGCAACAACGTCGTCCTCTCCCGTCGCGTCGTGCTCGAGGAGTCCCGTAAGGCCGAGCGCTCCGAGATCCTGTCCAAGCTCAAGTCTGGCATGCGTCTCCAGGGCACCGTTTCCTCCATCGTCGACTTCGGCGCCTTCGTCGACCTCGGCGGCATCGACGGCCTCATCCACATCTCCGAGCTCTCCTGGAACCACGTCAACCATCCTTCCGAGGTTGTCAAGGTCGGCCAGGAGGTCGAGGTCGAGGTTCTCGACGTCGATCTCAACCGCGAGCGCATCTCCCTGGGTCTCAAGCAGACCACCGAGGATCCGTGGCGCGCACTGGTCAAGAAGTACCCCGTCGGCGCTATCGTCGAGGGCACTGTGACCAAGCTTGTCCCGTTCGGCGCTTTCGTCGACCTGGGCGAGGGCATCGAGGGCCTGGTGCACATCTCCGAGATGGCCAACAAGCACGTCGACCAGCCTTCTCAGGTCACCCACGTGGGCGACAAGGTTCAGGTCAAGGTCATGGAGATCGACCTCGACCGTCGTCGCATCTCCCTGTCCATGAAGTCTGCTGCTGAGACTCTGGGCGTCGAGATCGAGGTTACCCCGCTTCCTTCCGAGAAGAAGGACGAGGAGACCGACGCCGAGTAAATCGGTTTGACGATCACTTGTTTTAAGGGATCCGTCCGCAATGGACGGGTCCCTTTTTGCATTTGCTGCTGAGGCGCGCGATGCTATCCGTGCGCAATGCTGCCCGGGTTGTCTGTTTGCTATTGGGTTGTCGGTGCATGAAAAATGCCGACATCCCGCCTCGGGGAGGAGGCGGGAACACACCGAGTAGACGGAGGGGTGCGGAGCGCGGTCGCGTCTCGACTGACGACGTTGCCCATCGACAGGACCATTGTAACGCATGGCGGTTCTTGGTTTATCGTGTCGAGCGTTTGCGTTGTGCCATTGCCTGCGGCAACGGTGTGTTACACTCTTGCACTGCTGAGTGGGCCAGACGGTCGCGCGATGTGCTGCTTGCAGCACGCGTGAGGAAAGTCCGGGCTCCAGAGGGCGGGATGCCGGCTAACGGCCGGGCGGAGTGATCCGACGGAAAGCGCCGCAGAAAAGAAGACTCCCACCTGCGCCGCAAGGCGTAAAGGGAAAAGCTGAAACGGTGGTGTAAGAGACCACCAGCGTCGTGGCAACACGGCGGCTTGGCAAGCCCCATCCGGAGCAAGCGCGAATAGGAACGCTATGGGCCGGCCCGGTCCGCGTTCGGGTAGCGTGCGTGGAACTGCACGGTAACGTGCAGACAAGATAAATGACCGTTCACGACAGAACCCGGCTTACAAGCCCACTCGGCACTTTGTTGACGCTGCGAACCCGTCAGCGCGGCAATCTGCCTTTCAAGCCTTCGGGCATGACCATAAGGTCAATGCCCTCGTCTTTCAAGGCACCTTGCTCGCGCTGACGGGTTCTCGCTGTTGGCGACGGCATCATTGGCGTTTCCGTTCTTGTTGGCGAGGGCAATGGTACTGCCTTTGCCGTATTATTGAGGCTGTTTGTTGCTTTGCTTGTTGTTGAGGGGCTTTGTTGGACAGCTATTTTACTCTGCAATCGAATATTGAGGTTTCGGGCGAGTTTGTGGACCGCAAGAGCCGGTTTATTGCCCAGCTGGTCCATATTGAGTCCGAGGATGAGGCGAATGCCTTTATCGAGATTGTTCGCAAACGTCATTACGACGCTCGACACAATGTTCCCGCGTGGATTTTGGTCGATGGACGCGAGCGCCAGAGCGATGACGGTGAGCCGAGCCGCACGAGCGGGATGCCGACGCTCGAGGTGCTGCGCGGCGCAGAGCTCAAAAATGTTTGCTGCGTGGTGACGCGCTATTTTGGCGGCACGCTGTTGGGGCCTGGTGGATTGGTGCGCGCCTATACCGCGGCGACGCAGGCGGGGGTGGCGGCTGCTCGGGAGGCTGGTCAGATCGTCGAGATGACCAGTGTCGTGCCTATTGACGTGCATGTGGCCTATTCGCGGTATGAGCAGGTGCTTCGTTTGGCGCAGGATTCAGGTGCCAAGGTTTCGGATACCGATTACGCGGATGCCGTGACGATTCATTTGGTGTTTAAGGCGGGGGAGCAGGAACCGTTTTGCTCTAAGATACGCGAGCTCATGGCAGGGCGCGAGGAGATTGAGGTCGGCGCTCCCGAATTTGCCGAGTTCTAACGGCGACGGCCGGCGTGCTTTAGGATTGATTCCAAGCGCGCCGGCCGTCGATTTATGTTGCCGCCGTTTACTCGGCGAGCTGCTTTAGCACATCGCGGGCGATCTCGACGGCATCGTCGATGCAGCCGGGGCAGCTGCGGAGCGGACCCTTGTCCGATCCGATGCCCTTGAGCGTGCCACAGACGGTCGTCGTGTTCTTCTCGCCAAAGCGCTTGGCGATTTCGCGCGACAGCTTGTAGGTCTGGCCCTTGGTCTTGGGGTTTTCCATGCCGTCGCTCATTACAAAGCCCATGATGGCCACGGCGCCCGAGATGGCGCCGCAGGTTTCGGTCATGCCGCCCATGCCGGCGCCAAAGCCCTCGGTGAGCGTAAAGGCGACCTGGGGGTCGAGCCCGACGGCGGGCGCGAGCGTGCAGGCGACGGCCTGGGCGCAGTTAAAGCCACGGGCGTGATATTCGGCAGCTTGAGCCTGACAGGCGGTGATGTCGAGCTGGGCCGTATCGATTTGCTTCATCGTTGTCTCCTTGGTCACGGTGTACCCGCCTATGGTACCCGTGACGGGGCATGTAATCATCGAGAGCTTCATGTATGCCTCGTTTTTATCTATCGAGCAAATGCCCAAGGCTTGAGATAAATACCCCTGATTAATTTGTCCCTTAACCTACCTTGGGGATGGGTTGAGAGGGGTGCGGGGTAGCGGTATCGTGAACCGAATAAAACGTAACCCAGGCAAGGGAGCTAGATATGAGCGAGCAGACCATCGGTACTACATGTGTTCAGGGCGGCTATCACCCGGGAGATGCCGAGCCGCGCCAGGTGCCCATCTACCAGTCCACCACGTGGAAGTACGACACGTCCGAGCACATGGGCAAGCTGTTTGACCTGGAGGAGTCGGGCTACTTCTACAGCCGCCTGCAGAACCCCACGTGCGATCTGGTTGCCGCCAAGATTTGCGAGATGGAGGGAGGCACCGCCGCGATGCTCACGAGCTCGGGCATGGCTGCGAACTTTCTCGCGATCTTTAACGTGGCCGGTGCCGGCGATCATGTGGTCGCGAGCTCTGCCATTTACGGCGGTACCTACAACCTGCTGGCTCATACCATGGAGCGCATGGGTCTGACCTGCACGTTCGTCGCCCCCGACTGCACCGATGAGGAGCTCGAGGCAGCCTTTGAGCCCAATACCAAGCTCGTCTTTGGCGAGACGATTGCCAACCCCGCCCTTGCCGTGCTCGATATTGAGCGCTTTGCCAAGGCCGCACATGACCACGGCGTGCCGCTGATGGTCGACAACACCTTCCCGACGCCCGTGATGTGCCGTCCCTTTGAGTGGGGCGCCGACATCGTCACGCACTCCACCACCAAGTACATGGATGGACATGCTGCCTACCTGGGCGGCGTGATCGTCGACCACGGCCAGTTTGACTGGATGGCTCATGCGGACAAGTTCCCGGGTCTTACCACGCCCGATGAGAGCTACCACGGCGTGACCTATGCCGAGAAGTTTGGTCGCGAGGGTGCCTTCATTACCAAGGCAACCGCTCAGCTCATGCGCGATCTTGGTCCTATGCAGAATCCGCAGGCGGCCTTCTTCCTGAACAGCTCGCTCGAGAGCCTGCATGTGCGCATGCCGCGTCATTGCGAGAACGGCCTGGCCGTTGCCAAGTTCCTGCAGAGCCATCCCAAGGTGCGCTTCGTGAGCTATCCGGGCCTGGAGGGCGATAAGTACTATGACCTGGCTCAGAAGTACATGCCCAACGGTACCTGCGGCGTTGTGAGCTTTGGCTTTAACGGTGGTCGCGCGGCGGCCGAGACCTTTATGAAGAGCCTCAAGCTCGCCCAGATCGCCACGCACGTTGCCGACGCCCGCACTTGCTGCCTGCATCCTGCTAACGCTACGCATCGCCAGATGAACGACGAGGAACTCATCGCCTGCGGTATCTCCGCCGACATGGTGCGCCTGTCGTGCGGCCTCGAGGACACGGCCGATCTGATTGCCGACCTTGAGCAGGCGCTCGAGCAGTGCTAGGCTAGCGTTCGCATAAGGCGCCGATGCTGGCAGAAAGCTTCGGCGACCTTTAGTTCCGATTCCGTAGGCGGGACCCCAATCGCGACTGTTTACAGGCGATTGGGGCCCCGTTTTTGCGTTGGGCCACTCGAAAGGATGGATATGGAGAAAACCGCAGAGCAGCTGCGCCGCGAGCATATTGCCCTAGAGGGCGACACCCATGGCAAGAACAAGTGGGCGATTCTGTTTACCGTGCTCATCATGACGTTTATGGTGTGTCTGGATTCGACCGTCGTGACCGTGGCGCTGCCCGTGATGCAAAAGGAGCTGGGCGTGGGCCTCGATCGCATTCAGCTGGTAAGCTCGGTGTATCTGCTTGCGACTTGCGTGGCTATGTTGCCGTTTGGCCGTCTGGGCGACGTGCGCGGCAAGGTGAACGTGTTCCAGCTGGGCGTCATCGTCTTTTCGGTCGGTTCGCTGCTGTGCGGCCTTTCGGCCTCGCTCGAAGTTCTTATTCTGGCACGCATCGTTCAGGGCGTCGGTTGCGCGGCGGCCATGGCCAACAACATGGGTATCATCACCGAGTCGTTTCCGGCGCGCGAACGAGGCCGTGCCATGGGTATTCTTGCGACCTTTGTGGCCCTCGGCATGATGTGTGGCCCCGTGCTCGGCGGCATGCTGGTGGCAAGCTTTCCTTGGGAGAGCATCTTCCTCATCAACCTGCCCATTGGCGTCATCTCGTTTATCGTGGGGCTCTACACGCTGCCGCATGTTAAGCCGGAGGCCGGCGAGCGCCCCATGTCCCTGATCGAGGCCGCTCGTCGCTGCTTTGCAAATTCGGCCTTCACCATCAACCTTGCCTGCATGCTCATCGTGTTCGTTGGTATTGGCGCATCTGAGTTTATCCTGCCGTTCTATTTTCAGGACGCCCATGGCTTTGGTTCCGACATTTCCGGATTGCTCTTTTTGGCGCTGCCGATGGTGAATGCCTTTATCGGCCCGCTTTCGGGAACGGTTTCGGACCGCGTTGGCTGCGAGGGACCCACGGCGGTCGGTCTAGGCGTGTACGTGTGCGGTCTCTTTGCGGTAAGCACGCTCGACGAGCGCTCTTCTATCCCTGTGATCGTGTGCTGCGTTGCGTTTATGTCGTGTGGCACGTCGATTTTCCAGAGCCCCAACAACTCGCTGTATATGGGCTCAGCTCCGCGCGAAGCGCTCGGCTTTGCGGGCAGCCTGGGCAGCCTGGCGCGCTACGCCGGCATGGCACTCGGCATTACGGCGGCGTCGCATATCCTGTATGGGCAGATGAGCGTGGCGATGGGCGAGGCCGTGACCAGTTTTGTTGCAGGCCGTCCGGATGTATTCCTATTCGGCTTTCGCTCGGTGTTCTACGTACTCATGGCTGTGGCCGCTGTGGGCTTTGCGCTTGCCATGGTGCGTTTGGTGAAGACGCGCGCCCGCCATTAGCGTGTTGGGAGGCTGTCTGCCACGATTCGCGCCGTCCCAAAAAGACTGGTTTGTGGTGCAATGCGGCTTGTGGGGCGGGCGGGGGTCGGTCCGTGGTAGACTATCGAACAACGTTTATTAATCGCGCGGTATCGTTGCCGCGAGAAGGGGTTGCGCCATGCAGGAGCTTGAGGATCGTATTCGCCATGACGGCATCGTAAAGGCCGGTAACGTCCTTAAGGTTGATGCCTTCCTCAACCACCAGTGCGACGTTGAGCTGTTCGACCACATGGGCGCCGAGTGGGCCCGTCTGTTCAAGGATGTCGAGATCAACAAGATCCTGACGATCGAGGCTTCGGGCATTGGCATGGCTTGCATCGCGGCCCAGCATTTTGGCGGCGTGCCGGTTGTCTTTGCCAAGAAGGCGCAGTCCATCAACCTCGACGGCGAGCAGTATGCCACGACCATCTACTCCTTTACCAAGCAGAAGGAGTATCCGGTCATCGTTGGCAAGCGTTTCCTGTCCGAGGGCGACAAGGTCCTGATCATCGACGACTTCTTGGCCAACGGCTGCGCGCTCGAGGGCCTTATCAAAATCTGCGAGGCTGCGGGCGCCGAGGTTGCCGGCATTGGCATCGCCGTTGAGAAGGGCTTCCAGGGCGGTGGCGATAAGCTCCGCGAGCGCGGCTTCCGTGTTGAGAGCCTGGCCCGTATCGCCGATATGGACTGCGATACCGGCGAGATCACCTTCGCCTAAGCGTGCAACACAAGCGATTGGTATGCGATGTGACAAAGGGACTTTCCCTTTGTCACATTTTTTATGAGGGGAGGTGTTGATATGGATGAGAACAAGATGGGATGGCGCGAGTATGCACGCTATGCCGAGATGTCGGTCGAGGAGTTGGCGCGCGATTGCGAGGTGCAGGTGTTTCGCGCGACAGGTCCGGGCGGACAGGGCGTGAACACGACGGACTCTGCGGTGCGCATGAAACATGGGCCCACGGGAATTGTCGTGACGGCGCGCGAGAGCCGTAGTCAGTTTCAGAATCGTGCGAGCTGCCTGCGTAAGCTGAGAGCAGAGCTTGAGCGTCGTGGCCGTCCGCCGCGCCGACGCGTAAAGACCAAGGTGCCTCAGCGCTCTCGCCAGCGCAGGCTCAATGACAAGCACTTCAACGCCATTAAAAAGGCCAACCGTCGCAAGCCGGGCGGCGACGAATAGCCTCCTTATAAGTTGCGGTGAAATAGGGACTGTTTTGCGGCTTTAACTGCATAAACAGTCCCTATTTCACCGCAACTTATGGGGGGTTAGCGGGTTGGGTGCCAGACTTCGAGAACGGCGGGAAGGACGTCGACCTCTATGCGCGAGGCGACAACGGGCTCGCCGTCGGCCTGGATGGGGTAGTCGGGCTCCTCCAGGGTGAGCGCGGCATGGCGGCAGCGGCGCATACGAACCGGCGGCAACTTGGTATGGTGGCCGTCCTTGGCCGAAAGAAACATAGGCAGGGCAACCGCGCGAGGGACAGGGCCGCATGCGTAGCAGACGTCGAGCATGCCGTCGCAGGGGTCGGCATCGGGGCAGATGCGATAGCCCGAGCCATACGTGGGGCCCAGCTGAATCGCCATGATGATCGCCCTCACGCGCTCGGCGGGCGCGCCGTCAAAGCTGGCTGTCATGGGGTAGTTGCGATAGCGCAGGCCAAACTGCTCAAGTCCCGAGAGGGTGTAGAGCGGCGCGCCCGTCAAACCGGTCTTTTTGCGCAGCTCGGTGGTGCCAAGGCCGATAGCAGCATCGATGCCGATTGAAAGCGTCTGGTCATAGTACTCAACGGAACATTCGCCGCTACCGCTTGCGGGGTTCCATGAGCGAATCCGCCCGATGTCCTGACGCTGCAGCTCACAGGTGAGCAGCGCGCCAAAATCCTTGCCGGAGAAATCTTCGATGCCGAGCGTTTGGGCAAAATCGTTACCGGAGCCCACGGGCAGGACGGCAAGGGCGGGACGGGCGTCCTCATTCTGCGTCATGAGTCCATTGACGACCTCGTGGATCACGCCGTCGCCGCCAAGGGCGATAACGGTGCGATAGCCCGTTGCCTGCGCGGCGAGTTCCTTGGCATGTCCCATGCGCTCGGTCAGTACCAGGTCAAACTGGGATGCGCGTGCTGTCATGTCCAAAAAGCGTTGCAGGCGCTCGGCAACTTTGCGTGCCGCACCCGACTGGGCGGCTGGGTTGGCGATGATGAGCGTGCGACCAAAATCAGTTGCGTGCATGGGGCGACTCCCGGCGTGTGACATGACGGTGCGGTCGCGCTCAGGTCGAATTGCCCCCGATTGTGGCTGCACGGTGATTATTAGATCTACTCTATCAGGTCGTTGTGGCGCTCGATAGCCTCCGCTACCGTACCGCCCTCATCCACAATAAGAGAACGGCGCTTGGGTGAGATGATGCGCTGGGCGGGGTACACGCCGCGGTGTCCGCCGGCGAGATAGCTGATAAAGGCCACGATGACAAAGAACCCGGCGGCCGTGCCGTGGAACAGGTCGATGGCCATCATGCAGGTGGTGATGGGCACGTTGAGGCCGGCGCAGAACACGCCGAGCATGCCGAGAGCCGCCAGAAAACTGGGGTCGAGCCCGGTAAGGCAACCGATCCAGCCACCGAGTGCCGCACCGATGCCAAACAGGGGCGTGACCTCGCCGCCTTGGAAGCCCGCGCCCAGGGTAAGCGCTGTGACGACCAACTTGATGGCTGCGTCCGCCAGGGTGGTGTTGCCTGCAAATCCGGCGCCGGAAAGCCACGTGGAAAGGCCGGCGTAGTCCCAGGCGTCGAGGAGGGCATAGGTGGCCAAAACCACGAGTGCGCCGATGAGTGCGCGAACAAGGTAATTGGTGATAAAGCGACCGTACAGGCTCTTGACGGTTCGAACCGACCAGGCAAAGAGACGTGCCGTCAGACCGAAGATGATGGCGCTGATAACAACGATGACAACCGTCCGTGGTGTCATGGTGGGAACGCTGGCGATGACATTCGCTTCGTACTCGGTACCCAGGGCGAGTGATGTAAAGTAGCCGGTAAACGAGGCGACCAGACAGTAGATGCCCGCGGTGTAGTCGATCTTGCCGATAAAGCACATTTCCATGCCAAAGAACGCGCCGGCAAGGGGCGAACCGAATACGGCGCCAAAGGCCGACGAGATTCCGGCGAGCATGAGGTCGTGGTGGTCATGCTTTTTGAGGTGGGCGAGGCTCGAGATGTTGCTGGCGATGGTGCCGCCAATCTGCACCGCAGCTCCCTCGCGACCGGCCGATCCGCCCGTTAGATGCGTGAGCGTGGAGCAGACGAAGGTGAGGACGGCCATGCGCATATGGATGAGGCGGGTGCCCAGAGCGGAGTCGATGACCAGGTTGTTGCCGCGCTTGGCGGCGAGACCGTGGTTCTTGTAGACCCACGCGGTGGCCATGCCCACGATGGGGAGCAGGGCGTACACCCACGCATGGTGTTCGCGATAATCGGTCGCGATATTCAGCGAGGCCAAAAACGCCCAAGCGGCAACGCCCATGGCAAGCGAGACGATGACGACGAGTGCGAGCAACTTAGCGCTCGCGAGTAGGTTGCGGGCGTTGCGACGCGTGTCTGCAGCCAAGAGATGCTCGGAGCGGGTAAGTTGATGCCTGCCTGCCGTGATGACGTCGTTCAGGGAGAAAAAACCGCCATCGTCGAGCGGCTGGGAATGATCCTGCGCCTCGTTTGCGCTATCGGGTTTGTCGTTATGAGCCATACGTTCCTCTTTTAGGTTGCAACGCAAGCATTATAGAACGCGGTAAACGCGACGAGCTGGTGGGTTGGTTTCCATTCTGTTTCGCTGCTTGTGGCCGACAGGTGTATTTGCGGGTACAGGCAAAGTCGCGGTCGCGCGTCGGGGGATTATACTGAGACAAGCATAAAGAATCGGCGCCCCTGTTGTGCGCCGTGGCATTAAGAGGTGCATATGGCAGAGAAACTCATTCCGCTGGAGGACGCGCAGTCGATTGTTCTGTCGCATGTTGCTCCGACCGATCTCGTCGAGATTCCCGTGTGGCAGGCCGCCGGTCTTCCCTTGGCCGAGGACGCGGTGGCCGATATCGACATCTCGCCGTTTGCCAACAGCGCTATGGACGGATATGCCGTGCGTGCGGCGGACTTGGCGCAGGCGTCTGGTGTGGCGCCGGTGACGCTCGACGTTATCGGACACGAGGCCGCGGGCCATGTGTTTGAGGGCGCTCTTGGTCCGGGCGAGACAGTCCGCATCATGACGGGCGCGCCGGTGCCCGAAGGTGCCGATGCCGTGGTGAAGTACGAGATCGTCGATGTGCTCGACGGTGACGGCAACGAGGGCTCGCGTGTGAGGTTCTCGGCGCCGGCCAAGGTGGGGGAGAACGTTCGCTCTGCCGCCGAGGAGGCCCATGCCGGCGACGTCGTGATGCGCGCCGGTGAGGTTGTGGCTCCGGCCGGCGCCGGCCTGTTGGCAAGCGCCGGTTACGCGAGCGTGAAGGTCCATGCCGCTCCGCGCGTGGGCATTATCTCGCTGGGCACGGAGCTGGTCGCGCCGAGTGAGCTGCCGGCGCGCGGGCAGATTCGCGACTCCAACTCCTCAGCGCTGATGGCCGAGGCGCTCGATGCGGGAGCCGAGCCCGTGTTCTACGGCATTGCGCCCGATGATGAGCAGGCGATTGCCGAGCTGGTGCATCGTGCCGTGCAGGAGTGCGATTTTGTCATTACGAGCGGTGGCGCCTCGGCGGGTGATTACGATTTCGTGACGGCGCTCGTCCGGCGCGAGGGCGAGGTGCTGTTTGACCGCATCTCGATGCGTCCGGGCAAGGCCATCACGTTTGGCTTGCTCGGGGGTAAGCCCTACCTGGGACTTTCAGGCAATCCTGCCGCGGCGTATGTGGGCTTTGAGATGCTCGCCCGCCCAGCGATTCGCAAGATGCGCGGCTTTGCCGAGGATGCGCGTCCCGTGCAGCAGGCGACGCTCACACACGGCGTGAACAAGCGACAGCATCGCCGCTTCTTCGATCGCGCCACGGTTTTGCGCGACCCCGAGACCGGTGAGTTGTTGGTGACCGAGGCTAAGACGCAGAATTCGGCGCTGCTTGGAACTATGCAGCGTGCGAACTGCCTGCTGTGCATTGACGAAGGACCGTGCGAGCTCAAGGCGGGAGATGTCGTGGACGTTGTTCGCGTCGACCTGCCCGAGGGCGCCGTGTTGTAGGAGGAATGCTATGGAGCTGAAGATATCGATCGTGACGTGCTCGGATACGCGCGATCTTGCCCAGGACGAGGCCGGAGCCGCACTCGAGGAACTTATCGAGGCGCAGGGCTGGACGGTCGCCTCACACGTGGTCGTGCGCGACGACGCCAGCGAGATCGGTGATGCCATTGTGGAAGCCGCCGATGAGTGTTACGCCAATGTCGTGCTCACCTGCGGCGGAACTGGGCTTTCGATGCGCGACGTGACACCCGAGGCGACGCGTGCCGTCTGCGACCGCGATGTGCCGGGTATTGCAGAGGCAATCCGTGCGTACTCCATGACCAAGACGCGCCGCGCCATGCTCTCGCGCGCCGTGTGTATGCAGCGTGGGCATACGCTTGTCATCAACTTTCCGGGATCTACGAAAGCGGCCCGCGAAAGCTGGGAGGCTGTGAGCGACCAGCTGGAGCATGCGGCCCAAATGACGGCGGGCGGCGGGCACGCCAAATAAGCGCGCTACCTGCGGCGGAGCGACCTTACGGGCTGCTCCGCCTTTTTTATGCAGCGACAGTGCGGCCATCTCGGGGTTATCGGTAAAAGAAACTTATTGGACGAGAAATCATTATCACAAACATTATTCGCGCAGAAGTATAATCTAATAACAGAATAAAGCCTGCGGCGGGGTGCCCGGGCATAGCGTTCGAAAGGGTTGAACATGTTCGATATGGTTTCTCGCCGCGGATTCGTCTCGCTTTCTGCTGTCGCCGCTGCCGGCCTTGGTCTTGCCGGCTGCTCGGGCAGCAAGACGTCCGAGCCGGCCGGATCCGATGCCGGTTCTGCTAAGGCATCTTCCAAGAAAGCTGTCGAGCTGCAGGTCTTTGCCGCCAACTCGCTCGAGAAGGCTCTGCCCGAGGTTCAGGAGCTTTACACCGAGCAGACCGGCACCACGTTTGCCGACACGCAGTTTAAGGCGTCTGGCGACCTTGTCGAGCAAATGCGCGCCGGTGCTGCCGTCGACGTGCTTATCACGGCCTCCAAGGGCACCATGGACGACGCCGAGGCCGCTGAGCTCGTCGACACCGACATGCGTGAGGACATGTTCGTCAACGACCTCGTGATTATTCGCGCCGAGGGCTCCGACACCAAGGTCGAGGCCATCGCCGACGTCGCGAATCTGGACGGCAAGATCGCCATCGGCGACGCCAAGACCGTTCCCGCCGGCAAGTACGCCAACCAGGCCCTGGCCTCCGTGGGCCTCTATACCGGCACCGAGGGCGACGACGGCGAGTACGCGCCCGAGCTCGCCGACAAGGTAGCACTGGCCGACAAGGTCGGCACCGCTGCTTCTTACGTCTCTACAGGCGACTGCGTGGCCGGTTTTGTCTACAGCTCCGATATCTTCCGCTACGACGGCATCGAGGAGGCCTTCGTGTGTCCCGAGGATTCGCACAAGCCCATCGTGTACCCGGGTGCCGTTGCCGAGAGCTCCGAGCACGCCGACGAAGCCAAGGCGTTCATCGACTTCTGTCTGACCAACAAGAAAGCTCAGAAGATTTGGGCTAAGTACGGCTTTGAGCTTTCCGAGTAGTGCGGCTTGGCGCGATAATTCCATCGTTTTGTGTTTCACTCCGTCCTTGTATTCTCTTGGAGCTTTTCGTGCTTAATAGATTCCGCATGCTTGTCGCCTGTGCTTTGACCTTCGCGCTTTGCTGGGTGCCAGGATTTGCGTTTGCTGGAGACGCTGAGGACGGGGCCCAGGTTGCTGCGACCGCTCATGGGCTTTCCTATGGGATCGAGGGTTTTGAGCGGTTGGCCAAGGGGACCGCTCGTGCCATGGAGGGCCAGCCTGAGGGCTACCGGTTTCCCGTTGACGAGGACGTGGACCTTGTAGTGGCGCCTGCTGTCGATCGCGTTGTGGTGTGGATATCGCCCAAGGCGGTCGAGAAGTATGGATTGGATCTGCAGGACAACGAGTGCGTATCGGGTCTCAAGGCCCTCGTCTGCAAGCTCGACAGCGCAAACTGCATGGGAGGTGCGCAGCTGGGGGACGTGGATCTTCCTTGGTATGTCACGGCGGAAACAACGTTTGATGCCGGTGGGTATACCTATGGCTTTGACGAGCGCGGTGCGGATGGGGACCGCTATGTGGTGATTGCATCAGCCTCGGGTGATGCCAAGGGCGGTGCGCGTTGGCTTGATAGCGCTCAAATGGTAGAAGCGTCGTCTGTCGTGCTGCGGGATGAGCAGAGGCCCTTGACCTCCCTGGCTTCCTTTTTGGGCGACATCGACTATCGCCCGTTTTGGGTGTCCATTAAAACGAGCGGTCTTGCCCTGCTGATTTCCTTTGCGCTGGGCCTGTTCGCCGCGTGGAAGACCATGGGTACCTCGAGTCGCATCAAGGGCCTGCTCGATTCGGTCTTTACGATTCCTATGGTGCTGCCGCCAACGGTTTGCGGCTTTCTGCTCCTCATGCTGTTTGGCCGCTCGACCGGGGTGGGCCAGTGGCTCATCGCGCACGGCGTCTCGATCGTCTTTACGTGGCCCGCGGCGGTGATATCTGCCGTGGTGGTGTCGTTTCCCCTGGTCTACCGTACGGCGCTCGGAGCCTTCGAGAGCCTCGACACGCAGATGCTCGACGCCGCGCGAACCTTGGGATGGTCCGAACGTCGCATCTTTGCCAAGCTCATGATGCCGCTCGGCTGGCCCTCCATCGCCGCCGGCACGGTGCTCGCCTTCGCGCGTGCCATGGGCGAGTTTGGCTGCACCCTGTTCTTTGCGGGCAACTATGCCGGCATTACCCAGACCATCCCCATCGCCATCTACTTTGAGTGGATGGGCGGCAACACGTCGGTGGCTCTCTTTTGGGTTGTCGTCGTGATCGCCTTTAGCTTCTTGGTCATCCTGTTTATCAACATGTACACGGCGCACTCGCAAAAGTATCGCGAGCGGGGCCTTTCCCGCGCGGAGCGCAAGCAGGCCAAGCAGCTGGGCGGCCAGACCGATTCACTCGACCCAGTCGGCGGCGATGCACTGCGTATCGATCGCGAGGCGCTGGCCGAGCTTATGCGCGATGACACGGTCGCAAAGGGAGGTCGATAAGCCTTGTCGCTTGTTCTGGATATCAAAAAGCGCTATCCGGGGTTTATGCTCGACATGCAGCTTGAGGCCGGCGAGGAGCGCGTGGCGCTGCTCGGTGCTTCGGGTTGCGGCAAGAGCTGCACACTTCGCTGCATTGCCGGTGTGGAGACGCCCGACGAGGGCAAGATCGTCGTCAACGGCGTGACCTTTTTTGACTCGGCGGCGGGCATCAACCTGTCGCCCCAGGCGCGCAAATGCGCCCTACTGTTCCAAAACTATCAGCTGTTTCCCAACATGACGGTGGCCGATAACGTATGCGCCGGTGTTAAGGATGCGGGCGACGCCGCCGCGCGTAGGCAACTTGCCGAGCGCTACCTGGGTATCTTCGGTCTGGCCGATTTTGCCGACCGCTATCCCGCGCGACTCTCGGGCGGGCAGCAGCAACGCGTGGCGCTTGCTCGCATGGTGGCGGCGCATCCGGGCATTTTTATGTTCGACGAGCCCATGAGCGCGCTCGATTCCTATCTTAAGAGCGCCCTTGAGCAGAACATGCTCGACCTGTTCGATGTGTGCAACCGTACCGTGCTCTACGTGAGCCATGACATCGACGAAGCGTGCCGTCTGTGCCAACGCATCTGCGTAATGCATGACGGGCGTGTCGAGGAGATCGGCTCCGTCGAAGATGTGGTTCGCCGACCCCAAACCTTGGCCGCGCTGCGCTTGACGGGCTGCAAGAATACAAGCCGGGCGTGCAAGATCGGCGACGAAGAAGTTGAGGCCCTCGACTGGGGCATGACCTTTAACGTGGGTCGCGAGGTTCCCGATGATGTGGCGTACCTTGGCATTCGCGCAAGCTACTTCCATGTTGACAATCGCGCTGAGCGGGGCCGCAACAGCTATGACTTGCACGTGGCCCGTGTGAGCGATTCGCGCTTTGAGCGGCTAGTGCTGTTGGATGCGCCGCGGGCCGATGCGCCCACGCGTCTGCAGTGGAAGGTCAACAAAGTGGGCGTGCCTGTCGACGAGCTGCCACAAGCAGGCGAGACGCTGCGCATGCACTTCGATGCGAGTAGGATCCATTTGGTTTGTCGATAGCGCCGGGTAATGCCGTCGGGGATATAAGCCTCGGCGGCTTTGTCTTGCCGTTCGCCGAATGAGGGATGACAAACTCTTATCAATCAAGATAATTATTTATTAAACGACGGCACACGATGCTGTCGTACGAATGTCAACGGTGTTCGCATGGTCGATGACCGTTGATATAGTTGACCTAAACTTGTAAGGGAGGGTGCGCACATGCCGCAAACGACATACATTTGCCGCGTTGCCGCGCGTACCCTATATATGGCTCGGAGTCGCATATGAGCAGGTATGTTCACGGCTCCGGGAGAGACGACGCACAACTAAATAACCGAACGCAAGGCAGGTTCCCCAAAATTCCGGGTTTAGGCGCGGCTGGGTTTTCGCCACCCACCGTGCAGCAATACCGTAGCTATTCATTTTTGGTTCGAGAGGGGAACCGTCATGGCTGAAGAATTCGATTTTCATCCGATGTGGGAGAGCCTCGGCATGAATCTTGCCGATCACGACATGCTGCTGGGCGCCGTGGGCCAGATGTACGGCGACATGTTCCTGCCGCAGAACAATCGCCCCAAGTCCACGTCCTACCTGGACTTTGTGGCCACCAACATCCACAGCGGCCGTATTAAGGAGATGCTCGACAAGAAGGAGGCCGGCGAGGCCACCAAGATCGTCGGTTCGTTCTGCGTCTACGTGCCCGAGGAGATCGTACTTGCCTGCGACGGTATCCCCGTGGGTCTGTGCTCGGGTGCCGATTGGGCAACCGATAAGGTCGAGGAGCACCTGCCGCGCAACACCTGTCCGCTTATCAAGAGCTTTGCCGGCTTTAAGCTGGGCGAGGTCTGCCCCTACATTGAGTCGAGTGACCTGGTGGTAGGCGAGAACACCTGCGACGGTAAGAAGAAAGCCTACGAGTTCTTTGCCACGCAAAAGAACATGTACGTCATGGATATTCCCAACGTGCACGACGAGTCGACGCTCGTGACCTGGAAGGCCGAGGTCAAGAAACTCGCCGCCAAGATCGAGGAAGAGTGCGGCGTTAAGATTACGCCCGAGCGTCTGAAGGCCGCCATCCACGCCGTCAATGAGAAGCGACGTGCCCTGCAGCGCCTCGCTGCCACGCGCGCTGCCGACCCTGCACCTATTAGCGGTCTCGACAGCCTACTGACCGTTCAGGCCGCCTTTATGGACGACACGCCGCGTCTGACCGGAGCCATCAACGATATGGCGTCTGAGTGCGAGCAGCGTGTCGAGGCCGGCGAGGGCGTGGCGCCCAAGGGGACCAAGCGCATCCTGTACACCGGCACGCCCATGGCCGTGCCCAACTGGAAGCTGTTCAACCTCATCGAGAAGGCCGGCGGCGTTGTGGTCGGCGAGGAGTCCTGCACGGGCTCGCGCTACTACAAGGACCTGGTTGACGAGTCCGGCGAGACGGTCGACGAGATGCTCGACGCCATCGCCGAGCGCTACTTCAAGATCAACTGCGCCGTCTTTACGCCCAACGACCAGCGTATGAAGGACATTGTCCAGATGGCCAAGGACCTGCATGCCGATGGCATCGTCGACGTGGCCCTGCAGTTCTGCACGCTCTACGAGATGGAGTCCTTCGCCGTGGAGAAGGCCGCCGAGGAGGCAGGCATTCCGTTTATGCACATCACGACCGACTACGCCGGTGAGGACGCCGGTCAGCTCCAGACCCGCATCGAGGCGTTCCTGGAAACCATTTAGGTTTAGGCCCTACCTACCTTCGTGGTAGGACTTCGAATATGTTGTCCTGAGCCGACGGGTGCCCGGATGTGCCGCAGGGTGCCTGTCGGCTGAGCATAGTTTTCTGCACGTTTGTTCAACAAGAGAGGATTTCGATGAACAACGACCTTTTCAAGGCGGGCATCTCCCGTCGCAGCTTTCTGACCGGCGCCGGAGCCCTAGGCGTGCTGGCGGGACTGGGCCTTACGGGCTGCGGCGGCTCCAATTCTGCGAGCGGCAGCGCCGCGGGTAACGCGAGCGCGACCGATGGTCTCGTGATTCCCGTCTCCGCCACGGTGACCTCGCTCAACCGCGATCTTGAGAGCATGGCCGAGGGCTTCCTAGAGCTCAAGGGCTTTACCACCGAGCTCTATGTCGTCGATAACGGCGACACGCGCTACTACCTTGCCGAGAGCTGTGACACCGACGACGGACAGACCTACACGCTCAAGCTGCGTGACGGCCTCAAATGGCATGATGGCGAGGCCATCACCGCCGACGACGTGATCTTCACGCTCGACTGCAACGCCGAGACCGACAACGGTGCCGGCTTCACCAACTGCGTCTTTGTGGGCGAGGATCCTGTTACCTACGAGAAGGTCGACGATCTGACCGTCAAGATCACCCTTCCCGTGGTCTCCGCCTCATACTTTGAGATTCTGGGCCAGCTGGTGCTGATCCCCAAGCACGCCTTTGACGGCAACACCGATATCAAGTCCGCCAAGGCTAACCTCACCGATATAGGCTCCGGCCCCTACAAACTCAAGGAGTTCAAGGACGGCGAGTCACTCGTTCTCGAGGCCTTCGAGGATTACTACAAGGGCGCCCCGAGCATCAAGACGCTCACCTTCAAGGTGATCGGCGATGCTAGCGCTCAGCAGGTCGCCTTCAAAAACGGCGAAGTCAACTTGCTGCCCGTTACCACCGAGACGGTGGCCAAGGAGTACCGCGACAGCAGCGATGTGACGCTTACCTCCATCCCCGAGGGCCGCGTCAACTACCTTGCCTGGAACAAGTACTGCGAGACCTGGAGCGATAAGGACGCCGTGGCGGCCGTCTTTGCCGCGCTCGACGTTCAGGAGATCGTCGACACGGTTTACGGCGAGAACCTCGCCGTGGTGGCCAACTCCATCTTTTCCAACCGCACGCTCTACCACAGCGATTCCGTCAAAGCGTATAAACAGGACGTGGACAAGGCCAAGAAGCTCGCCGAGAGCTCCGGTCTTGCGGGGAAGACCGTCAAGCTCTACTTCAACGCCGACCGTGCCTACATGAAGGAGACCGCTCAGGTTATCCAGCAGCAGCTCAAGACCATCGACGTGACGGTCGACGTCCAAGGCGTGGAGTCCAACGGCTTCTTCGACATCGTCTTTACCGATCAGGCCGACTATGAGCTCTATCTCAACGGCTACGCCTCCGCGGGTGATCCCGACGACGTGGTCGTTGGCATGTACGACGGCACCTGGGGCATCAACGTGGATACCCCGCAGGAGGTCCTCGACCTCTTTATCCAGGGTCGCGGTACCGTTGACGAGAAGCAGCGTGAGGAGACCTACGCCGACCTTCAGCAGAAGGCCCACGATGCCAACCTCGTTTTCCCGATCGCCTACCCCAACTACTGCTTTGCCGCGCCTTCCAACCTCAAGGGCGTCGATACGTGCCAGACCACGCCGATCTTCGAGGACTACACCGAGATCAAGTTCGATTAGCCTCATATGGTTGCGGCCCACATAGGTCTCGATGGGGGCGCGGGCGCCGTTTGCCGTCCGTGCCCCTTGCGCATGAAAGGAACCCATGAGATCGTATCTGCTCAAACGCCTCTCCCAGACAGCGCTCGTCTTTGTCCTGGTGTCGATGTTCGCCTTCTCGATCGTCTACTTTGCACCGGGCGACCCGCTCTACCTTTACACGTCCCCCTCGGTCTCATCGCATAAGCTCTCCGATGAGCAGTTGGAGTCGATGAGGGACTCGTTGGGTCTCTCGGGCAATATCGCCGAGCGTTATGTGAGCTGGGCGGGAAAGATGCTCCAGGGCGATTGGGGTCTCTCCACGAGCAACCATCAGCCCGTCAAGGACCAGATCCTGAGCAGGCTGCCCAACACCGTGGGGCTCATGGGTGCCGCGCTCGTTCTCTCGGTGGCTCTCGCGATTCCGTTGGGTCTACTCGCGGGCTATTTTAGAAACCGGCTGCCCGATAACGTGATCAGCCTTTTGACCTATATCGGCATCTCGGTGCCCCCGTTTTGGTTTGGCATCATGCTGATCATCCTGTTCGCGCTTGTGCTGGGCGTGCTGCCGAGCTCGGGCATGCGCACCATCGGCGTCAACGACCCCGTCGATGTGGCGCGCCACGCTATCCTTCCCGTGATCGTGCTCTCGGTGGGAAACACAGCCACCTTTGTGCGCTACCTGCGTGCGGGCGTGATCTCGCAGATGCGCGAGGAGTACGTCACCGTTGCCGTGGCCCAGGGAATCCCGCGCCGCCGTGTGCTCACGCACCATGTGCTGCGCAACTCGATCCTGCCGCTCATCACCATGGTGGGTATGAACTTTGGCACGCTCGTCACGGGCTCGTTTATCGTGGAGAGCGTATTTGGCTGGCCCGGGTTGGGCGTGCTCTGCATGGATGCCGTCAACAACCGCGACTACACCATGATCATGGGCATCACGATGCTCGCCTCGTACCTCCTTTTGATCGGAAACCTGCTTGCTGACGTTCTCTACGCCGTTGTCGATCCGCGCATTCGCCTGGACGGAGGTTCCGATGAATAGGGCCGGACTCTTCAAGCGCATGGCCAAGAACCGCTTGGCCCCGGTTTGCGCCGTTATCCTCTGCGTGATCGTGTTGGGCGCGCTGCTGGCACCGCTCTCTCCCTACGATCCCGACGCGCTCTCGCCCGACAAGCTGATGGGCCCCTGCGCCGAGCATCTGCTGGGAACGGATGACCTGGGTCGCGATACGTTTACCCGCGCCCTGTACGGCGGGCGTGTGTCGCTTTTGGTGGGCTTTGCCGCCATGGCCGTGGCCGTGGTGATCGGGTGCCTGGTGGGATCTGTTGCCGGGTACGCGGGCGGAAAAGTCGATGCGGTGCTGATGCGCATCGTCGACGTGTTCCTCTCGGTTCCCAGCCTGCTGTTTATCATCGTGGTCTACGCCTTTGCGCCGCGCAACCTCGTGACGCTGGTGTTTATGCTCGCCTTTTTCTCGTGGACCTCGGTTGCGCGCGTTACCCGCGCGCAGACGCTCACGCTCAAGCAGCGCGACTTCGTGGATGCCGCGCGAGCACTCGGTGCGGGGCATGCGCGCATCATCCTGCGCTACATCATGCCCAACCTGTTGCCTCAGGTGATCGTTGCCGCGAGCCTTGCGGTGGCTAACGCGATCCTCGATGAGAGCGCGCTCTCGTTTTTGGGCTATGGTGTTCAGCTGCCCATGGCTTCGTGGGGCTCCATGCTCCAGGGGGCTCAGCAGTACATTCTCTACAGTCCCGTGCTCGCGCTCGTGCCGGGGCTCTTTATCTTGCTTACGGTGCTCTGCTTCAACGTGTTGGGAGACACGCTCCAGCAGGCGCTCGATCCAAGGCAGCTCTAATCGCTCTTCGCGAGCCCAGGGCTAAGTCATTTTAGATTTTCAAAGAGGGGAGAATCACATGGAGGAAATCGAACAAACGCCGTTGCCGCGCACGTTTGAGGAGTTCAACGAGCAGCGCAAGGCGGCGTTTATTCGCGTTAAGGATTATAAGCAGGCGGGTAATCGCCTGGTCGGCTTTTTGTGCAGCTATACGCCGCTCGAGATTATCGATGCCGCGGGGGCTGCGAGCGTGGCGCTGTGCGGTACGTCCGATGAGGTGATTCCCGAGGCCGAGAAGGTGCTGCCGGCAAATCTGTGTCCGCTCATCAAGTCGACGTACGGTTTTGCCTATTCGCAAAAGTGCCCGTTTACGTACTTTAGCGACATGATCATCGGCGAGACCACCTGCGACGGCAAGAAGAAGATGTACGAGCTACTCAACGAGCTCAAGCGCACGCACATTCTGCATCTTCCGCAGGGTCGCGATCGCGCCTACGAGCGTGAAGGCTGGTACGAGGAGTGTCGTCTGCTCAAGGAGGAGCTCGAGGGCTTCTACGGCATCACTATCACCGACGACGACCTGCGCGCTGCCGTCCGTCGTCGCAACCGCTTGCGTGCGGCCCAGCTCGAGATGTTTGCGCTGCAGGCCAACCAGCCGGCGGCCATGAGCGGCGTCGACCTGATGAGCACTATGTTTGCCGGTACGTTCAGCTTTGATATCGAGGCCTATACGCAGCAGCTGGAGCAAAAGGTTGTCAAGCTGCGCGAGGCCTACGACGCGGGCGAGCGCCCGGTTGCGGCGGATGCCAAACGCATTCTGATTACTGGCTGCCCGGTGGGCGGCGTGATCAACAAGATCGGTCGCACCATCGAGTCCAACGGCGGCGTGGTCGTGTGCATGGACGACTGCTCGGGCGAGCGCACGGCGGCCATGATGATCGACCCGGACGCACCCGACATTCTGCGCGCCATCGCAGACCGCTACCTGGACATCAACTGCTCGGTCATGACGCCCAACGACGGTCGTATGGAAAATACGCTGGCCATGTGCGAGAAGTACCACGTCGATGGCGTAGTGGAGAGCGTGCTGCAGGCGTGCCATACCTTTAACGTTGAGAGCGCACGCATGCAAGAGGCTGTCGAGGGTGCGGGTATTCCGTACATGAAGATCGAGACCGACTACAGCAACGGCGACATGGGCCAGATCGAGACGCGCATCGCCGCCTTTATCGAGACCCTGTAGGACAAATGCGGCAAAGGGATAGCTGCTTTGCCGCATAGAAGGAGGATGTCGTGGTTGGCATTGGTATCGACATAGGCTCGACGGCCGCGAAGGCTGCAGTGGTGGAGATGGACGGCGCCATTGCGTGGACCTGCGTCATGCCGACGGGGTATTCGTCGGTCGATGCGGCCGAGCGCTTGCGCGGCGAGCTCGCTTCAGCCGGCTATGACGTGACGGGCGACGATGTTCGCGTGGTCGCGACCGGCTACGGCCGTGTCGCCGTGCCCTATGCGCACAAGGTCGTGACCGAGATCACCTGCCACGGTACCGGTGCCGTGCGCCTGTTTGGCGATCACGGCACGGTGATCGACGTGGGCGGTCAGGACACTAAGGTCATCCAACTCAAGGGCGGCCGCGTGGCCAAGTTCGCCATGAACGACAAGTGCGCCGCCGGCACGGGGCGCTTTTTGGAGATCATGGCCGACCGCCTGGGCATTTCCCAGCAGCAGATGGCCGACCTGGCGCGTTCTGGCGAGCCCACCAAGATCAGCAGCATGTGCACGGTGTTTGCCGAGAGCGAGGTTATCAGCCTGATCGGTCGCGGTGAGCCGCGCGAGAACATTGCGCGTGGCGTGATCGACAGCGTGGTCTCGCGCGTGGCGACCATGGCCGGGCAGGCCGCGGGCGCCCCGTACTACCTGACCGGTGGCCTGTGCGAGAACGCCTTCGTGGTGGAGCGGTTGGGCGAGCTACTGGGGTCGCCGGTGACCACCTCGCCCCAAGCTCGCTTTGCCGGAGCGATCGGCGCGGCTGTCCGCGCCGCCGCCTTGGCCTAGGGGTGTACCGCGACATGCGCATCCTCAATATCTCGGCACAAAAACCAGATAGCACCGGCAGCGGCACCTACCTTGCCGCGCTCGTGCGCGAGCAGATCGAGACGGGGCATCGCGCCGCCGTGCTTTGCGGCGCGGCGCCGGGTGATACCCAAGGCGAACTGGACCGGCGTGCTGTCGTGTTTGCCGTACCGTTCGAGTCGCCCGAGCTGCCGTTTTCCATCTGCGGTATGTCCGATGTCATGCCCTATCCCTCCACGCGCTATCGTGACCTGACGCCTTCGATGCTCAAGGCATTTGAGCGGGCATTTGCTGCTGCAATCGATCGGGCGGTGGCTGAGTTTCGGCCCGATCTGGTGCTCTGCCATCACCTGTATCTGGTGACTGCATTGGTGCGCGAGCGCGTCCGGGGCGTGCCAGTTGTTGCCGTGTGCCATTCGACCGACCTGCGCCAGCTGCGTTCGCATGCGCTCGAGCGCGATCGCATCGTAAGTGCGGTTCGTCGGCTCGATGCCGTCTTTGCGCTCCATGCTGAGCAGGCTGAGCAGATTGGCCTGGTGTGTGGCGTCGATGCCGATCGCATCCACGTGATCGGGACGGGCTACGACCATCGCGTCTTCTGCCGCGACGCAAGCGTGGCGAGGCAGCCGGGATCTCTTGTGTACGTGGGCAAGATTTGCTTTAAAAAGGGCGTCGAGTCGCTGGTTCGAGCCGTGTCATTGCCGATTGACGACGACGTCCGCCCATCTGGCTTGGTACTTGTGGGCGGCCGCGGGGACGATGCCGAGTACGCGCGTATCGAGCGCTTGGCCGCGGCCTCGGATGTGCCGGTGGCGCTGGCGGGGCGCCTGGATAGCGATGGGCTCGTGCATGCCTACCGCAGTTCCGACGTCTTTGTGCTGCCTTCGTTTTACGAGGGTCTGCCGCTCGTGACGATTGAGGCCCTCGCGTGCGGCTGCAAAGTTGTGGCGACTGATTTGCCCGGCGTTCGTCCCTGGATGGAGGCGATGCTTCCCGGTGCTCCCGTGACGTGGGTGGCGTCGCCGCGTATGACGGATGTCGACACGCCCGTGGCGGCCGACCTTCCGTTGTTTGAGCGCGCACTGGCAGATGCTATCGCGCAGGCGCTTGCGGCGCCGCCTTCGACGTTCGAGCCGTCAGCGGTCTCTTGGGAAGCGTGCCTGGGGCGTATACTTAAAGTCGTTGATTTGTTGGAAGGGGGTTCGTATGGCTAAGGACACCATGAGGCTCACGTCCATGACGGCCGCGAGCGGTTGAGCCGCTAAGTTGGCCCCCGGAGCCCTCGCCCAGGTCCTGGGCGATTTACCCAATGTGCATAATGACAACTTGCTCGTGGGGTTCGATACCTCCGACGATGCGAGCGTCTTCCGCGTAGGGGAGAACTTGGGGCTCGTGCAGTCCATCGACTTCTTCCCACCGATGGTCGACGACCCGTTTCTGTTTGGCCAGATCGCCGCGGCCAACTCGCTGTCGGACATCTACGCCATGGGCGGGCGGCCGAGCCACGCCATGAACTTGCTGTGCATCCCGAGCTGCCTGGGCATCGAGGTCGCCGGCCAGATTCTGGCGGGCGGCGCCGACAAGTGCGTCGAGGCGGGTTGTTCCATCGCGGGTGGCCATACCATCAACGACGACGAGCCCAAGTACGGCCTGTCCGTGAGTGGTTTTGTCGCGCTCGACCGCATGCTCGCCAACAGCGGCGCACGCGTGGGCGATGTTCTGCTGCTGACCAAGGCAATCGGCTCGGGCATCATCACCACGGCCATTAAGGGCGAGCTCATCGAGCAGGACGAGGCCAGCCGGATGCTTGACTCGATGCGCACCCTCAACGAGGCCCCGATTCGTCTGGCCGAGGGACTCGAGCTTCACGGCTGCACCGACATTACGGGCTTTGGCCTGATCGGGCATGCGTGCGAGATGGCCGAGGGTTCGGGCGTGCAGATTGAACTTGCGTCGGGGGTGGTGCCGCTCTTTGACCAGGTGCTCGACATGGCGCGTCTGGGCATTATCCCCGCGGGCTCCTACCGCAACCAGGACTTCTTTGGCCCGCGCGTGGCTGCCGACGAGGACCTGGGGCCGGGCATGCTCGATGCGCTGTACGATCCACAGACTTCGGGCGGTTTGCTTGTTGCGGCGCCCGCGGCGGATGTGGATGAGCTTGCGCGTCGTTTACATGCCGAGGGGCGCGTTGCCGCCGTTGTCGGGCGCGTGTTCGAGGCGGAGCCGGGCGGTCCTGCCGTCCGCGTTGTCCGTTAACGACACGTTTATTGAGCCATATACCGTTCTAAAACGATTTATTCGAAAGGAAAAGCTATGTCTACCAAGATTGAAGTCAATGCCATGGGCGATGCCTGCCCGCTGCCCGTCGTCAAGACGCTTAAGGCACTTAAACAGCTTGATGGTGAGGGCGCCGTGGTGACCTCGGTCGACAACGAGACCGCCGTCAAGAACATCTCCAAGATGGCGCAGGAGAAGGGCTGCACGGCCTCGGTCGAGAAGGTTTCTGACGCCGAGTGGCACGTGACCGTGGCGACCTCTGGCGCCGTTGCCGTGGCCGATCCTGAGCAGGATGGTGCGGCTTTCTGCGGCGCCAGCGCCGGCAAGGGCAAGCTCGTCATTTCCGTCTACACCGACTGCATGGGCCGCGGCGACGACGAGCTGGGCCACAAGCTCATGAAGGCCTTCATCTTTGCCGTGACGCAGCAGGAGGAGCTGCCCGCGACTATGCTGTTCTACAACGGCGGTGCCAAGCTCACCGTAGAGGGCTCTCCGGTGCTCGATGATCTGAAGGGCCTGGCCGAGCAGGGTGTCGAGATTCTCACCTGCGGTACCTGCCTCGACCACTATGGCATTAAAGACCAGCTTGCGGTGGGCGAGGTCACCAATATGTACGTGATCGTGGAGAAGATGGAGCAGGCCGTGCGCGTCGTGCGCCCGTAGCGTATTGGTTGGAGTTGCCATGAGGGAGAAACGCCCGGCGCTTGTCATCACGTTTCCCACCACGGCGGCCGCCATGGGCTGCGAGTCCCTATGCATCGAGCGCGGCCTTCCTGGGCGAACGATTCCCGTGCCCGGGGAGGTCGCTGCCGGCTGCGGTCTGGCGTGGAAGGCGTTGCCTGCCGATGAGGAGCTGCTGCGCGGCGAACTCGCCGCGGCGGGCGTTCCCACCGAGGGCTATACCGTGATCGATATGTGGGAGGTCGTGCGATGATCTATCTGGATAACGCGGCGACGACCATGCACAAGCCGCAGGCGGTCATCGATGCCGTGACGCAGGCGATGTGCTCGCTCGGCAATGCCGGGCGCGGTGCCACGTCGGGTGCGCTCGATGCGGCACGTACCATCCACGGCTGCCGCGCCAAGCTTGCGCGCTTGCTGGGCTGCCCGCGTGCTGACCATGTTTGTTTTACGCCCAACTCCACCGCGGCGCTCAACACCGTCATCAATGGCGTGGTGCGCCCCGGCGACCGTGTGGTCACAACGGTGCTCGAGCACAACTCCGTACTGCGTCCGCTCAACCGCCTGGCGGCAGAGCAGGGTGTGACGGTTGAGCATGCGGGCTGTGATACCAACGGCGTGCTCGACTACGACGAGCTCGAGCGGCTTGTCACGCCCGGTACGCGTGCTGTGGTGGTGACGCACGCCTCCAATGTGACCGGCAACGCGGTCGACATTGCGCGCGTGGCTGCCATCGCGCATGCGGCCGGCGCGCTGGTGATCGTCGATGCTTCGCAGTCTGCCGGCACGGCGAAGATTGACATGGATGCCATGGGGCTCGACGTCGTGTGCTTTACCGGTCACAAGGGGCTCATGGGTCCGCAGGGGACCGGCGGCCTGGCCGTGGCGGAGGGCATTGACGTGGCTCCGTGGGCCATGGGCGGCACGGGCGTGCACAGCTTCGATGCGCTGCAGCCGCTTGGGTGGCCCACGCGCCTTGAGGCGGGCACGCTCAACGGTCATGGCATCGCGGGACTTTCCGCTGGTCTCGACTTTATCGAGGCCCAGGGTGGGGTCGAGGCGATTGCTGCCCACGAGCGTGCGCTCGCTGATCGCTTCCTTGCCGGTGTGCGCAAGATTCCGGGGATTAAGCTCTACGGTGCCTTTGACCAGCAGGCGCGCTCTGCGATTGTGTCGCTCAACGTAGCCGATATCGACTCTGCCGAGATCTCGGATGCGCTCATGCAAGGGTGGGGGATTTCGACGCGCCCCGGCGCCCATTGCGCCCCGCTCATGCACCGTGCGCTGGGGACCGAGCGCCAGGGCGTCGTCCGCTTCTCGTTTGGGTATTTCAACACTACCGAAGAAGTCGACACGGCTATCGATGCTCTGTGCGATTTAGCCTGCTAAAGCTGCTAGACCGTTTATACTTGCGGGACGGGTGTATTTGCCCGTCCCGTTTTTGTTTCGACCCGAAAGGTGTGCCTATGGCCTCATCCGCTCCGCGCGGCCTGCGCTCCGACCATGTCGTTACCGTCGGCATTGCGCTGTTCTCGATGCTCTTTGGCGCCGGTAACCTCATCATTCCGCCGTTGCTGGCGCTCCAGGCCGGCACGGCCACACCGCTTGCCATGGTTGGCTTTTTGATTGCCGCCATCGGCCTGCCCGTCATGGGCTTTATCGCCGTGGCGCTTGCCGGAACGGCGCGCGAGCTTGCCGGCCGCGTGCACCCCAAGTTCGGTGAGTTCTTTGTCGCGGCGGTGTATCTGGCCATCGGCCCGTGCCTGGCCATTCCGCGTACGAGCTCCACGGCCTTCGAGATGCTGGTGCCGCTGCTGCCCGAGGGCGTTTCGCTTGGCACGGCTCGTCTGGTGTTTGCCGTTGGCTTCTTTGTCGTCGCGTTTGTGCTCACGCTGCGTCCGGGTGTCATAACACGCGTGCTCGGCCGCATTACGGGCCCTGCGCTCATTGCGCTCATCGTGCTGGTTGTGGGTGCTGCCGTGATCTCGCCGCTGGGACCCGCTGCCGTGCCTCAGGCTCCCTACGATGCAGGCGCTGCCGTGCAGGGCTTTTTGACCGGCTATCAGACCATGGACCTGCTCGCGTCGCTCGCCTTCGGCATCATCATCGCCGAGACCATCCACGAGCTGGGTGTTACCGATGACAAGCGCGTGGCCTTTGAGATTTCGCGTTCCGGCGTTATCGCCGGCGTGCTCATGGCCATCATCTACTGTGGCTTGGGCCTTGCCGGAATGCAGCTCGGCACCGTGATGCCCGACGCCACCAACGGCGCCGCCATCCTTGCCCGCTCTGCCTCCATGCACTTTGGCCTTGCCGGCACGGTCGTGGTCTTCGCCATCTTCTTCCTCGCCTGCATGAACGTGTGCATCGGCCTCATCAGCTGCTGCTCGCGCTACTTCTGCGAGACGTATGTGGTTAAAGGGGGAGCGGAGGCTTCCGAGGAGGCCATGCGCCGTCCCTTTGCGGTTCTCGCCTTTGTGTTCGCAGCGTTTTCGTGCGTGCTCTCCAACGTGGGCCTCGACGTGATCCTTATGTTCTCGGTGCCCATGCTTAACGCCTTGTATCCCGTCGCCATCGTGCTGGTTCTCATGGGTTTGGTACACGGCTTTTGCGACGCTCATCCGCAGGTGTGGGTCTGGGTCGGCGGTGTGGTTGCCGTGCAGAGCGTGATCACCTCGGTCCGCGATGCGTTCTTTGGGGGCACGTGGCTGCCCTTTGATGCGCTTCCCCTGGCAGATATCGGCGCCGCGTGGGCGCCGGTCGCCGTGGTGGCGTTTGCGATCGGTCTGCTCCACAGCCGGTTTGTCGCACATTCGAGGAGCTAGGGTTTCTGCGCTTGCACAGGCGGGGAGTCTCCCCTATAATTTCCTTCGCTTTGGGACACGCAAGGTTTAGACCTTAGCTGCTCAACACCTTCGGGACGTGGCGCAGTTTGGTAGCGCGCCTGCTTTGGGAGCAGGATGTCGCAGGTTCAAATCCTGTCGTCCCGACCATATCTTGCGGGCGTAGTTCAATGGTAGAACCCCAGCCTTCCAAGCTGATGACGCGGGTTCGATTCCCGTCGCCCGCTCCATAGGATAGTTTTAACGGCTTTGGCTCTATTTGGTGCCAGAGCCGTTTTCATATACATACCGGGGACCCCACATCCCCTCCTAAGTTGCGGTGAAATACGGACTGTTTTCCGGCTTTTATGGCCCATGTAGTCCGTATTTCACCGCAACTATTTGTAAGGTTGGATTTTGATGCCGTTGGGAGGGTCGTAGCGACCGTCTACCGAGAGTGGAAATATTTTTTGAAGCTCTGACCTGCGACGTCAAGCTTTTGGTCAGCTTTTGGCAAGGCCTGCGGACGGAAGCATGCGATAGCGTAATGGTATTCTCTCCGCCGTGATGGTTATGGGGTTGGCCATGCTCGATAAAGGCAAACATTTTCCGCAGTCATATGCAAGAATGCTATTCTCGGCCGTTGGAATTCATCAAGATGGACAGCTGCTTATAACAATTGATCCTTGGGATGAACGCCGTGCGCGTGAGCTTATGCAGGAAGAGCTCATGCTTCGTCTTTACAACCACGTGTATGCGGATCCGGTCTATTGGAATAATCTTGGGGTTGAAGATCGCATCTTTCAGCTGGCATCCGCTATTGCGGTCGTTGAACCGGATGCTGTGTTTTGCGGATCGACAGCAGCGCTGCTCTACGGCATCGGCTCGGCGTATACGCTTCTGGATAAAGTGCAAGTACTGCTGCCACGGTCTACAAGGCGTGATACGTATGAGTTCGTTGAATACAAGCGCTGGCGGGTGGGCGAAGTGTGGCGTCTCGGTCTGTTTACGCTGACGGATCCGTATCGAACGGTTGTTGATATCGCTCGAACGAGCGCCTTTCGTTATGCGCTGGGCTATGTCGATGGCTTGGCCCGTGAGTACGATGTCGAACGCGAAGAGCTGCGGGCATATGCGCAGGCAAATTGCCGAGGGTTGCATGGCATCGCGCGTGCTTTTGACGTTTTTGAGCATATGGATGGCAGGTCAGACAATGGCGGCGAGTCCGAGGCGAGAGCAGCGATGATTCTCGCTGGGGTTGCCGCGCCTGAGCTTCAAGTTGAGATACCGCGACCAGGAAACGCTGGCTATTATCTAGCAGATTATGGCTGGCAGATGCCAGACGGCTCATGGACGCTGGCAGAGCTGCATGGGCTGGGTAAGTTTGAAGACGAAGCTCAAAATGATCCGGAGCAAGCGGCGGCAAAAACCTATCGAGCGGCCCTCATGCGCGATGCGAACCTTCGCGCCATGGGCCACAACGTCATTCATTTCAAACTCTCGGACACCTACGAAGTAGAATCGTTCGGTGCCATGATGCGCGGTTACGGTATTCCGACAACAAAACCCTACGCCGACTCCCGATAGAGAAATCGTTCGCAGCCAACCTTCAATAAGTTGCGGTGAAATACGGACTATCGAGGCCTTTAAAGGCATGAAACAGTCCGTATTTCACCGCAACTTAGGAGGGGATGGGGCTGAGGGGCGGGCGATGCCGTTGCCTGCCGGTTAGTGGCGACCGTGGTGGCGGAGCTTGTCGATGGTGGAGTCGGTGCCGTGTCCGCGGGCGTCGGTGCTTCGGCTGCGGGCGTCGGCGGCGGTTTGGCGCTTGCGGCGGTAATCGATCATGCCTTGGATGATGGGCTTGCCAAAGCTCACGACGTCGTCGTTATAGATGGCGGTTCGGGCTGCGAGGAGGCAGTCGGTAAAGTCCATATGGGTCTTGCCAAAGAGCTTGACGGCAAGGGCGACAACGGTGGGCTCGTCGACCATGACGTCATCGAGCAGCCTTTTCATGGCCGCAGCAATCTCAACGCGGGGAACCTTATAGACGTCGCGCAGCGTGACCACGACGCGCGTGATGATTTCGGGATAGACACGAGCGGTGCGCGTGGCGATGACCTTGGCGGCGCGCGGTGACAGGACTTCGTCGTCGTCAAGCAGGTGGCGTAGGATGACGGTCTCGTCGATGATGGTGCTACTCATGGATATCTACTTCCTCGGGACCCAAAATCGAATCGTCGCTTTCTGTGGCAAGGTATTCAATCCAGGCATTGCGCTCCTCGGAGCGGCGATTGGGGTCACCGTATGCTTTGAGCGATCCATAGGCGGCGGTGCCGTCCTTTGAGCGCACGGCGACCGGCTGAAAGGGGAGCTTGCGCATCAAAATGCTCTGCGCGACAAATAGACGGACGGCCTCGGCGAGCGATGTGCCCATGGCGTCGTAGAGATGTTCGGCATGCTGCTTGTCTTCCTCGCGAATGCGCACCTGCAGGATGGCTCGTTTTTGAGTCGATGACATCACTGGCCCCCTTAATGAGCGTGCAATATAGTCGGTCAAATGCGGCATGTGCCGATACTTGAGCATCTTATAACGATTACTTTATTTCGCTCAAGTAAATAACCATTAACTTGAATACAAGCGTAGTACATCTAAAATGAGAGCGCGTAAAAATCTCTGAGGCGTACGCATGTAATACACTCACCTTTATAGCTTCTAGAGAATAATTCCAACCTGCCAAAACCCCTGCAATACACCCGTATTGCAGGGCCTATGCTCAAGTTTGCCCCCTGCAACTGCGTATATTTAACCTGTATATCGTTGGAGGAATTCTATCGAAGTGCCTGTTTCGCCGCATGCACTCGATACGCCGATGCCGGACCACGGGCGGTCCGGGGCAACGTCGGCAGGGTCTCTCCGGCATGGGATTCAGGAGGGAGTGAACAACATGGGCAATAAACGAGTCGTGGCTGATTCTTCACGCTGCATTGGGTGCCAAACCTGTATGGCGGCGTGCATCGAGGCACACGATATTCCCGGCAACATCGCCGCACCTCGCTTGCGCGTAACGCGCACCTACGAGATTTCCGCGCCGGTGGCATGTCACCACTGCGAGGACGCTCCGTGCGCCAAGGCCTGCCCCACGGGTGCCTTGTTCTTTGATCCAAAGAACCATCGCATCGGCGTCAACGAGGACAACTGCATCGGCTGCAAGAGCTGCGTCATGGCCTGCCCCTTTGGCGCCGTGAGTGTGGCGACCACGCAGGTCCCCGTCTTGATGGGCGACGTGCGCGTGGGTTCGCAGACCAAGAGCTTCGTGCTCAAGTGCGACCTGTGCGTGGACCGTCCCGGCGGTCCGGCGTGTGCCGAGGCGTGCCCGACCAAGGGCCTCACCTTGGTAGACGAGGAGCGCCTGGCAGAACTGACAGCCGAGCGTGCCCGCGCCACCATCGAAAACGAGGCGTAGCCGGGCGGCCATACAGGCCCAACGATTGTCAAATACGTACCGATTAATCGGTAGCAGAGAAAGGAAGGAGGGTGTCATGGAGAAGCATAAAGTGATCTGCCCGTACTGCGGCGCCGGTTGCCAGTTTAACCTCCTGGTCCAAAACGGCCAGGTCGTGGGCACCGAACCGCTCAACGGCATCACCAACCAGAGCGAGCTGTGCCTTAAGGGCATGAGCGGCTACGACTTCATCAACGACACCAAGATCTTGACTCCTCGCGTACTGCACCCGATGATCCGCCGCACTAAGGGCGCGGATCTTGAGCGCGTAAGCTGGGACGAGGCACTGGATTTCACCGCATCTAAGATGCAGGCCATAATTGACGAATATGGTCCTAACGCTGTCATGACCACCGGCTCTTCGCGAGGCGGCGGCAATGAGGCGAACTACGTCATGCAGAAGTTTACGCGTGCGTGCATCGGCACCCACAGCGTGGACAACTGCGCCCGTACTTGACACGGCCCTACTGTCCTCGGTCTGATGGACACGGTTGGTTCAGGTTGCATGTCATGCTCCATCCCCGGTATGGAGGATGCGGGCTGCATTTTCCTCTTCGGCTATAACCCTGCCGATTCGCACCCCATCGTCGCAAGGCGTATCGTGCGAGCCAAAGAAAAGGGTTGCAAGATCATCGTCGCCGATCCGCGCCATATCGAAACCGCGCGTATCGCCGATCTCTACCTTCCGATCAAGAACGGTTGCAACGTTGCGTTCCTCAACGCCTTTGCCAACTGCTTGGTCAACGATGGCCTCTACGACAAGGAATTCGTCGCCGAGCATACGAACGGCTTTGACGAGTGGTGGGAGACCATCAAGAACTACACTCCCGAATCCGTACAGGACATCACGGGTGTCGAGCCCGCGTTGATCCACCAAGCTGCCGAGATGTACGCCACGGCGAAGCCCTCTGCCATCATTGGCTGGGGCATGGGCGTATGCCAGCAGAAGCAGAACCTGAAGACGGTGCACACCATCGCCTCCATCGCCTGCGTTGCCGGCCAGATCGGCAAACCCAATTCCGGCCTCGCGCCCGTGCGTGGTCAGAACAACGTCCAGGGCTCCTGCGATATGGGCATGCTGCCCAACCTGTACCCTGGCTACCAGAAGGTCACCGACCCGGCTGTGCGTGCCAAGTTTGCCAAGGCTTGGGGCGTGCCCGAGGAAAAGCTCCCGCTCGAGGAGGGCTACAAGCTCACCGACCTGGGCCACCTGGTCGACGAGGGCAAGGTGCACTGCTTCTACAACTACGGCGAGGACCCGGTGCAGACCGAGCCCGATTCGGCCGGTATGCGCAAGACGCTCTCCGAGCTGGATCTGTTCATTTGCCAGGACATCTTTATGACGCAGACGACCATGCTCGCCGACGTCATCCTGCCTGCCACCTCTTGGGGCGAGCACGAGGGTGTCTTTACCGCATCCGACCGTAGCTTCCAGCACTTTGACGCGGCCGTTCCGCCCAAGGGCGAGTGCCGTCACGACTGGGAGATCTTCGCGGACCTGTCTACGCGTATGGGTTACCCCATGCACTACGACAACACCGAGCAGATCTGGAACGAGTGCATCAGCCTGTGCCCCAACTTTGTGGGCGCAACCTACGAGAAGATGGCTCCCGAGGGCGGTTACGCCCAGTGGCCGGTCAAGAGCACCGATGTGAACGACCACGGTACGCCCGACATGTTCGCTGGTGGCAAGTTCACCACCAAGGACGGCCGCGCCAACCTGATGGCGCACGACTGGGAGGCGCCCTCCGAGCTTCCCGACGATGAGTACCCGCTCATCCTGTGCACCGTCCGCGAGGTCGGCCACTACAGCTGCCGCTCGATGACCGGCAACTGCAAGACGCTGGCGCTGCTTGCCGACGAGCCCGGTTTTGTCCGCATGAATCCCGCGGACGCCCAGGCGCGCGGCATCAAGAATGGCGACATCGTCTCGATTCACAGCCGCCGCGGCCAGGTATACAGCCGTGCCGACGTGAGCGATCGCATCAACAAGGGCACGGTCTACATGACCTACCAGTGGTGGATCGGCAAGTGCAACGAGCTGACCATTCACAAGGTCGACCCGGTCTCGCATACGCCCGAGGACAAGTTCTCCGCCTGCCAGGTCGACGCTATCGCCGACCAGGTCTGGGCTGAGGGCGAGGTGGAGCGTCAGTACACCGAGCTCAAGCAGGCTCTGGTGGACGCCGCCGCTCCCCAGGACGTTGAGCCCGGTGCCGCCAAGTTCGACGACGAGACGCACGTGAACCAAATCGTGTAGTCCCGTTCTCGTTGGCTTTTTGGGCCGGGCGTCCCGTACGTTCGGGAGCCCGGCCCGTTATTTTGAAAGGAAGTGGGGATGAACCGCTTCATCGACATCAACCCGGAGAGGTGCATCGGCTGCGGAACATGCCAGTCCGCCTGTGCCGACGCCCACCGGATGCAGGGTCTTCAGGATACGCCGCGCCTGGCGCTCGTGAAGACCGGCGGTATTTCGGCCGCCCTTGCCTGCCACCATTGCGAGGGTGCCCCCTGCGCCGAGGTCTGCCCGGTGAATGCCATCGAGCACGATGGCGACCGCATCCACGTCAAGGAGCAGGAGTGCATCGGGTGCAGGCTGTGCGCCATCGCGTGCCCCTTCGGAGCCATCCATCCCGATGGCACGTCTATCGCCGGTGTCGCAGGCATGTGCGACCCGACGCCTTCGTATCCTAAGTCCCTGAGCAGCCTGCTTACGTGGGCTCCTGGCCAGTACACCTGCGCTGTCAAGTGCGACCTGTGCGCCTTCGATCCGGACGGCCCGCATTGTGTGGCGGCGTGCCCCACCAAGGCGCTGACCGTCATGGGCGGCGCGGCCGATCGCGAGCTCGACGAGGCCAGGCGCCTGCGCTCGATCGAAAACGGTCCGGTCGTCGACGTTACCGCTGTGGCCCAGGGCCTGTCCGAGAAAGCAGAAGGGAGCGTAAACAATGGATAGCATGACGCTGTTTATCGCATCGCTTGCCGTCTCGTGCATCGGTGCGCTCGCCTCGGTTCTGCTGATCAAGGCCGATAACGCCGCCAAGACCGCCGGCTGCCTAATCGGCGCCGTCGCCGCGGTGCTTTCGTTTGTGGCCGGTATCCAGGCCGTGCTGGGCGATGTCACGTCGGTCGACACCATCGTGTTCTTCCCGTTTGCCCATTTCCAGCTGCTGCTCAACCAGCTGTCCGGCCTGTTCGTGGCGCTCATCTCGGTGCTCGCGTTTGCCGGTTCAATCTACGGTCTCAACTACTTTGATGAGTACCCGGGCAAAAAGGGCCGCGCCGGCTTCTTCTTTAACACCTTCGTGGCGTCCATGATGCTCGTCATCACCGGCGACAACGTGTTTTGGTTCCTGGTCGCCTTTGAGCTCATGTCGCTGACCTCGTACTTCCTGGTCGTGATCGAGGAGAACGAGAACTCCATCCATGGCGGTTGGCTCTACTTTGTGATCGCGCACGTGGGCTTTGTGCTCATCATGGCGAGCTTCCTCACCATGACCAACTTCGCCGGCGGCTCGTTTGCCTTTGCGGATTTCCGCGCTACGCAGTTTAGCCCCGCGGTCGCATCCGTGTGCTTCGTGCTCGCCTTCTTTGGCTTTGGCGCCAAGGCCGGTATCATCCCGCTGCACGGCTGGCTGCCCAAGGCGCATCCCGAGGCGCCGTCCAACGTGTCGGCCCTCATGTCCGGCGGCATGATCAAGATCGGTATCTTCGGTATCCTCAAGGTGGGCCTCGACCTGCTCTCCGCCTCTGGCGTTCAGGTCTGGTGGGGTCTTATGGTCATGGTCTTCGGTGCGATCTCGTCGGTCCTCGGCGTGGCCTTCGCCCTGCAGGAGCATGACATCAAGCGCCTGCTGGCCTATCACTCCGTCGAGAACATCGGCATCATTCTGCTCGGCGTCGGCGCCTCCATGGCCGCCATGGCGCTCAACTCGGTCGGCATCGCCGTCCTGGCTCTGATGGCCGCCCTCTACCACACGTTTAACCACGCGATGTTTAAGGGCGAGCTGTTCTTGGGCGCCGGTGCGCTGCTGTACTCCACGGGTACGCGCAATATGGAGAAGATGGGCGGCCTGTTCCGTCGTATGCCGGCAACGGCCATCTGCTTCCTTATTGGCGCGCTTGCCATCTCGGCCATCCCGCCCTTCAACGGATTTGTGTCCGAGTGGTTTACCTACCAGTCGCTGTTTAACGCTGCCATGCAGGGCGACAAGGCCGTCATGATCGTGGCCGTGTTCGCTGCCGTCGCGCTCGCAATTACCGGCGCACTGGCCGTCACGTGCTTCGTCAAGGCCTATGGCGTCTCCTTTGCCTCCGCGCCCCGCTCCGAGGCCGCGTCCAATGCCAAGGAGGTTCCTGCCCCCATGGTGTTTGCGCAGGGCCTGCTCGCGGCCATCTGCGTCGTGCTGGGCATTGGCGCTCCCGTGATCGCGCCCGTGCTGGTCGATGTCGCCGCGTCCGTGCTGCATCCGTACGGTGGCGTGTTTGCCGCCGAGGGCATGGAGCTCATGAACCAGTACTCCGGCGCTGCCACCTCCACGCCCGCGATCGCCATTGCGCTCGTGGTGCTTGTCGGCCTTGCCTGCGGCTATCGCAAGCTCAAGACCGTCGGCAAGGTGCAGAAGTCCCAGCCGTGGGCATGCGGCTATGCTCCCAACGAGCATATGCCCGTCGTGGCCACGACCTTTGCCTCCGAGGTGTCCTGGTTTATGCAGCCGCTCTACACGCTGCGCGACCGCTGCACGGCCGTCTGCTGGTCCATCGCGCACTTCTTCCAGAAGCTCACCGGTGTGGCCGAGGCTGTGGAGCCCGTACCCGACAAGGTTCTCGTCGATGCCCCGCATAAGGGTGTCGAGAAGCTCGCCGATCTCGCGACTAAGCTCGAGGGCGGCAACTACAGCATCTATATCTGCTACATCGTCGCGGCACTCGTGGTGTTCCTCGTGCTCGCCGTGCAAATGGGTTAAGGAGGGGAGAGCATGAACAACATCGTACTTGCCGTTCTGCAGGGCGTGGTCGTCATGGCCGTCGCACCGTTCTTCTCCGGTCTCGGCCGCGTGATCCGCGCCAAGATGCACAACCGTCGCGGCCCCAGCATCATGCAGGACTACCGCGACCTGGCCAAGCTCTTTGCGCGCCCCGAGTCCCAGAGCGAGGATGCGAGCTTTGCGCTGCGCATCATGCCGCCGCTGTTCTTCGCCGTCGCCTTTATGCTCGCGATGGGTCTGCCGCTCTTTACGGCACAAAGCCCCATCCCGGTCTTTGGTGACGCCATTACCATCATGTACAGCCTGGCGCTCGCCCGTTTCTTCTTCGCCCTCTGCGGTGTGGATTCGTCCAACGCCTACGCCGGTATCGGCGGCGTCCGCGAGCTGCTCATGAGCGTGCTCATCGAGCCGTCCATGCTGCTGGCGCTGTTTGCCGCCGCCCTGGTGTGCGGCTCCACCGACATCGCCACCATGGGTCAGCACATCATGACGGGCGCCATCGACGCGCCGGTCGCCGTGATCCTCGCCGGCATCGCCTTTGCGATTGCCTGCTACATGGAGCTCGGCAAGCTGCCGTTTGACCAGGCCGAGGCAGAGCAGGAGCTTCAGGAAGGCCCGCTCGCCGAGCTTTCCGGCCCGTCGCTTGCGATGGCCAAGCTCGCCATGTCCATGAAGCAGGTCCTGGTCGTCGCCTGGTTCTGCGCGATCTTCGTCCCCTGGGGCGAGCCCGCAACCGTAGGCGCAGCCGCCGTTCTGGGTGCAGTCATCTTCCTGGTGAAGTGCCTGATCGACTTTGTCGTATGCGGCGTGATCGAGAACTCCTGCTCGCGCTCGCGTTTTAAGGTGCTTGGCAATCAGACCTGGGCCGTCGTGGGGATCGCCGTTCTGGCGTTTGTCTTCGTGGTCGTCGGCGTGTAGGAGAAGGGAGAAACAATGTCATTTGCAGTCAGTCTGTCCCTTCTCGGCTTGGTCGCTATCGCGGCCCCGATGGTGGCCTCGGTGCTCGTCGCCCTGTTCCCCCGTCCGTACGCCAAGTGGTTCAGCGTTTTGGGTGCCGCCGTCTCGACGGTCTGCACCATCGCCCTCGCCGCGAATTTCGCTGGCGCCGGCATGCCCGACACTCAGGTCCCCCTGATCTCGTTTGGGCAGACCCTCGTCATGGGATTCACCTTCGATCGCATGAGCACGCTGCTCGCGCCCGCCTTTGTGGGTATCGGCCTGCTTGTCGTGATCTATTCGATTCCCTATATGAGCGAGAATAACCGTGAGCATCCCGACGCACCGCGTCGTCGCTTCTACGCGTACCTCGCGACCTTCATCGGTGCCATGGCCGGCCTCGTGTACAGCTCGACCCTTTTGGGCCAGCTCGTGTTCTTTGAGATCACGGGTGCCTGCTCTTGGGGCCTGATCAGCTACTACATGTCGCCTACGGCCAAGAAGGCCGGCATGAAGGCCCTGATCATCACGCATATCGGTGCGCTCGGCCTGTATCTGGGTGCTGCCATCGTGTTTGCCCACACCGGCACCTTCGCCATCACCGCGATTGCCGGCCTCGACGCCAAGCTCAAGGCTATCGTCCTTCTGCTGGTGCTCTTTGCCGCTTGGGCCAAGTCCGCGCAGGTCCCCATGTACATGTGGCTGCCTTCGGCCATGGAGGCGCCGACGCCTGTTTCGGCCTATCTGCATGGCGCCTCGATGGTCAAGGTCGGCGTGTGCGTGTTCGCGCGTGCACTCGTCTCTGCCGGCGAGATCCCCGAGATCGTGGGTTGGGTCGCCATTATCGACGCCATGGTCACCATGCTCTTTGGCTTCCTTATGTACCTGCCGCAAAAGGACATGAAGCGTCTGCTGGCCTTTTCCACGATCGCCCAGCTCTCCTATGTGTTCTTTGGTCTGGGCCTTTCGGTCTTTGGCAGCCAGCTCGCCTTCGATGGCGCCGTCTGCCACATCTTTAACCACGCTTTCGCCAAGACGCTGTTCTTCCTGATCGCCGGTTCGTTCTCCTTTACGCTCGGCACGCGTATGCTGCCCAAGCTTCGCGGCATCGTAAAGAAGTACCCGATCTCGGGCGTGGGCTTCGGTGTCGCCGCGCTCGCTATTGCCGGCGTGCCGCCCATGAACACGTTCTTCTCGAAGTTCCAGATTATCGCCGGCGGCTTCTCTGTGGGTGCCGGCAACGTCGCGATCCTGGTGCTCGTGTGCATCATGGTCGCCGAGACCGTCGCCACCTTCGCCTGGTTCCTCAAGTGGATGGGCTATTGCCTGCCCGGCGAGCCGAGCGACGAGGTCGCTGCGGGAGCCCCGCTTCCCCGCGCGATGGCGTTCGTGTTCATCGTGCTCATCATCATGGTCATCGTCAGCGGCCCGCTTTCGGCCAGCTGGATCGGTTAGGAGGTAGAACGACATGGGTTATTCGATCGTCAACATCCTTGGCGGCCTTCTGATCGTCACGTCCACCATGGTGGTCGTCTCCAAGAACATCAAGCACGCCATTCGCTGGTATGCGGTGCAGTCGCTGGTGCTCGTGGGACTGCTCGCTACGCTCGGTGCTACTACCGGTGCGCAGGAGCTGCTTATGTGGGCCGGATCTGCCTTTATCACTAAGGTCGTCCTGGTCCCTTACATCCTCAACCGCGCATACAAGAAGATGGGCGAGCCGAGCGACGCATCGCTCAAGGCCGGCCTTAAGCCCGCGTGGGCCATCTGCATCATCGCCGTCGAGGTCGCGATCTGCTTTGCCGTTGTGACGCAGATCAGCCTGCCCACGGCCGAGGTCGCAACGCCTGCGCTCGCTATTAGCTTCGCTCACTTCTTCGTGGGCCTCACCTGCATCATCTCGCAGCGCAACATCATGAAGCAGATCTTTGGATACTGCCTTATGGAAAACGGCAGCCACGTGACGCTCGCGCTTTTGGCCCCCACCGCTCCCGAGATCATCGAGATCGGTATCGCCACCGACGCCATCTTTGCCGTCATCATCATGTCCATCGTCGTGCGTCGCATTTGGGACGACTCCCACTCGCTCGATGCGCGCGACCTGTCCGAGCTGAGGGGGTAGTCCATGGAAACGTTGATTCTCGCCCTGCTCGCGACTCCTTTGGTGTTCTCGCTGGTCATGGCGTTTTTGCCCAAGAACACGTCCTATAACGTGTTTGCCGGTCTCAACCTGGTCTCCGTCGCAGCCGTCCTGGTGCTGTCGATTATGACGGCCGGCGACGTCCTTATGAGCGGCGAAACCGCGAGCGCTCTTGGCCTGTGGTTCCACCTCGATTCGCTGGGCGCCATCTTTGTGCTGCTCATCGGCTTTATCGGTTTTCTTACGGGGCTGTTCTCGCTGCCCTATGTAAAGGCCGATATCGAGGAGGGCTCCATGCCCGCCGAGCGCGCCAAGCAGTATTTTGCGCTGTTTAGCCTGTTTGTGTTCACCATGCTGCTCGCGTGCCTGTCCAACAACATGATCCTCACGTGGGCCGCCGTGGAGGCAACCACGCTTTCCACTGTGTTCCTGGTGGGTATCTACAAGAACAAGACGGCCCTCGAGGCTTCTTGGAAGTATGCGATGGTCTGTACCGCCGGCGTGGCATTTGGCCTGTTCGGTACGCTGCTGATCTACGCCAACGCCGCCGACGTGATTCCCAACGCCCACGAGGCCGCATTCCTGTCGTGCGTGCTGCCGTATGCCGACCAGTTCGACCCGACGCTCATGCGCCTCGCCTTTGCGTTTATCGTGATCGGCTTTGGCACCAAGGCTGGCCTGTTCCCCATGCACACTTGGCTGCCCGATGCCCACTCTCAGGCTCCGAGTCCTGTCTCGGCCCTGCTCTCGGGTGTTCTGCTTAAGTGTGCCATGCTTGTGATCATGCGCTTCTACGGCTTTACCATCCAGGCCGTGGGTGCCGAGTATCCGCAACTTCTGCTGTTGATCGTCGGCACGCTGTCCATTTTGGTGGCGGCACTCTCGATGTTTCGCCAGGACGACCTCAAGCGCCGCTTTGCGTACTCGTCTGTGGAGAACGTGGGCGTTATCGCCCTGTGCCTGGGTATCGGTGGCCCGCTGGGTATCGCCGCGGCCCTGCTGCACTGCGTGTTCCACGGCTTTACCAAGACGCTTGCCTTCTGCGTGTCCGGCAACATCCAGCACGCCTTTGGCACGCGTAGCCTGGCCAAGATCCAGGGCGTCGTCGAGGTTGCGCCCGCAACCGCCGCGCTCGCCATCCTGGCGCTGCTCGGCCTTGCCGCCTTCCCGCCCTTTGGCATGTTCATCTCTGAGTTCCTGACTTTTGTCGCCGGTGTTACCGCCGGTCCCATGTGGCTGGTCGTCGTGGTCGCCCTCGGTCTTACCGTGGCCATCTCCGCGCTCACCCGTATCGCACTCAAGTCGGTATTCGGCCATGCGCCCCAGGGCATGGGCAAGCATGAGGCCCCGGCGCTCATGCTTATCCCCGAAATCATCCTGGCTGTCATGATCTTGTGGTTTGGCATTGCCACCCCGCTGCCCCTCGTGCACGGTGTGGAGACCGCTACCGGCATCGTGCTCGAGCAGAGCACCGAGGAACTTCACGCGACGCCGATGTACCGCGCTGTGTTCGGTACCGAGACCGCTCAGAGCGAGGTGGAGTAACGAATGATTGAAACTGAGAACAAGGTGTATGCCCGTCGTTGCGAAAGCCACGTCGAGGCCCTGCGCGCCGCAGTGCCGGGCGCTATCGAGAAGGTTGAGTGGCAGTGCGAGGACCAGCTGACGATCACCGTCAAGCTGGACCGTCTGCCCGAGGCCGTCCACTACCTGTACTACGAGCGCTACGGCTGGATTCCCGTGATTGTCGGCAACGACGAGCGCTCCCTGTGCGGCCGTTACGCCGTGTACTACGTCATCTCCATGGAGGGGGAGGACCCCGGCTGGGTTACCGTGCGTGCCGAGGTCGACCCCGCCAAGATGACGTTCCCGTCCGTGACGCCGTTCGTCCCCGCCTGCGTGTGGGGCGAGCGCGAGCTGCGCGATATGTTCGGCCTGATTCCCGAGGGTTTGCCCGACCGTCGCCGCCTGGTGCTTCCCGATGACTGGCCCAGTGGCCTGTACCCGCTGCGCAAGGACTCCATGGACTACCGCTTCCGTCCCGCTCCCGCGAGCGACATGGAAAACTATGAGTTCTTGGCCGACACCAAGGGCAAGGAGACGACGCTCGTCCCCATGGGCCCGCTGCACATTACCTCCGACGAGCCCGGCCACTTCCGCCTGTTTGTCGAGGGCGAGACGATCGTCGATGCCGACTACCGTCTGTTCTACGTGCACCGCGGCATGGAGAAGGTCGCCGAGACGCGCCTGAACTATGACGCCGTCACGTTCCTCGCCGACCGCATCTGCGGCATCTGCGGCTGCGCCCACTCGGTGGCCTATGCCGAGGCCGTCGAGCGCGCCCAGGGCATTCATGTCCCGCCGCGCGCCCAGTACATCCGCGCCATCATGCTCGAGGTTGAGCGCCTGCACTCGCATCTGCTCAACATTGGCCTGGCGTCGCACTACACGGGCTTCGATTCCGGCTTCCAGCAGTTCTTCCGCGTCCGCGAGAAGTCCATGGACCTGGCCGAGAAGCTCTCCGGTCACCGCAAGACCTACGGTCTCAACGTGATCGGCGGCGTGCGTCGCGACATTTTGGCCGAGCAGAAGCTCTCCACGCTCACGACCATCCACCAGCTGCGCTCCGAGGTTCAGGAGCTCGTCGACGTCTTGCTCTCCACGCCCAACTTTATTGAGCGTACGAGTGGCATCGGCATCTTGGACCGCAAGATCGCACGCGACTTCTCGCCGGTCGGCCCGCTCATGCGTGGCTCGGGCTATGCCCGCGACGTGCGCTTCGACCATCCCTTCGACGGCTACGCCGATCCGGACGTTCAAAAGATGCACGCCGCCACGGCTGACACCTGCGATGCCTTCGGCCGTACCGCCGTTCGCATCCAGGAGGTCTACGATTCGATCGATATGATCGAGACCATGCTCGAGAACTGCCCGTCGGGCCCCATCCTCACCACGGATTGGGAGTACACCCCGCACAAGTACGCCATCGGTGCCACCGAGGCGCCGCGCGGCGAGGACGTGCACTGGGCCATGCTCGGCAATAACCAGAAGTGCTACCGCTGGCGCGCCAAGGCCGCCACGTACAGCAACTGGCCGGTCCTGCGCTACATGTTCCGCGGCAACACCGTGGGCGACGCGGCGCTGATCGTCGGCTCGCTCGACCCGTGCTACTCCTGCACCGACCGCGTGACGGTGACCGATGTCGCCGCCAAGCGCGACCATGTGCTCGACAAGGAGCAGTTCGAGAACGTCTGGCGCGACAAGTCGCCGCTTGCGGGCGAGGGCACCATGGCCGCTCCGTTCGATGAGGAGGCGCTCTAATATGCTGAAGCTTTGGAAGGTTAACGCCAAGGCCGGCGACGCGACGGTCAAGTACCCGTTTGCGCCGTTCCCCACCAACAAGGACATGCGCGGCAAGCCCGAGCACAACGCCGAGCTCTGCATTGCCTGCGGTGCCTGCGGCGTGGCGTGCCCGGCCGATGCCATTCGCATGGACACCGACCTTGCGGCCGATACCATCACCTGGTCGATCGACTATGGTCGCTGCATCTTCTGCGGCCGCTGCGAGGAAGCCTGCCCCATGGAGGCCATCAAGCTCACCGAGGAGTTTGAGCTGGCCGTCATGAGCAAGGACGACCTCACCAGCAAGAGCGTTTATACGCTCGAGCACTGTTCGCGTTGCGGCAAGCCGTTTGCCCCGCACAAGGAGATCGACTACGCCAAGCGCCTGCTGCAAAAGGCCGGCGGCATGGAGGCCGAGCAGGCTGCCCGTACCGTCGGTATGTGCCAGGAGTGCAAGCGCGAGCTCGACGCCCTGCGCGCCGCTTCGGCCGTAAAGACCGGCAACGCGCGCGGAATGGCTGCCAACGAGACGCTTGCGTCCGGCGAGCCCCAGGGCCCCGGCATGGAGTATCTGGGCGGCCACGGCGTGAACCCGGAGTATATCGACCGCGAGCTCAACCCCGATGCGCCCGAGATTCCCGCCGGTCCGGCGCCGGTCGAGGGCATCATCATGGATTTTGATATGAAGGAGGAGTAACCATGGCCGAACCCACGCTTTTGCCCGAGCGGCTTCAGTACCGCCCGACCAAGATCGAGCTCGACGAGAGCATCGAGAAGGCCAAGGCGACCCTTCTTAAGAAGATCAAGCGCTCGGTGTACGTTTACCGTGTTGACTGCGGCGGCTGCAACGGCTGCGAGATCGAGATCTTCGGTTCCATCACGCCCGTCTTCGACGTCGAGCGCTTTGGCATCAAGGTCGTGCCCTCGCCCCGTCACGCCGATGTGCTGCTGTACACCGGCGCCGTGACGCGTGCCATGCGCATGCCGGCCCTGCGCGCCTTTGAGGCCGCACCCGATCCCAAGATCGTGGTGTCCTATGGCGCGTGCGGCTGCACCGGTGGCATCTTCTACGACAACTACTGCGTCTGGGGCGGCACGGATAAGATCCTGCCGGTCGACGTCTACATTCCCGGCTGCCCGCCCAGCCCTGCGCAGACCGTCTACGGCTTTGCCATGGCGCTCGGTCTGCTGGACCAAAAACTCCATGCCGAGACCACGGTGGAGGCCGCCGGCGAGCAGGCCGATATCCTGCACCCCGGCGTGCCGTACAAGCTGCGCGTTGCCATCGAGCGCGAGGCTCGCGCCATGAGCGGCTACCGTTACGGCCGCGACTTGGCCAACGAGTTTATGGATACGCTCGAGGGCGCGCCCAAGGGCGATATCCGCGGTGCCATGGCGCTGCTCATCGACAAGCAGGATGATCCTCGCCGCGTTGAGGTGTACTCGGCGTTACAGGATCTGGTACTGGCCGGAGGTCGCTAGATGGAGCTCACGGACCGCTCTGGTTACTTTGCGGGCCCCGGCATGCTCGGCGGCTCTTTTGGCGATGCCTCGCGCGCAAGCGACGAGGCCGCCGAGGGCGTCGCCGACCCCTGCCTGGGCCATACGCCCGACCAGGTGGTCTTCTATGAGCTCACGCGTAAGTTTGTGGAGACCGAGGAAGACGTTCCCCAGGAGGCCTGCGACGTGCTGTACTACACGCTCGCCGTGGGCCACCACACCGGCGTGCTCGACTGCTTTGAGCCGCGCCTGTCGGTGCCGGTGAACGTGTTCTATACGCTTATCGACGCGCTGCCGGAGGGGGAGGCCAAGACCAAGTTCGAGGCCATCCGCTCCTTTGGCGAGTGCCAGCTCGACAAGGCGGCGGTGCCGTCGCTGCTCGAGGCCTGTGACACGCTGCTCGACGATCGCGGTTTTCGCGGTTCGGCCAAGGCCGGCATCTCGGTGTTCGATGACGACTTTGGCCTGCATGCCCAGCAGGTTGCGTTCTTAATGAAGTTTCGCGATCTGGTTGAGCGCGTGCGCGATGTGTCGGGCGTGTATCTGACGGGGAGGTTGCAGTAATGGGTCGCGTTGTGGATGGCCGTGTGAACGACGCCCCGTTTGCGGGCATTGTGCTCACGGCGGGAAGCGTGCTGCGCGCCGACGATGCCGCTGGCCCCGTGCTCTCCAAAAAGATGGAGGACACGCCCATCGCCGGTTGGTACACCATCGACGGTGGTCAGACGCCCGAGGACGACATCATCGAGGTCAAGCGCGAGCGTCCGCCGCGCCTAGTGTTGGTCGATGCCGCCGACATGGCGCTGCCCGTCGGTGCCATCCGCCTGCTCGATAAGACCGACGTCGCGCGCAAGTCGATGTTCACCACGCATTCGCTTCCCTTGTCGATTCTGATCGAAGAGATTGAGCAATCGTGCGAAGATATCGTCTTCATAGGGATTCAGCCGGGCGACACGGAGTTCTACAACCCCATGTCCCCGGAAGTCTTTGACGCCGTCGACGCCGTGTACGACGCCGTGGCCGCCAACGACTTTTCCCACTTTGTCCGCTTGGGACAAGAGCAATAGGTGCGCTTGTCCCTGCTGATTAGGAAAGAAGTGATTGACATGGCAGATTCCAAGGCAGAATATCCCGCTCCCGATTGCCTGGCGCCCGCCGCGATCGAGGCCAAGACCGAGGCCGCCGGCGTGACCAAGGCCAACCTGCCGGTCGCAAAGGCCTTTCTGTTGGCAATGTTCGCCGGTGCGTTTATTGCCTTCGGTGGCCTGTTCTTTACCGTGTTCTTGAGCGACAGCACGCTGGGCTGGGGTGCCCAGCGCGTCGTGGGCGGTCTGTGCTTTTGCCTGGGCCTGGTGCTGGTACTGGTGTGCGGCGCCGAGCTGTTTACCGGTAATTCGCTTATGGTCTGCGCGCTCAAGAGCAAAAAGATCACCCTGGCTCAGATGCTCAAGGCATGGGTCGTCGTGTGGGTCGGCAATTTTGTCGGTGCCCTGTTCATCGTCTTTTTGGTGTATATGGCCGGCATTTACAAGCTCAACGGCGAGGCGGTCGCCAATTCCATGGTGAGCGTCGCCGCCGGCAAGGTGACGATCGACTGGGCGACGATCTTCTTCCGTGGCATCCTGTGCAACATCTTTGTGTGCCTGGCCGTGTGGATCGGTACCGCCGGCAAGACCGTGGTCGATAAGGTTGTGGGCATTCTGCTGCCCATCGCCGCTTTTGTGGCCTGCGGTTTTGAGCACTGCGTCGCCAACATGTACTTTTTGCCCATGGGTGCCGTGATGCACGCGTTCGGCTATGGTGCCGACGTCGCCGGCGCCGATGCACTCAACGCTGCGGGCATTGCGTTTAACTTGTCCGCCGCCACGCTGGGCAACATCGTGGGCGGCGCGGTTCTGATCGCGCTCGGCTACTGGTTTATCTACGCTAAGAAGTCCGAGGCGTAAGGTACCGTCTGTTTGACGTTGGGCCTCCCGCGGGGCGTTGCCGTGCGGGAGGCTATTTGGGTCTGGGGTTCGTTGTCGGGCTGTTGGCCTGTTGTGTTTGGCTGATGAAAGGGGTAATCGAGATGGCATCTGCTGTGAAGCGTGACGGTCGCGCCGTGGTGACCACATGCGGGGGATGCTATGCCGATTGCGCCTTTGCGGCACGCGTTGAGGACGGTCGTGTGGTGGCTGAGTTGCCGGTTGTGGGGCATCCGTGCGCGGCGCGTGCCCTGTGCGCCCGCGGGCGCCATCGCCTGGCAATGCCGTTTGACGAGCGCGACCGCATTGTGCACCCCATGCGACGCCGCCGGGATGGCTCGGGGTTCGATGCGATTACCTGGGACGAGGCGTTTGCTCAGATTGCCGAGCGCCTTTTGGGGATTGTTGACGGGCATGGTCCGCGCGCGCTGGGCATGACGCTCGGCGTTCCCTCGTTCGACCGCTACTGGGCGTATCGCTTTATGCATGCGTTGGGCTCGCCCAACGTGTACGGTGCCGATGGCGCCTGCGAGGTAAGCCGACTTACCGGTTGGGAGCACAGCCTGGGCTATAGCCCCGCCTCCGACCTGGCACATACCGACTGCATCATGTACCTGGGGCGTTCCATCGTCGATTCATCGACGATGGGGGCCGTCGATGCGCTCAACGATGCGCGCCGGCGCGGGGCGAAGATTATCGTGGTCGACCCCCGGCGCAGCGGCTCCGCCGCGCTTGCCGACCGCTGGCTGCGCGTGCGCCCGGGCTGCGATTTGGCACTACTGCTGGGCATCGCCCACGTGCTGATTGCCGAGGACTTGTACGACCACGAGTTCGTTGCCCGCTATACCACGGGTTTTGACGAGCTGGCGCAGGCGGCCCGTCCTTGGACGCCCGAGTGGGCCGAGTCGATGTGCGACGTGCCGGCCGCAGAGATTGTCGCCACGGCGCGCGATCTCGCTGCCGCCGCGCCTGCCGCTGTGGTGGATGCGGGCTTTCATGGTGGCATCGGTATCGCGTATGCCAATAGCACCCAGACCGCGCGCGCTATCTGCTTGGTCGATGTGCTGCTGGGCTGCATCGGGCATGCGGGCGGCGCGCTCAATCCGCCCACGCCGCTTGTGTTGGGCGACCTCGATCCCACGCGCTTTGCGACGCCGCCGGTGCCGCGTGGGCCCAAGCTGGGGTCCGAGCGCTATCCGCTCGTCGATCCCGAGCGCGGCCTGTGCACGACCATCGGTCAGTCGATTCTTGCCGGCGATTTGCGTGGGCTCATCGTCTATGCCAGTAACCCTGGTGCGGGCTATGGCAATGCACAGGCTTGGTTGAGTATTTTGCAGCGGCTCGACTTGCTTGTGACGATTGATATTCGCTGGTCCGAGACGGCACGTGCTTCTGACTTCGTGCTGCCCGACGTGACGTATCTGGAGGCCGACCGCGGCGTGGGAACGGTGGCGGGCGTCAACGATGCGCGCGTGTTCTACCGCAACGCCGTGCTGCCCGTGCAGCATGACGACACACGTCCCGGTCGGGAGATTTTTGCCGGTCTGGCGCAGGCGTGTGGCGCGGGCGAGTACTTCCAGTTTACGTCCGACGATCTAGCGGCTGCCCAGGTGGCGTCGTTTGGGATCAATCTGGACGAGCTCAAGGAGCGCGGCTGGGCCGACACGGGTGTTGCGTTGCCGTCGCGTACAGGCGAGCCGGTGATTCCCTTGGATGGCGGCAAAATTGCGCTGGCAAGCGACGTGTGGGAACGAGCCGGTCTGGGACGCGTGCCAGGCTGGATTGCGCCGATGGTGGAGCCCGGCCCGGGGATGTTTCGCCTCATTAGCGGCAACCGTCCCTTTGAGTCGCATACTTCGCGCAGGCTCGCGGCCCAAGGTGCCGCTGAGGCTGGATCGGACCTGGATGCCGTGCAGATGAATGCCGATGCCGCTGCGCACATGGGCATCGCCGATGGCGAGGTCGTCGAACTTGTGAGCGATTTGGGCCGCGACCGCGTGCGCGTGGAGACGACGCCGTATCTGCATCCGGCGTGCATCTTCACCTCGGCCGCCCCCGGCGGGCGTTCGTTTGGCGCCGATGCCGGTGGCGCTCAAGCCTTGGGCGTGGGCCCACTCGACCATACGCCGCTGCGCTGGGACCCGTTGACGGGTGCCGCGCTCACCCAGGAAAACGCCGTTCGCGTGGAAAAGATCGCGGCGCGCGAGGATAATAACGAGTAATTGACTCAGCTGATGCATTCGACTGATCCACGTTTCTTTTGAAAGGCCGTACATGAGCGATAGCCAGAACATGTCCGATGAGGTACGCGCCCGCCTGCGCGCCATTCCTTCCGTCAACGAGCTGCTTGCCGAGTGGCCGGTAGTGAAGGCGGCGGGGGAGACCTGCGACGCGGTGGTGCATGCCGCCGTGACGGCCGAGCTCGACGAGGAGCGCGCAGCCATTCGCGCCGGTGCTGCCCCGCGCTCTAAGCGCGACCTTGCCTCGGCCATCGAGTGGCGTGCGCACCGCTCCGCGCTGCCGAGCTTGCGTCCCGCCGTCAACGCCACGGGTGTGGTTATCCATACCAACCTGGGTCGAGCCCCGCTCGCGGAGTCGGCCGCCAAGGCGGTGGCCGAGGTCGCGCGCGGCTACAGCACGCTTGAGTACAGCGTGGACACCTGCTCTCGCGGGTCGCGCAAGGAACATGCCGCGCAGCTGATCCGCTCACTCACCGGTGCCGAGGACGCGCTCGTGGTCAACAACAATGCCGCCGCGGTGCTGCTGGTGCTTGCCACCCATGCCGCGGGTAAAGAGGTCATCGTCAGCCGCGGCGAGCTTGTCGAGATTGGCGGCAGCTTCCGCATCCCCGATGTCATGGCGGCTTCGGGCGCCAAACTCGTCGAGGTCGGCGCCACCAACCGCACACACCTGGCAGATTATGAGCAAGCCATTACGCCCGATACGGCCATGATCCTCAAGGTCCATCCTTCCAACTATCGCATCAAGGGCTTTCACGAGGAAGTGGGCTCTCGGGAGCTTGCCGCTCTGGCCCACAAGCATGGTCTGCTGTTCTACGAGGACCAGGGTTCGGGCGCGCTTTTGCCCGATGACATTCTGGTGCGCGGCGGTGAGGAGCCCACGCCGGCTTCGGTCGCGGCAGGGCTCGATCTGGTGTCGTGCTCGGGCGATAAGCTGCTCGGTGCCGCGCAGGCAGGCATTATCATGGGCCGTCGCGATCTGGTCCAGGCTTGCGGGTCGCATCCGCTTATGCGTGCCCTGCGCCCGGGCAAGCTCGCGCTGGCGGCGCTCGAGGCCACACTGCGCATTTACATGGACGGGGCGGATGTTGCCCATCGCGAGGTGCCGGTTCTCAACATGCTCACGCTTCCGCAGGCTCATCTGGAGCGTCGCGCACGCAAGCTGCGCGAGCTGATGGTGGCGGGCCTCGATAAGGCTGGCTGCCCGTGTGCCGTGCAGGTGGAAATCGTCGAGGAGTCGTCGACTCCCGGCGGCGGCTCGCTTCCTACCGTCGAGTTGCCCACCATGTGCGTTGCCGTGCGTCTTGTCGATGAGCGTCTTTCCGTTGACGCACTCAAGCGCTCGCTCGTCCAAGATTTCGACACTCCGGTCGTCACACGAACCTCGCACGATCGCATTTTGTTTGACGTCCGTACGCTCGTGGGCGACCGCGATATCGAGACGGCGGCATCGACGCTCGTCGCGTGCGTTGAGAAGGCGATTGCTCGATGAGTGAGGTTCAAGCGCTGGTAGAGTGTCCCGTTATCGTTGGCACGGCGGGCCACGTTGACCATGGTAAGTCGGCACTGATCGAGGCGTTGACCGGCAAGAATCCCGACCGTCTGGAGGTTGAGCGCCGTCGCGGTATGACCGTGGAGCTGGGCTTTGGCGAGCTGGCACTGCCGAGTGGCAAGATCGTTGGCCTGGTCGACGTGCCGGGCCACGCGCATTACTTGCGCGCCATGGTGCAGGGCGCCACGGGCATCGACGTGGCGGTGCTGGTGGTTTCGGCTGTCGAGGGCGTGATGCCGCAGACCCGCGAGCACGTGCATGTGCTGGAGCTGCTGGGCGTTACGCATATGGTGGTCGCGCTGACGATGTGCGACCTGGCCGACGCCGAGATGACCGAGCTTGCCGAGCTCGATGTCGATGACTTTTTGTCGGGTACCGTGTTCGCGGGCGCGCCGATGGTCCCCGTGTCGTCCAAGACCGGCGAGGGGATTGACGCGCTGCTGGCCGCGCTTGACGATCGGGTCGGTGCCTGCTGGGATTCCTGCCGCGACCGTGCCGAGCGCACCGATGCTGCGCCGCGCTTGCCGATTGACCGCTGCTTTACGATCAAGGGCGCCGGCACCGTCGTGACAGGGACACTGCACGATGCGCCGGTTGCGGTGGGCGATGAGCTCGTCGCGCTGCCGTCGCGCACGGCCTGCCGCGTACGCGGGATCCAAGTGCATGGCGACACGCAGCAGGCGCTTCCCGGTCAGCGTGTGGCGCTCAACTTGGTGGGCGGTGGCGTCGCTGCGCTCGATCGCGGTGAGATGCTCGGCGTGGAGGGTCGCTTTGGCCAGACGCTGCGCTTTATGATGGCGTTTACGTATTTAGGTCGCGAGGGCACCAAGCCGCGCGTGCTCGAGTCGGGCGCGCGTGTGCATGTGATGGCCGGCACGGCCGAGGTCGTCGGCCGCATCATGCTTTTGGAGGGCGAGGCCCCCATGGCGGTGGGCGAGACCCGTACCGTGCAGGTGCGCCTGGAGGACCCGCTGCCGCTGTGTGCCGGAGACCATGCCGTGGTGCTGTCGTATTCGCCCGTTATGCTCATCGGCGGCGGGCGCGTGCTGCTTTCGCGCTGCCGTCGCTCGCGCGAGCTTTCTGCTGGCGGGCGTGCACTGTTTGCGGCGCTTGAGTCCGGCGATACCGCGGGCGGTGTGGGCGCTTGGCTGGCGCTGCAGATGCTGCCAGTTACGGCGGTTGATGTTGCCGACGCTTTGGATCTTGGTGTCGGCGAGGTCGATGCCGCACTGCGCGGGTTGGTGTCGCAGGGCTCTGTTCGCAAGCTTGCTGTGGGTGATGCGGACTACTTGGCGGACGCCGTGGTGCTTGACGCTGCGATGGATGCACTGGCGGCGACCCTGTCAGCCATGCACGCGGCGTCTCCCAAGGAGACGGGCTTTACGCCCGGCGCCGTTGCCCATGCTGCGTGGCCTGCCGCTGATGATGGCGTTGCCGCGGCCCTGATTGCCGAGGGCTGCTCGCGCGGCGTGTGTGCCTCCGAGGGCGCCGAGGTTTTCGATCCACACTCGGCCGCCGCAGCCGCACGCGTGGTGCGAGAGGCTTGCGATCGGATCGTTGCCTTGCTGGACGAAGCCGGCCTCGATGCACCGATATTGCCCGAGGTGGGCGAGCAGTTGCAGCTCGATCGCGACACCATGACGCGTGCCCTGCGCGAGCTTTCGCTCAATCGCTCGATCGTTAAGGTCGAGCGCGACGTTGCCCTGTCCGCTGCCGCCGAGGCCCATGCGCGCGAGCTTGTTGCCGCCGCCATTGAGGCAGCCGGCGGTGCTGCCACCACGAGCGTACTGCGCGAGGCCCTGGGTGTGTCGCGCAAACGCGCCATCAGCATCTTGGAGCACCTGGATGCCGTGCGCTTTACGGTGCTCGACAAGGACGCCGGCGGCCTGAGGTCCCTGCGCTAGGCCGGTCACTCGCTCCCGCCTCCTCAGTTGCGGTGAAATAGTTCCTATTTGGAGGCTTTGGCAGCAAATACAGGAACTATTCCACCGCAACTTCTTGTTCGTCTTTTTGGGATGGAGCCGTTTCGGTTTGGTAAAATACCGCCGCACTTGGGAACGGATGGGCTCCGGTGGGCTCCGCGGTCCTCAAAACCGTTGCGAGGCGTGCAAAACGTCTTGGATGTGTTCGATTCACATACGTTCCCGCCATACGCTACCAGCGCTTTTGTGCTCGCGGTCTTGCTGCGTGCCGCAAAGGCGCTGTTTTGTTTTTGCACGAGCTTTTCGTAGCGCTGCTATTTCGGTGGCTGTATTTAGCTTCGTGCACCGGGTTTCGAGCATGCCGATGGAGGTGTTTTGCCGTATGACTACCGTAAGACGGGCCGATCTTTCTTGTGTTGTCCAGGCGGGCGGGTTGTCGTCGCGCATGGGCTGCGATAAGGCGCGCATGGCGTTTTGCGGTGAGCCGCTCATCGAGCGTGTTCTGGGTCGGCTGGCGCCAGTTGCCGGCGAGTTGGTCGTGACGACTTCGCGTCCCAGCGAGCTTGCCCATCTTGAGGAGCACGCGTTTGGCGGCCTGGTGCCGCGTGTGGTGGCTGACCTTGAAGGGTCGGCGGGCGCCATGCGCGGCATCGCGAGCTCGTTGGCCGCGGCCCGATTGCCGCTCGTGGCGATCGTCGCCTGCGATATGCCGTTTGTCTCGCCGGAACTCATTGGCGCGCTTGTCGATCGTGTTGAAGCCGAGGCGCTCGACGTGTGCGTGCCGCGCGAGGAGCGGGGGATTGAGCCGCTTTGCGCCGTCTGGCGCCGTGACGCTTGTGCGCCGGTTGCCCATGAGCTGCTCGCCTGCGACCGCCAGCGCATTCGCTGCCTGATCAATCGCGTTCAGGCTGGTTATATGGATGAACCGCAGATCGTTAAGGCCGCCGGCTCGACGCTCTGCTTCGAGAACGTCAATACGCCCGAGGAGTTTGCGGCGGCCGAGTTACTCGCCTAGACGATTGGAGTCGCCATGTCTCACGATATTTGTCCCGACACGGGAGAGCCTTGCACTTGCGACGGATCCGAACCCTGTACCTGCGGTTGTGGTAGCTGTGGACATACTGCGGAAGAGGAAGCGGCCGCCGCGGCGTATCGCGAGGCACACCGCGAAGGCCCGTCCGGTGATGTTCTCGACCATGAACGCAAGATCATCGTGTCGTTCGATAGCACCTTCGATGTGATGGAATGCGAACAGCTGTGCCTTGCCGCCGGTGTGCCCGGGCGCATCATGCCGCTGCCCGGCTCTATCACCGCCGGCTGCGGGCTGTGCTGGGCCATGCCGTTCTCGGGCGATGCCCTCTCCGCCTTCCGCGCCGCCACCGAGGGCCGCGTAACCCCCGCCGACTACCACCAGCTCGTTCTCTAATCGCCAAAACCACCGCAAAGGTGCCTGTCCCCAATGTGCTGGTTTGGAACACGTGGACGAAACAGGTTTGAAACACGGGTTTTGCACGTCAGGCACTCAAAAACGCTTCTACCTGCATCGTAATCAAAACGAAACATCTGCTCGTCGGCTTATGCGAAACTTTGCTGCAACAGTGCGATATTATCCATACTCGATAAAGTTCGCGGCGCATAGGGTGCCGCGACCAACATTTTCGTTTCCCATCATTGGAGGAAGCATGAGCTACACGCAGAAAGTTCTCGAAGAGCTCAAGGCCCGCTATCCCGAGCAGCCTGAGTTCATCCAGGCCGCGACCGAGATCCTCGGCACCATTCAGCCGGCGCTCGACGCCCACCCCGAGTACGAGGAGGCCGCCCTGCTGGAGCGCCTCGTCGAGCCCGAGCGCATCGTCATGTTCCGTGTTCCCTGGGTCGACGACCAGGGCAAGGTTCAGGTCAACCGCGGCTATCGCGTCGAGTTCAACTCTGCCATTGGACCCTACAAGGGCGGCCTGCGCTTTAACCCGACGGTCACCCTGGGTATGCTCAAGTTCCTGGGCCTGGAGCAGATCCTCAAGAACAGCCTGACCACCCTTCCCATGGGCGGCGGCAAGGGCGGCTCCGACTTTGACCCCAAGGGCAAGTCCAACAACGAGATCATGCACTTCTGCCAGTCCTTCATGACCGAGCTCTATCGCCACATCGGCCCCAACACCGACGTTCCTGCCGGCGACCTGGGCGTTGGCGGCCGCGAGGTTGCCTACCTGTTCGGTCAGTACAAGCGCCTGACCAACGAGTGGACCGGCGTCCTCACCGGCAAGGGCCTCTCCTTTGGCGGCTCGCTCGCCCGTACCGAGGCCACCGGCTACGGTCTGGCCTACTTTGTGGACGAGTACCTCAAGAGCCGCGGCGACTCCTTCGAGGGCAAGAACGTCGTCGTGCACGGCTCCGGCAACGTCGCTATCTACGCCGTTCAGAAGGTCTCCCAGCTCGGCGGCAAGGTGCTGGCCTGCTCCGATACTCACGGCTGGGTCGAGGATCCCGACGGCATCGACTACACTGTGCTCGAGCACGTCTACAACAAGAAGCGCTCTGGCCACGACAAGGGCGTTACGCTCGCTATGTACGTTGACGAGAAGCCCAACGCCGTGTGGCACGAGGGCGACGGCCGTGGCGTTTGGCAGCTGCCCTGCGACATCGCGCTGCCCTGCGCTCGCGAGAACACGCTGCTGCTCGAGGACGCCCAGGCGCTCGTCGCCAACGGCTGCAAGGTGGTCGGCGAGGGCGCGAACATGCCCACGACCATCGAGGCCACGACCTACTTCCAGGAGAACGGCGTTGCCTTTATGCCCGGTAAGGCTGCCAACGCCGGCGGCGTGCTCGTGTCCGGCCTGGAGATGAGCCAGAACGCCGAGCACCTGTCCTGGACCTTCGAGGAGGTCGACGGCAAGCTCGAGCAGCTCATGCGCGGCATGTTCCACAACGTGGACGACACCGCCAAGGAGTACGGCCAGGAGGGCAACTTCGTCATGGGCGCCAACATCGCCGGCTTCCTGAAGGTCGCTGACGCCATGCTCGCCCAGGGCGTCTGCTAAATCTTCGCTCGAAATAGCATGTGATGAGGCTCCCAGCTATCCAGCTGGGAGCCTTTTCTATCCCGGAGGACTCCTCATAACTTGCGGTGAAATACGGACTGTTTAGCGTCCCAGAACGGCTAATCAGTCCGTATATCACCGCAAGTTATGTATGGGTGGGTGGATTTTGTCCTAAAACGGTGTGCGGCCCCTCGTTTGGTACACTTAAACGTACTGGACAAGTGGAGAGATGGGGGAGAACGTGCTCAAGTTCGGTACCTACGTCCGTGTTGGAAACGCGGCCGAAGCCTATGAGCTCTTGCAGAAGAACCGCAACAACAAGATTGTGGGCGGTGGCATCTGGATGCGTCTGGGTTCGCGTCGTGTGGCGACGGCGATTGACCTTTCGGCCTGCGGTCTCGATCAGATCGAGGAGACCGAGACCGAGTTTCGCATCGGTGCCATGTGTACCCTGCGCCAGCTCGAGCGCCATGCCGAGCTCAACGCGCTTGTCAACAATGTCTTTGAGTTCGCCGTCCACGATATCGTGGGCGTGCAGCTGCGCAATACCGCCACGGTGGGCGGCAGCATCTACGGCCGCTTTGGCTTTTCGGACGTGCTCTCGGCCTTTTTGGCGCTCGATTCCTATGTAGAGCTGACGGGCGCCGGCCGCGTGCCGCTCGCGGAGTTCGTCGACATGGGTTACGTGCGCGACGTGATCGAGCACATCGTGGTCGTTAAACACGACTACCGCGCGAGCTACGAGGCCGTGCGCAAGGCCGCGACCGACTTCCCCTCGCTCAACGTCACCGCCGCCTGGTGGGACGGCTCCTGGCACGTCACCGTGGGTGCCCGCCCGCTGCGCGCGACCCTGCTGCAGGGCGAGGCGTGCGGCCTTACCAACGAGCATCCTTCCGAGGACGAGCTTCGCGCCCTGGCCGCATCCGTGCGCTCGCTGGGCTACGGCACCAACCTGTGGGGCTCGGCCGACTACCGCCGTCGCATCTCGGCACCGCTCGCCATCCAGGCTGTGCGTCGCGCCGCCGGCATCGAGCTTTCGGCCGCGCTTGCCCGCGAGCTCGAGGGCGTGCAGATCCCTAAGTTCGCCACGGACGAGTATTCCTGCCGCCGCGTGCCCGGCGTCGATTCTAGCGAGGTGCGCTAATGGCTGCCAAACTCATCGATCTTTCCTTTACGCTCAACGGCCGTAAGGTCAAGGTTCAGATTGCCCCCGACACCATGCTCTTTGCATTGTTGCGCGAGCAGGGTTGTGTGTCGGTGCGCTGTGCCTGCGAGACCACCAACTGCGGTCTGTGCACGGTGTGGCTCGATGGCGACCCGGTTCTGAGCTGCTCGGTTCCCGCCGCGCGCGTCGAGGGCCGCTCCATCACCACGCTCGAGGGCCTCAAGGCCGAGTCCGAGGCGCTTGCCCGTGCGATGGCTGCCGAAGGCGCCGAGCAGTGCGGTTTTTGCGCCCCCGGCCTTATCATGAACGTGCTGGCGCTTGCCCGCGCCGCCAAGGAGGACCCGAGCCTCGTCGCCACGCGTGAGGAGCTCTCACGTCAGCTTGCCGGTAACCTTTGCCGCTGCAGCGGCTACGAGAGCCAGCTGCGCGCTATCGTGCGCTTCCTCAACGAGTCCGGCGTGCAGGTTGGCTTTGAGATGCCCGAGCTGCCCGTCAACGACACGAGCTCTGACGGCGTCTCCTACAAGCAGATCACCCACAAGCAGCCCAAGAAGGACTCGAAGGCCCTGCTCGAGGGTCGTCCGGTCTACACCGGCGATATGGTGCCCGCCGGCGCCCTGATCGTCAAGCTCAAGCGCAGCCCCTATGCCCGCGCCAAGATCCGCTCCATCGACACGTCTCGCGCCCTTAAGGTGCCGGGCGTCGTGGGCGTCTACACCTACGAGGACGTGCCCAAGCGCCGCTTTACCATCGCCGGCCAGAGCTATCCGCAGCCGAGTCCCTACGACCGCCTGATTCTCGAGAACCTCGTCCGTTACCAAAACGAGGAAGTGGCGATCGTCGCCGCCGAGACCGAGGAGGCTGCCGACAAGGCGCTCAAACTCATTAAGGTCGACTATGAGGTGCTCGAGCCGCTGCTCGACTTTACCCAGGCACTCGATAACGACATCGTTGTCCACCCCGAGGGCGACGTGACCTTTATGTTCCCGCAGGGCGGCGACGTTGCTCGTAACCTGGTGTGCAGCGGTACCAGCGATTTTGGCGACTTGGACGAGGCCTTCGCCCAGAGCGACATCGTCTTTGAGCGCACCTACACCAGCCAGGCCACGCAGACCGCGCCCATGGAGACCTTCCGCGCCTTCGCGACGACCGACGCATTTGGACGTATCTCGGTGACCACCTCCACTCAGGTGCCCTTCCACGTGCGCCGCATGGTCGCGCAGTCGCTCGATATTCCGCAGTCGCAGGTGCAGGTCATTAAGCCGCGCATCGGCGGCGGCTTTGGCTCCAAGCAGACGGGCTGCTGTGAGATCTTCGTTGCGTTTGTGACGCAGCAGACCGGCCGTCCGAGCTACTGCTGCTACACCCGCGAGGAGACCATCACCGCGGGCAACTCGCGCCACCAGATGCAGATGACCGTTAAGATGGGCGCCATGAACGACGGCACCATTACAGCCATCGACCTGCATACGCTGTCCAACGCCGGCGCGTACGGCGAGCACGCCACCACGACGATCGGCCTTTCGGGTCATAAGAGCCTGCCCATCTACAACCACGTAAAGGCGAGCCGCTTTAGCTGGGACGCCGTCTACACCAATACCAACCGCGGCGGCGCGTATCGTGGCTACGGTGCCACCCAGGGCCAGTTTGCCGTGGAGAGCGCCGTCAACGAGCTCGCCGACATGCTGCACATGGACCCCGCCGACCTGCGCCTTAAGAACATCGTGCGCGAGGGCGAGATCATGCCGCAGTACTACAACGAGAAACTCAACGCCTGCGCGCTCGACCGCTGCCTGCTGCGCGCGATGGACATGATCGGCTGGCGCGACAAGCCGTTGGCCGTGGACCTGGGCGACCGCGTGCGCGCTCTGGGCTGCGCGCTCACCATGCAGGGCTCGGGCATCTCCAACGTGGATATCGCCGGCATCGACATGCGCCTTGAAGAGGGCGGCTTCATTACCATCGGCACCGGTGCCACCGATAACGGCATGGGCGTCGACACGATCCTGGCGCAGATTGCCGCCGAGGAGCTGGGCGTGGAGAGTTCGACGATCGTGGTGCGCGGCGTTGACACCGATGTGTCGCCGTTTGACGCCGGCTCGTACGCGAGCTCGGGTACGTACGTGACGGGCCTTGCCGCCAAGAACGCCGCGACCGAGCTGCGTGAGAAGATCTGCGCCAAGGCCGCCCAGATGTGGGACGTGGACGCTGCCGACGTGGTCTTTGATGGTCAGTACGTGCGCCTGTCCGACGAGCGTGCCGCGCGTGAGCAAAACCGCTACCTCACGCTGCGCGACTTTGCCAACCTGTGCGTCAAGAACATCGCAGGCGGCGACGCGCTCACCTCGCATGCCTCTGCCTGCCTGCCCGTTTCGCCCCCGCCGTTTATGGCCGGCATTGCCGAGGTCGAGGTCGACAAGGCCACCGGCAAGGTGACTGTGGTGGACTACGCGGCGGCTGTGGACTGCGGCACCGTGATCAACGAGGCGCTCGCGCGCGTCCAGGCCGAGGGCGGCATTGCCCAGGGTATCGGCCACGCGCTCTACGAAATCGTCGAGCATGATGAGCGCGGCCGTCTGCGCACCGGCAACTTTATGAGCTACAAGCTGCCCACGCGCCTGGATATCGGCAGTATTCGCGTGGCCTTTGAGCCGAGCTACGAGCCGACGGGCCCGTTTGGCGCCAAGTCGATCGGTGAGGTCGTCATCAACACGCCGCTCGCCGCCGTGGCCTCGGCCGTGGCACACGCCACCGGCCACCAGGTTCGCTCGCTGCCGATCACGCCCGAGAAGGCCCTGCTGGGGGAGTAACAGGTCAGCGAACAAGTCGTAATTGGCGGGGCGGGGCAACTCGTCCCGCCTTTTGCACTCGTGGTGAGGTCGTGAGCTTGTAAAAGGTGTGCGTGCGCTTGCCGTTCGTATCTGCTATCATTCCTAGTCTGTGCGCTCATGCGGGCGTGGCGGAATTGGTAGACGCGCCAGATTTAGGTTCTGGTGGGATTCCCGTGAAGGTTCGAGTCCTTTCGCCCGCACCAACGCATCTGCGTCGGCTTCGGCCGTCGCGACTCTTTGTTGCATAAAGGTACCAGCACCTCAGATAAGCTGGGCAGTATGAGGAGGAACGTGTTGAACATCACCGCTTCTGACGTCAAGGACGCCAAGCTCACCGCTACGGTCACCATCCCGGCCGCCGACGTCGACGCCGCGATCAAGAAGGCCTACAAGGACACCGCCAAGAAGTACCGCTTCCCGGGCTTCCGCGCCGGTAAGGCCCCCCGTCCGGTCATCGACTCCGCTCTTGGCGCCGAGGCAACCCTCGCTCAGGCCACCAACGACCTGATCGCCGCCAACGAGCCCGCCGTCCTCAACGAGCTGGACATCGTCCCCACCAAGAGCGGTGACTACAAGGAGCTCGACCTCGCCAAGGATCACGAGGACTACACCTACACCGTTGAGTTCTCCCTGCGTCCTGCCGCTGAGCTCTCCTCCTTCGACGCCGTCGAGATCGAGATGCCCCCTGCGGAGGTCACCGAGTCCGAGATCAACAACCAGGTCGAGATGCTCCTCAACTACCGTGCCACCTTCGAGGACGTCGAGGGTCGCGCCGTCGAGGCCGAGGACTACGTCACCGTCGACCTCAAGGCCGTCGAGAACGCCGACAACTTTGCTGCCGAGGGCCGCATGCTCATCGCCGGTAGCGACAGCAACCCCAAGGAGTTCAACGAGGCCCTGATCGGTGCCAACGTTGACGACGTCAAGACCGTTACCTGGACCGACGAGGTCGAGGAGGGCGAGGAGGCCGAGACCCACACCGTCGAGGTCACCGTCAAGGGCATCAAGGTCCGCAACACCCCCGAGCTCACCGACGAGCTCGTCAAGTCCGACTTTGGCTTCGACAGCATCGACGCTATGCGCGACGCCATCAAGATCGAGATCGAGCAGGACAAGGCTTCCCGCCTCCCGGCCGAGAAGGAGAACCGTTGCGTCTCCGCTCTCGCCGAGCGCCTGCAGCTTGACGAGATGGATGCCGACTACGAGCAGTCCGTCTTTGAGGAGCTTGGCCAGAACTTCCTGTCCAACCTCGCTGCCCGCGGCATGACGCTGGACACCTGGCTGCCCGCTTCCGGTCTGACCATGGAGCAGTTCATCGGCGACCTGCACAAGCAGGCCAACGACGTTGCCCGTGAGTCCCTGGCTCTGGACGCCCTCGCCCGTGAGCTCAAGATCGAGGTCACCGAGGACGACATCAACGCCGAGTTCGAGAAGGCCGGCGTCAAGGACGTCGAGGCTTCCAAGGCCGAGTTCATCGCCGATGGCCGTATGCCTGCCGTCCGCGAGTCCATCCGTCGCTCCAAGGCCGTCGACCACCTGGTCGAGAACGCCAAGGTGACCGAGGTCGACGAGACCGCCAAGGACGCCGAGTAATTCTCGCCACCTTGCCCGCGAGCGCATGCGTGCGCCCGTGATGGGGTAAAGTTATACACCGGTTATCCGGTAGCTTCGTACGGTGCCAGCCAATGCATAGCATGCGGGCACCGTACGTTTATCTAGAACCAATTTGGTCCGCAAGAGAGAAATGGAGATGCGTATGATCGCTAAGTTCGATTCCGCCCTCGTGCCATACGTTATCGAGCAGACGCCGCGCGGCGAGCGCAGCTACGATATCTATTCGCGCCTGCTCAACGACCGCATCATCTTCTTAGGCGAGGAGATCAACTCCGTCAGTGCCAACCTGGTCGTTGCCCAGCTGCTGCATCTTGAGAGCCAGGATGCCGAGAAGGATATCTCGCTCTACATCAATTCGCCCGGTGGCGAGGTCTACTCCGGTCTGGCGATTCTGGACACCATGAACTTCATTAAGCCGCAGGTCTCCACCATCTGCGTCGGTATGGCCGCGTCTATGGCCGCCGTGCTGCTTTCGGCTGGCGCCAAGGGCAAGCGCTTCTGCCTGCCGCACTCCAAGGTCATGATTCACCAGCCCAGCGGCGGTGCCCAGGGCCAGCAGACCGAGATTGAGATTGTTGCCGAGGAGATCAAGAAGACCCGTCGCGAACTCAACCAGATCCTGTCCGACGCATCGGGCCAGCCGATCGAGAAGGTCCAGGCCGATACCGAGCGCGACAACTACCTGACCGCTGCCGAGGCCCTCGACTACGGTCTGATCGACCGTATCGTCACCTCGCGCGATCTCGCCGCGAAGGACGCCTAAGATGGCAGGAAACATGCAGGACAACTTTGACGAGAACGGCAACCCCATCCGCTGCTCCTTCTGCGGAAAAGAGCAGGGGCAGGTTCGCCGCCTTGTAAAGGGTCCGACCAACATCTTTATCTGCGACGAGTGCGTTGCCGCCTGCTCCGAGATTTTGGAGGAGTCGCTGGCTTCGGACTTTATGGACGCCGCCCGCAACGGCAAGCTGCCGGGCTTCCTCAACGACCACGGCCAGGCTGCATCTCAGCCCGCCGTGGACCCCGAGACCGAGGGCTTTGAGCTCGAGGACGATCGCCAGGTCATCACGCACGTGCCGACGCCGCACGAGATCTATGACGAGCTTTCGGCTTATGTCATGGGCCAGGAGGACGCCAAGCGCGCCATGTCGGTTGCCGTGTACAACCACTATCGCCGCGTGATCGAGGGCGGCGCTGCGGTGTCTGCCTTTGATGACGACATGGGCTCGCAGTTCGATGACGATATGGACGAGGTAGAGCTCGCCAAGTCCAACATCCTGCTGCTCGGTCCCACCGGTACCGGTAAGACCCTGTTGGCCCAGACGCTCGCGCGCATCCTCGAGGTGCCGTTTGCCATCGCCGATGCCACCGCGCTCACCGAGGCCGGCTATGTGGGCGAGGACGTGGAGAACATCCTGCTCAAGCTCATCAACGCCGCCGATGGCGATATCGAGCGCGCGCAGGTTGGCATTATCTACGTGGACGAGATCGACAAGATCGCCCGCAAGGCCGAGAACCTCTCCATCACCCGCGATGTGTCGGGCGAGGGAGTTCAGCAGGCGCTGCTTAAGATTCTTGAGGGCACGGTGGCCAGCGTTCCGCCCACCGGCGGCCGCAAGCATCCCCAGCAGGAGCTTCTGCAGATCGACACGACCAACATCCTGTTCATCTGCGGCGGTGCCTTTGTGGGTCTGGACAAGATCATCGCCGACCGCGTGGGCAACAAGGGCGTGGGCTTTAACTCCGAGATCGCCGGCCCCACCTCGGTCGACGAGAACGACCTGCTGCGTCAGGTGCTCCCGCAGGACCTCAACGCCTTTGGCATGATTCCCGAGTTCGTGGGCCGTACGCCCGTTGTCACCCAGACGCAGGCGCTTGACGAGGACGACTTGGTGTCGATTCTGACCGAGCCCAAGAATGCCGTGGTGCGTCAGTACCGCAAGATGTTCCAGCTCGAGGACGTTGAGCTTGAGTTTGAGGATGCCGCCCTGCACGAGATCGCCCGCATGGCGCTTGCTCGCAAGACCGGCGCCCGCGGCCTGCGCTCCATCTGCGAGGACGTGCTGCAGCAGACGATGTTCGATCTGCCCAGTGAGGAGGGCGTCACTAAGGTCATCGTGACCGAAGCCTCCGTAAAGGGCGAAGAACAGCCCCAACGCATCTACGGGTAAACCAGCCAAAAACGTGCTTGCAAATAGCCTCCGACCACCCGCGGTCGGAGGCTATTTTATATATACGCAATAACCCCAACTACCTGTGTTATTCTGTGTGTTTGTTTAAGCCTCAGCGAAGTCATATCAGACTGAAGTAATCGATACCTAAGGGGAGGAATGTAGGCCCGATTTTCGTAGATTCCGCACGAGCCGAAGACCACTTAATGTGGTCTTCGAGCGAGCCCAGGACCTGACCGAGCGAAAATCGGGCCTACATTCCTCCCCGACGGGCAAGGGAGAAATATATGGAAGAAATGCCCAAGAACTACGATCCGTCGACCAACGAGCCGGCGATCCTGCAGAAGTGGCTCGACGGTGGCTACTACAAGCGCCGTGAGGGCGTGGGCGACTGCACCGTCACCATTCCGCCTCCCAACGTGACCGGCAAGCTCCACATGGGCCACGCTACCGACGATTCCATCCAGGACGCCATCATCCGCATGGCCCGCATGCGCGGCAAGTCCACGCGCTGGGTGCTCGGCACCGATCACGCCGGTATCGCTACGCAGACCAAGGTCGACAAGAAGCTCAAGAGCGAGGGCATCAGCCGCCTGGAGATCGGTCGCGATAAGTTTGTCGACGCCTGCTGGGACTGGACCCACGAGTACGGCGGCATCATCGTCGAGCAGATCAAGCGCATGGGCTGCTCCGTCGACTTCGACAACGAGCGCTTCACCATGGACGAGGACTACGCCCATGCCGTGCGCAAGGTCTTCTGCGACTGGTACCACGACGGCCTGATCTACCGTGGCAAGCGCATCGTCAACTGGTGCCCCAACTGCACCACCGCCATCTCGGACGACGAGGCCGAGTACAAGGACGAGAAGGGCCATCTGTGGCACCTGCGCTACCCACTGACCGAGCCGGTCAACGGCCAGGACTACATCGTCGTCGCCACTACGCGCCCCGAGACCATGCTCGGCGACACGGGCGTCGCCGTTTCCCCGAAGGACCCCGAGAAGGCCGCCTTCGTGGGCAAGACCGTCAAGCTTCCCATCGTCGACCGTGAGATCCCCATCTTTGAGGATTGGCATGTCGACGCCAACTTCGGCTCCGGCTTTGTCAAGGTCACGCCGGCCCACGACCCCAACGACTACGCCATGGGTCAGGCTCACGACCTGCCGCAGATCAACATCTTCGACGAGCACGCGGTGGTCGTCGAAGGCTACGGCGAGTTCACCGGCTTGAACCGCGACGAGTGCCGCGAGGCCGTCATCAAGTGGTTCGAGGAGCACGACCTGCTCGATCACGTCGAGGACCTCGATCACTCCGTCATGCACTGCTACCGTTGCGACGCCGCGCTTGAGCCGTGGCTGTCCGAGCAGTGGTTTGTGGCCGTCGACAAGCTCAAGGGGCCGGCGCTCGACGCCGTCAACTCCGGCAAGGTCACCTTCCACCCTGCGCGCTGGACGCAGACCTACACCACCTGGATGGAGAACCTTAAGGACTGGTGCATCTCGCGCCAGCTGTGGTGGGGCCACCGCATCCCCGTGTTCTACTGCGAGGACTGCGGCTGGGAGGACGCCCTTACCGAGGACACCGATGTGTGCCCCAAGTGCGGCGGCCATCACGTGCATCAGGACGAGAACGTGCTGGACACCTGGTTCAGCTCGCAGCTGTGGACTTTCGCCACGCAGGGCTGGCCGCAAAAGCCGGAGCTGCTCGAGGGCCATCACCCCACGACGGCGCTCGTCACCGCGCGCGACATCATCGCGCTGTGGGTCGCCCGCATGGTCATGAGCTCGCTGTACTTCCTGGACGAGGTGCCGTTTAAAGACGTCGTCATCTACCCGACGATTCTGGCCAAGGACGGCAGCCGCATGTCTAAGTCCAAGGGCAACGGCGTTGACCCCATGGATCTCATCGGCATGTACGGCGCCGACGCCATGCGCTACAACCTGCTCACGCTGTGCACCAACAACCAGGACGTCAAGTTCGACGCGAACATCGACAAGAAGACCAAGAAGCTCATCGACAGCCCGCGTACCGACCAGGCCAAGAGCTTTGTGACCAAGATCTGGAACGCCAGCCGCTTCCTGCTCATGAACATGGAGGGCTACACGCCCGGCGAGCCCGTCGTGGAGACGCCGGCCGACGCCTGGATGTTCAGCCGCCTGGCCAAGGCCGTGAAGATGGTCACCGAGGGTATTGAGAACTACACCTTTGGCGACATGGCCCGCGGCGTGCAGCAGTTCTTCTGGAATGAGGTCTGCGACTGGTACGTCGAGGTCACCAAGGCCCGCCTGAAGGGCGAGGGCCGTCTGCAGGCGCAGCGCAACCTGATCTTTGTGCTCGACACCTCCATTCGCCTGATGCACCCGCTTATGCCGTTTGTCACCGAGGAGATTTGGGACAACATGCCGGCGAGCGTGCTCGACTTGGATGCCGAGGGCAACGTTGATCGCGCCGAGGCGCTCATGATCGCCAAGTGGCCCGAGCCCGCCGACTACGCCAAGTATGTCGACGAGGACGCCGAGCGCGCGTTTGAGCTGTGCCGTACCGTCGTGTCTGCCGCCCGCGCCACGCGTTCGCGCTATCGCTTGAGCCCCAAGGCCGAGCTCGACGTGGTCGTGCGTGCCGGTGCCGAGGACATCGAGAAGCTCGAGAGCCTGCGCTCGACCATCGAGCCTCTGGCAAACACTGCCTCGCTGGTCATGGGTACCGATGTCGAGAAGCCGTCTGCGAGCATCGCTGTTGTTGACAGCGGCGTCGAGGTCTTTGTGGTGCTTGAGGGCAAGGTTGACCTTTCGGCCGAGAAGGCTCGCCTGGAGAAGGAGATTGCCGCGGCCCAGAAGGAGCTGGCCGGCTGCGAGAAGACGCTCGCCAATGAGGGCTTTGTGGCCAAGGCCGCGCCTGCGGTGGTCCAGAAGAAGAGGGACCGTGCAGCTGAGCTCAAGGAGATCCTGGCGGCGCTGACTGCTCAGGTTGCTGACTTCTCGTAAGGGTCACTGGGGGGGCGCGGTTTGGGGCATTGCTCGCTACTGCGAACAGTCCTGCTCGCACGAAGGCCACATTAAGTGGCCTTCGGCTCGTGCGGAACTTGTATCGAGCAAAGCCCCAAACCGCTCCCAGTTCGTTTACGTGGTTGTCTGCGCCCGGAATGTTAGGGCCACTGGGTTGTGGCCTTGAGGTCGCTGCAAAGCGGTGTTTGGCTGATTTTTTGAACGCGAGGGGCTCATTCTTTTTGGTGGGCCTCTTTTTCTGTTATGGGGGACTTTGAGTTATGGCTAAGCGTTCTGGGTCGTATGTCGTTCCGTTCTCGTTTGAGTTGCTTTCGTTTGATGAGGCTGTGGGGCTTGCTGCTGATACGGGGCGGATTTCTGGGGATGCTGGTCCTTTGCTTGAGACGGTTGTCGATATGCTCGATGAGTTGGGGCGCCCGGACGAGTACTTTGATTGCATTCAGGTCGCCGGTACCAATGGCAAGACTTCGACCACGCGTTTTTCGGCTGCCATCCTTCGTGGTGAGGGGTTAAAAACCGCGCTGTATACGTCGCCGCAGCTGGTGCGTTATCCCGAGCGCATGGAGGTCGATGGGCGCGTTGTGAGTGACGAGGCCTTTGCCCGTGGCGTTTCTGCCGCTGTTGAGGCGGGACGTCGGGTGAATGCGCACCGTGTGGCGGCGGGGGAGCGCGCCTATACCATTACTCCGTTTGACCTGCTGACGGCCGCCGCACTTGTGGTGTTTGCCGAGGCCGCGGTGGATGTTGCCGTGCTCGAGGTTGGCATGGGCGGTCGTTGGGACGCCACGAGTGCGACCGATCCCGTCGCCGTTGCCATTACGGGTATTGGGCTCGATCACACACGTATTTTGGGCGATACGCTCGAGGCCATTGCGGGTGAGAAGGCTGCGGTCATTAAGCCCGGACGCCTGGTTGTTCTGGGCGAGGGCACGCATGAGGCAAGTGTTCAGCGCGTGATGGATGCCCGTTGCCGCGAATGCGGTGTGGTGCCGCTCGTGGTGAGCCATGTCACGACTAAGGTGCCGGCGCATGTGGGCGACACGGTTGAGTTCAGCTGCACCACGCCGCGTGCGATCTATACGTCGAGTATGGTCAAGCCGGCATATCAGCCGCAGAATGCCGCGTGTGCGATTATGCTGTGCGAGGGCTATCTGGGCCGCGAGCTCGACCACGAGTCGCTCGACGCTTCTCTTATGGGCTGCCCCACGCCGGGTCGCTTTGATGTGCTGGGAACCGATCCGCTCAAGCTGATCGACGCCTGCCATAACCCCCAGAGCTGCGAGAACTTTGTGAGCGCGTTGGACGAGATCGATCCGTGCGTGGAGAATCGCCCCACGCTGCTGTGCGCTGCGCTGGCCGACAAGGACGTGGCAGGCATCGTCGACGTGCTGATTCCCGCCTTTCCACGCGTAGTCGTGACCCAGACCGATTCCGACCGCGCCCTGCCGGCGGAGGAGCTCGCTGCCCTCGTTGATGCCGATAAGCTCGCAGGCGTGTACTCCAGCGTTTCCGAGGCCCTTGCAGCTTTCAAGGCCGCAGGCGAGCCCTTCGTAGCAGCCGGCACCATCACCCTAGCCGGCGAAGTGGCCGGCCTGCTCCGTTAACCCATCCCCTCATCAGTTGCGGTGAAATACGGACTGTTTTACAAGCCAGAAGCCTCAAACAGGCCGTATATCACCGCAACTCAAAAGCAGTCAATTTGGGACGGGGCTTTTTTGGCTGCCCTGTGCCCCGAGTCGACTCGCTTGCCATGAAATTGGCCTGTCTACTACGTTTGACCGGTTACCCTCGACCACACGGAACATTGCGAAATTAAAACCGCAGGTAGACGGCTTGCGGATTTTGCGAAAAGTCGGTTATGGTCGACCCATGCGGGTTAAACGTAGTAGATAGGCCGTTTTTGTGGCGACATTCATGTGATGCGGCAAAGGGGCTGTCCCTTTGCCGCATTGCCTAGTCTAGGCGGACTGGATCGTGGGGGTAGGCGTTGAGAATCTCGACGCCGGACTCGGTCACCAAGGCCAAGTCCTCGATGCGGACGCCGGTGTGACCGGGGAGGTAGATGCCCGGCTCGATGGAGAAGGTCATGCCCGGCTCGACAACCTGCTCGTTGACGAGCGAGACGTCGCCCGGCTCGTGATCCTGCAGGCCGATCGAGTGACCCAGGCGATGCGTAAAGTACTGCCCATAGCCCGCATCCTCAATCACGTCGCGCGCGGCGCGGTCCAGGTCGCACATACGAACGCCCGGCGCGATAAGCGCTTCGGCGGCCTCGTTGGCACGGCGCACGATGTCGTAGATGCGTGCCGTCTCCTCGTCCGGCTCGCCCCAAAAGAACGTGCGCGTCATGTCCGAGCAATAGTTGCGGCGACGTCCACCAATGTCGAACAGCACCACGTCGCCACGCTTGAGCACGGTGTCGTCGGGCTCGTGATGCGGGTCGCCGGCGTTGGCGCCAAAGCTCACGATCGGCGGAAAGCTAAAGCCCTCGCAGCCGTGCTTTCGATACAGGCCGAGCATCTGGTCGGCAATTTCGCGCTCCGTTACGCCCTCGTGGACGAGTTTGATCGCGTCGGCCATCACGGCGTCGTTGGCGGCCGAAGATGCACGCATGAGTTCCTGCTCGGCGGCATCCTTGTAGGTGCGCGCGGCGGTGACGGCAAAGTCGCCCAGGAAAAACTCGCTTGCGGCGTGGCGCTCCAGAAGGGGCATCAAAAAGCCGGAGCGCATGACGGTATCGATGCCAAGCGGCTTGGTCGGATCGATCTCGCGCGCGATGGCATCGGCCACGACATCGGTATCGGTGTGGTAGGCAACGCGGGCATTGTCGTACTCGGGCAGCTGATGCAGGGCGTTGACCAAGATTACGGGCTCGTCATCGCTCGCGAGCAGCACACCGCAAAAACGCTCGAACATATCGGCATAAAAACCGGTCAGGTAATAAATCGACCACGGGTCGTTTACGAGCAGCTGTGCGCCGGGGTGCTGAGCCTCGAGCGCATCGAGCACGCGCGCCACACGCTGGTCATCGACATGTGCCATGAAACATCCTTTCGCTAGGCTGCCACCATGGTATCCCCAATGCCAGGGTAGTCAATTTGGGACGGGGCTATTTTAGCTGCGTCAAACTTGCGGGCTAATAGGTAAAAGTAGCCATAAGAGGCCAGTCCCAAATGGGCTGGTTTCAAAAGTATGGCGGATTACGGGGCTGGACCTGTATTACTTAACCATGGGAAAAATCGCGAAATTAAAACCGCAGGTAGATGGCTTGTCAAAAATTGAAAATGGCCGGTATGGATGGGGGTCTCCGAATCAGCCCCGTAATCCGGCATAGTTTTGATATGGCACTAAAGTAGGCACAAGCTAAATACCGATTCCAAGGATAGTTGCGGTGGAATAGTTCCTGGATGCCGGGGTTTTGGCGGAAATCAGGAACTATTTCACCGCAATTGAAGAGGGCTGGGTGGATGGCGGGGTAGCTAAAAGAGCCCCGTCCCTAATTAGCTACTTGGGCTCGGTTGATGTCCATGCTGGCGATGAGGTTGATGCTGGTGTCGAGGAGGTCTTCCAGTACGACGTCGCCCATGCGGATGGGGGCGTTGACGACCAGGCCTCGGATGAGGTTCATGGCTTGGGCGTGGAGTTCTAGCGGGATGGCTTCGGCCGTGCGCACGGGCAGCAGCACCTCGTCGCTGCCGGATACGGCCACGGTGGTGGTGAGCACGCGCATGGGGCAGGTGAGCTCCTGATGTGCGAACTTATCACCGCGCGGGCATCTGTTGCCGGTCACGGAGCGCACCTCTGCCACGGCGCCGTCTGCGTCACGCTCCACCTCCACGGTCAGGAGGCACTCGGATGGGCAGATGGTGCAGTTGAACTTGAGCGTTTCGATCACGTTATCGCTCATAGTTTATGCCTCCTCGACGGGGTCGACGGATAGGACAATCTCGCTGGCACCCAGGTCGAGTGTGCGCTGAATCACCTTTGCCGGCAGCGGGAAGCTTTCCATAACGCTCGGCTTAAACGCTCGGACCTTGCCGGCGAACAGCTCCTTGCCGTCGGCTAGGATTCGTACGCGGGCGGCGTCGACGGGTCGGCGCACGCGGAAGTTGAGTCTGGTGAGTGTCACAGTCGTAATGCGTCCCGGCAGCGCGTAGCCCGCGATGCCGGCAGGGGAGACAGTGAGCTCCCAGTCCGGAACGGTGCCCGCGTCGGTCCCCAGCGCGTACGTCGCTGCAGCTGCGCCAGCCCTCTCGGACTCGGTCGTCACGTTTTCGGCCAAGTCGTGCACGTGCAGCACGTTGCCGCAGGCAAAGATGCCCGGCACGTCCGTCTGCAGGCTCTGGTCCACCACGGCGCCGCGCGTGCGTGGGTCCAGCTCCACGCCCGCGGCAACCGAAAGCTCGTTCTCGGGAATCAGGCCCACCGAAAGCAGCAGTGTGTCGCACGGAACAATGCGCTCGGTCCCCGGAATGGGCGCCAGGTGCTCGTCGACTTGACTCACCTCGACGGCTTCCACACGGTCGTGCCCGATCACGCGTGTGACGGTGGTGGACAGATGCAGCGGAATGCCAAAGTCGTCCAGACAGTTCTTTACATTGCGGCGCAGCCCGTTGGCGTACGGCATGAGCTCGTACACGCCCTCGACCGAAATTCCCTCGAGCGTGCAGCGACGTGCCATGATCAGCCCGATGTCGCCCGAGCCCAAGATGACAGCGCGCGAGCCGGGCTTGAGATTTTCGATATTGATGTATCGCTGCGCCAGGCCCGCCGTAAACACGCCGGCGGGTCGGCTGCCGGGGATCTTGATCTCGCTGCGTGTGCGCTCACGGCAACCCATGGCAAGGACGATTGCGTGCCCGGTGAGCTGCAGCATGCCGGCAGGGCTCATGAGCGTGACGGTGTGGACCGCAGTGTCAACCGCAGACTCGCCTGAATCAATCCCAACCACCATGCTGTTCAGGAACAGCGTAATGTCGGTTGCGTGCACCTGGTCGATAAAGCGCTGCGCGTACTCGGGACCGGTGAGCTCCTGTTTAAAGTGCGACAAGCCAAAGCCGGGGTGGATGCACTGGCGGAGGATGCCGCCCAGGTGCTGCTCGCGCTCCACGATGGCCACGCGTGCCTCTGCCTTATGCGCGGCCAGCGCGGCCGCCATGCCGGCAGGTCCGCCGCCGATAACGACCACGTCGAAGGCCTGCGTCGACACCGACGTTACAGTTCCGGCCTCCGCGCGTTCGTCGCGCATATCAAACGTCGCCATCCTAGCGCACCCCCTTCAACGGTCCCTCAACCAGCCAAGATCCGGTATCCTCCAACAGCACCTCGCTGGGGTCGCAGCCCAGCTCGCGGGCAAGAATCGTCACTACACGGCTCTGGCAAAAGCCGCTTTGGCACCGGCCCATGCCGGCGCGACAGCGGCGCTTGACGCCTTCGACCGAGACCGCGCCTGGCTGGCGTCGGATCGCGGCCACGATCTCGGCCTCGGGCACCGTCTCGCAGCGGCAGACAATCTGGCCCCACGCGGGATCGGACTCGATCAGCTCCTCCTTGCGCGCCAGCGATATGCGGTCAAAATCGTCCGGCGCGCGGCGAATTGGGTTCCAGTCCGTCCGCTCGTGCAGCTCCACGCCCGCCTCGCGCATCACAAGCTCCATGCGCTCGGCAATGGCCGGCGCGCTCGCCACACCCGGCGACTGAATGCCCGTCGCCTGGAACAGCCCCGGCACCACGGCTGACTGTCCAATAAAGAAGTCGTTCGTTTCCTGAATGACCGGACGCCCGCCGGCAAATGCGCGCACCACGCGTCGCGTATCAAGATCGGGCACCAGCTTGCGCGCGCCGGTCAGCAGCGCGCTCACATCGCTCGCATAGGTCTGCGTGTCGCCCGGCTCGCGCACGGCGGCGGTCGCGGTGATCACGGTGTTGCCGTGCACGGTGCCCGTCACGATAACGCCCTTCGACACCGGCGTCGGCACGGGGTAGAGCGGCATGAGCGTGCGCGGTTCCTTGTCCAGCACCACGATGTTGCCCTGACGCCAGACCATCTGAAACTCCTCGGCGCCCGCCATATGCGAGATTTCGGCTGCGCCGTTGCCCGCGGCGTTGATCAAGTAGCGGCAGCGCACGTTGCCAGCGGGGGTCGCCAGCGTAAAGTGCGCGTCGTCGCCCGAGCCCGCGACTTCAATTGCTTCCACCGACGCGGACCGCATAAACGTCACCCCGTTGGCCACGGCGTTCTCCAGCGCGGCGATGGCAACCTCAAACGGGTCGACAAACCCAGTCGAGGGGCACCACAACGCGCACGTTGCATCGGCACTGGCGCGCGGCTCCAGTTCGTGGATGCGGTCGGGTCCGACGATCGACAGCTCGGGCACGCCGTTCGCCAGGCCATTCTGGCGCAGCTTTTCCAGGTGCGCGCGGTCCTCGTCGTTAAAGCCCAGCACCATCGACCCGGTGCGGCGGAACAAAAAGCCTAGTTCCTGAGCCCACGTGCCATATAGCTCGCAACCACGGGCGTTGACCTGTGCCTTTACGGTGCCCGGCGCCGGATCGTAGCCGGCGTGCACCAGGCCGCCGTTGGCCTTCGACGCGCCCAGCGCGATGTCGTTGGTCGCCTCGACCACGCAAATGGAAAGGTCAAATCTCGCGAGCTGTCGCGCGATAGCGCATCCGGTGATGCCCGCGCCGACAATCGCGATATCAAACGTTTCTGCCACAGTGCCTCCCAGACAAGTTGACAGGCTGTCAATAAGACTATCCTACGGTCTGCACGCCCCCAGCGCGGCGGCAATGCGGCGAACAGCCACGCAACACCCGCCAACGGCAGGCGAGGGGAGACCCGGCAATGTCGAGAACCTCGTCTGCCGACAACTACGGCAACCGTTCGTCTCGATCTGTAACAGTTAGACGAGGATTCGGGTTACAGATGTTACAGATCGAGATGTTAGTCTGGCGGGTCCTCCGTTTGTCTCAGTCTGTAACATCTAGACCCGGATTCCGCTCCCACCTGTTACAGATTGAGATGTTTGTGTCCGCGCCAGCCCCGCCCCTAGCCGTGGTCCCATATAAACAAACCCCGTGGTAAACTTGACCGGACTGTAAATATTCCGAAAGGTACCCGTAATGTCCAAGTACATCTCCGAGCTCATGTCGCCGCAGCTTATGGGCGTCGTCTATGCCTTCGTTGGCTTTATCATCGCCCTGTATGTGCTGTCGGTCGTCTATGTGTTCATCGACGCTCGCCGCCGCGGCGCCAGCGCTTACGTGGCATGGGGCATCATCGCCCTCATCCCGTTTGTGGGCCTCATCGCCTACCTGGTCCTGCGCCCGCACTCCTACGCGTCCGACCGCGAGGAGCAGGAGCTGGATATGGCCCTGCGCGAGCGCCAGCTTGCCCAGTACGGCACCTGCCCGCAGTGCGGCGCGCCCATCGAGAAGGACTTCGTCGTCTGCCCGGTGTGCGACACTCAGGTTCGCAACGTGTGCCCCAGCTGCCATCGCCCGCTCGATGCGCACTGGAAGGTCTGCCCCTACTGCCGAACTCGCATCCAGTAACGCATCCATCGCCGGGCCGGCCGCAAGCCCCGGGCACACCGCAAGCCACGCGCGCCCCACACCTCGCGCCCACACGATGAAGCATGCGTAGAAAATCGCCCGCCGTGCCATTAAGGTGCGGCGGGCGCTTGTATACCAAGGCAACCTGCCTATAATGATGCAAGTCAAAAACGCCGAGCGCATCGCACGCACTTGCATCAGGCATCCGAGAGGAGAAAACATACCCATGAAGGCACTCTACAATGACGGTTCGGTGGCCGAGCTCCCGCAGGACGAGGTCACGCACGTCATCCGCCACTCTGCCGCGCACATCATGGCGCAGGCCATCAAGCGCCTCTATCCCGAGGCCGACTTTGCCTACGGCCCCGCGACCGACAACGGCTTCTACTACGACGTCGACCTGCCCGAGGGCGTCAAGATCAGCGAGGATGACTTCCCCGCGATTGAGGCCGAGATGAAAAAGATCGTCAAGGAGAACCTCAAGTTTTCCGTGTACGAGAAGCCCCGCGCCGAGGCCATCGCCCTTATGGAGGAGCGCGGCGAGAAGTACAAGGTCGAGCACATCGGCGACCTGGACGATGATGCCCGCATCACCTTCTACCAGCAGGGCGACTACATCGACATGTGCGTCGGCCCCCACATCTGCTACACCAAGGCGCTGAAGGCCTTTAAGCTCACCGGCGTCTCGGGCGCTTACTGGAAGGGCGACAAGGACAACAAGATGCTCACCCGCATCAACGGCGTCGCCTTTGCCACCAAGGAAGAGCTCGACGAGCACATGCACATGCTAGAGGAGGCCAAGAAGCGCGACCACCGCAAGATCGGCCGCGAGATGGACCTCTTTATGATGCGCGACGAGGCCCCCGGCTTCCCGT
>JAUUMM010000057.1:0-8675 GCA_030839365.1 Collinsella sp.
AGGCCCTTGCGGCCTAGTCGCTATTTAGGGCGTCCAAGATTTGGGGCGCGGTTCAAAACGGGCCGCGGGGGCAGCAGGCTTGCAAGGGTTAACTCAAGTCCTCGCCATTTGATGCAATGACCTTTTGATACCAGCAGAAGCTGTCCTTTCGGTAGCGATCGAACGTGCCTTTGCCCATATCATCGGCATCAACATAAACAAAGCCATAGCGCTTCTTCATCTGCCCCGTCGAGGCCGACACCAAATCGATACAGCCCCACGGCGTGTATCCCATCAGGTCAACACCGTCCTCGACAATTGCATCGCGCAGCGCAAGAATATGCCTTCGCAGGTAATCAATATGATACGCATCGTGGACTTTGCCGTCTTCCAGCGCATCGAGTCCGCCCACACCGTTCTCAGCGATAAAGAGCGGAAGATGGTAACGATCGTGGTAGCCGGCAAGCGTCACGCGCAAACCCAGCGCATCGATCTGCCATTTCCAGGCAGTCTCTTTATCCTTGAGGTACGGATTGCGCAGCGTCGGGAACACGTTGCCCTCCGCCTTCTCGGCGATCACCTGATCATCGGCGCACACCAAGCGCGAGCAATAGTACGAGAACGAGATGAAGTCGACCGTATGCTCTGCCAGATACTCCGTATCGCCCGGCTCAAAGGGCACGTGAACACCCTCTTTCTCGAGTGCACGCAGCTTCCAAGCAGGATAGGCGCCCGCAGCCATCACGTCTGTGTAGAAGTAGCGGCCGCGGTCCTCCTCATACGCAAGCCATACGTCCTCGGGCGCACAACGGTACGGATAGGTCGCACCGGCAGCGACCATGCAACCCACCTTGTTTGCAGGATCGATCTTGTGCAGAATCTCGACAGCGCGAGCGCTCGCCATAAACATATGGTGCGAGAACGCCGCGGTCACGGCTGCACGGTCACGCTCATCCTCGAGCGTGACACCCGCGTTGAGATAGGACAGCGCCACGCTGTTGATCTCGTTGAACGTAAGCCAATAACGCACGAGGCCCTGGTACGCGCGTCCGACGGTCTCGACGTAGTGCGCATACCGCTCGATCATCTCTCGGCTTTGCCAGCCACCATAGCGCTCGACCAGAGCCAACGGATAGTCGTAGTGCGACAGCGTCACAAGCGGCTCGATTCCATGCTCGCGCAGCGCCTCGAATACCTGACGGTAAAACTCCAAGCCCTCGCCGTTGGGCTCGGTCTCCATCCCTGTGGGAAAAATACGGCTCCAGCAAATTGAAAGACGCAGGCACTTAAAGCCCATCTCGGCAAAGAGCTCGACATCCTCGTGCCAATGATGGAAGAAGTCGTTGCCCCAGCGGCATGGATACAGCCTGTCCGGATCGTCCACGGGCTTTTGCCTGCCAAACATTACATCCCAGCGGTCGGAACCCTGTGGGATCAGGTCGGAGTGCGACATGCCGCGGCCGCCCTCGTTCCAGCCCCCTTCGGCCTGGTTGGCGGCGAGGGCACCACCCCACAAAAAGCCCTCGGGCATACCGGCGGCAGACGTTCTGTCAAAGTAACTCATGCTACTCAGCATCCTCGGCAGAAGCTGCCGCGGCGTTCTCCTGCTCCTGAGCCAGGAGCTGGTTATCGTACACCTTAAAGAACGGGTACCAGACCACAGCCATGACCACGATCAAAACGATCGTAAACACCCAGATGCGCGGGTCGAGGCACTGGACAAAGCCCTGAACGAAGATGGGGAACGTGCCGCTCACCAAGATGTAGAAGTTAGAGACAAGACCCAGTGAGACCGCACCCCAATACAGCAGGGCCGAGATCATGCCGCCTAGCACAAACGGAATCATGAGGATCGGGTTGAAGATGATGGGCGCGCCGAAGATCGCGGGCTCGGAGATACGGAAGAAGCTCGGCACGATCGATGCCCTGCCAAATGCCTTGAGCTGCTGCGACTTTGCCCTAAACGCGCAGAGCGCCACAAAAGAGAACGTATTACCCGTGCCGCCGATGAGGTTGATGGCCAACGACATGAGCGCCGGGTGGAACTCAAGCGGCTGCCCGGCAGCATAGAGCGAGGCGTTGGCGGCAAAGGCGGCAAGCGTGACCGGGGCGGTGATGGGCATTACGATCATGTTGCCGTGGACGCCAAAGCACCAAAACAGCAGCGTCATGAAGCAGATAAGCAGTGCGCCGGGCACAGAGTCAACTGCGACGGAAAGCGGGGCAGCGAGCAGCTTCTCGATAACCGAGGGGATGGACAGCGCGGGATCGATCATCTGGATCAGCAGGTTGCCGCCAAAGAAGATGAGGATGTTGGCGAGCATAGGTACGATGGCGCCAAAGGTTTCGGACAAAAACGGCGGCACGCCATCGGGCATCTTGATGGTGATGCCCTTGGTCTGGCAGAAGCGCGTGACCTCGACGGAGACCAAGGCAACGATGATGGCGGTAAACAGGCCCTGCGCACCCAGATAGGTGCAGGGGACCGCCTGGAGCACGGACTCGTCAGCAAGCTGGTAGTAGGACGACGGCGCCGCGGCGATCAGGAACATCACCAGCGAGGTCATGCCGGCGTTAAGCTTGGGCATCTTGTAGGTGCCCGCCAGGTTATAGGCGATTGCGAACGTCACGATCACCGACAGTATGCCCATCGTCATGTTGAAGGGAATGAGCAGCGTGAGCTTATTGGCCGTGGCAAAATCGAGCCAAGGGCCAAAGACGGACCAGAACCCGCCCTGCGCCACCAGGTCGGCCGTGACCGGCGGGTTGGCGAGGATCATAAAGACGGCAGATACCAAGATGAAGCTGATCGCGCTCATAAAGCCCTTTTGCATGGAGGCAAAGTGGCGCTCGGTGCCGCAGAAATTGGCGATAGGGGTCAGTTTTTCCTGAAGCAGGGTCATGAACTTCTCCATGGTTGCCTCCTAACCCAACAGCGACTGGGCGAGTGCCAGCACGTTGGCGGCGTTGCCCATGCCGTAGTCCTGTGCGGGGATGACCGCGGTCGGCTTACCGCTCCCCTGCTTGACGGTGTTGAGCTGGTAGGACACCTGCGGCCCCAAGAGCAGCACGTCATAATTGGCGCACGTCTCCTGATACTCGCCGATACCCACCGCATCGATATCGAGCTCGATGCCGTTTTGCTCCGCATATTTCTCGAGTTTCTTCATCAGAATGCTTGTAGACAGACCAGCTGCGCAAACAAGAAGGATCTTCATAAGGGATTCCCTTCGCATTGATTGGTTGGATAGTCACCGCACGCCGCTAGGCGTTCTTGGTTGCAGTGCGCTCATACAGGCAGATCAGCTCCTGCACGAGCTCCTGAGCAAGCATGGAGCACATGAGGTGGTCCTGAGCATGGACCAGCAACACATCCACCGACAGATGCTCGCCCGCTGCCTCAGTCGAAAGCAGCTGCGTTTGGATGTGGTGAGCCTTGATTCCCGCATCCTTTGACTGCTTCATGAGTTTGGCGGCGGCGTCAAAATCCCCCGCCTTTGCCTTTTCAAGGGCTTCGAAGGCAAGGCTGCGTGCCTCTCCCGCTGCAGCGACCAGCTGAAACGAAACCATCTCGGTTCCCTGATCGTCCATAACGGTCTCCTCTCCCGTGATGTTTGGTTTGTACTTGAATATTCGAAACGCCTATCTCCCGCCCGCAATCCTCGAGGTTTATTGCAGGTAGACTGACAGGGTCATCGACAAAAGAAGTCTTAAGCCGTATGCGCTTGCACAAGCGCCATCAGCTCATGCCAGGACCGGCGCTCGCGTAGGCGCTCGACCCCCTGGCGGTCCATAAAGATCTCGGCGAGCAGTGAGCTCAAGATCCGCGCCTCATCGCCGCCCGACCGGGCAAACGACACCATAAAGACGATATCGACCTCATGGCCGTATTCGTCCCAAAGAATGGGATGTTCGAGCAGGCCCACGGTAACAAAGGCCTCGGCGCTCAAGGGATGCATCCCATGGGGCATGGCTACCCCATTGCCAAACGAGGTGGCGCTCGCGCTCTCGCGCTCGGCGACCTCTTGGGCAAACTGGGCATCGACACGGCCGCTCTCGACGGCGCGCTCGGAGAGATATCGGAGAACGGCCTGCTTCGACGACGCCTCAACGCGGTTGAAGAACAGGGCACGGCTAAAGAAAGAGCTCACGGAGTCCGATTGCGCAGTGTCGTCGCTCAGCACCTTGCGGATAGCGTTGACATCGCTCGTCTCCAAGAAGAAATCGGCCTCGCGGACGGGCACGGGCAACTTGACGTTGAGCGGCACCGTTGTGAACACGTAGTCGATATGCGAAAAATCGAACGTTCCCACGCGGGCGACATCGCATGTCTCAATCGAATCGATATACATGCCAAACTGCTTGCGGTACTGGTGCTCGAGCATACGGGCGCTTCCCGCTCCCGAGGCGCACACGATCAGGATGCGTTTGCGACGCGGCTGGTCGGCTTGCTGCTCGAGGGCCAGGGCAAATGCCATGGCGATGTAGCCGAGCTCTTCATCAGAGGGCTGGCTGCCAAAATGACGCTCGAGTACCTGCGAGGTGCCAGCTGCCATCGAATAGGCCAACGGAAACCTCGTCTTGATATCGGACAGCATGGGGTTATCCATATGCATGTGATATTCAAGGCGATAGCCCAGAGGGCCGATATGCCGAGCAAGGTTCATGCGAAGTTCAAGATCGCCGCTAAAGTCAAACCTAAACTCATCGTTGACCGCACGTACCATCTCGGAAGCAATCTCCCACATCTCGTCCGAGATAACGGCAGAGCCCTTCTCGGGCACGCCCGTGCCCCTGCCGAGCAAATGGATTGCGATAAAGGCAACCTCTTCTCGGGGCATGCTCACGCCCAGGGCATCCTTGATGTTTGCGGCAATCTGGAAAGCCGCGGCGTATTCGCGCGTTCCCTCCAGTTTTTGAACGTCCGATTCTGCAGCTGGGACATAGCAGCCCTGCTCGATGCGGCCAAGAGCAATGTAAAGATGCATGATGAGATTGCGGGATGCCAGCGAGCTCACCGTGACGGGCGAGGCCGTCAGAGCATCGTCCACACATGCGGCGATGGCCCGCAGGCGCTCGGCGAGCTTTGCATCGTCGGTGTCGGGCAACACGGGCCTCACCAGCGAGGCCAGGCACAGGCGCCGCTGCGACTCCCCGCCCGCAACGCGGATTCCGTAGCGTGGGCGCTTTTCGAGCGTTAAGTCAAATTGGGCGAGTTTCTGCTCTACCAGACGCATGTCATTGGACAGAGTTCGCGCCGAAACGTAGAGTAAATCCGCATACTCCTCAATCGTCACCCACTGGGACCGCATGAGGAGGTCGTTAAGAAGGAAGGACACACGGCCGTCGCGCGTATCAGGAATGCCCGGATGGGCCAGAGCCGCACCGTCTAGCAAGCGAGCAAGCTCATCTGCACGTGCAACATCGATACGATACTGCCCCTTGCTGCCAACGATGCGTGCAACCCCTGCAAGGTTGTCGTTTGCGCGATGGATATAGTTTCTCACGGCGCGCTCGCTTACCTCGAGACGCTTGGCAAGTACCGCGACAGCGACAGGCTGAGCGTCCTCGATCATATTTACAAGCTGCTTGACGCGAGCATCCATGTCCTCCTCCTTTCCCTGCGTCTAGTCTAACGCGGTAAAGAATGACACTCCACGTCACGCTCGTTCCGCCAACTCGGAACAGGTTGCGGGGAGTCCAGCTGAGCTATGGAGAGCCTGGGGAGAGGGCCCGAAGGCAATGCGTCGGTGTGGGATGCGCCTTCCCAGCCATTGGGCAGTCATTGGGGACAGACTTAAATGAGTAGTCGTTGGGGACGTTCTTGTTTGGCTAGTCGTTTAAGAACGTCCCCAATGACTATTAAGGACTGTCCCAAGCTGCCGGCAGGAAAGGACCGTCCCCAAGTGCCGGGTTTGTCCCCAATGACTAGGTGAATAGCAAAAGCCCCGCAGCCGGAGCGGACTGCGGGGCTCATGAAGAGAGGCTAGTTTGTGGGCGCTTTGCCTGGCGCCCACGAGAGAGGCAACAGAGTAGAGACTACTCGTGGATGCGGGTACCGGAGAGACCGGCCATGGTCTCGGCGGCCTTGTCCAGAGCACCGATGATGCAGGTGCGGCCCTTGCGGGAACGGGCGAACTTGATGGCAGCGCGGACCTTGGGCTCCATGGAACCCTTGCCGAACTGGCCCTCGTCGGCCAGGCGCTCGGCCTCGTCGGCGGTGAGGTCCTCGAGCTCCTCCTGGTTGGGCTTGCCAAAGTTGATGGCGACATGCTCAACGGCAGTCAGCAGGAACAGAACGTCGGCGTCGCAGTCCTCGGCCAGCAGCTCGCCGCCCAGGTCCTTGTCGATGACGGCGGGAACTCCCTTGTAGCAGCCCTTGTTCTCGTAGTCGCGGACGACGGGGATGCCGCCGCCACCGCAGGCGATGACGATGAACTCGTTGTCGAGCAGGTTAAGGATGGAGTCAGCCTCGACGATCTTCTTGGGATCGGGGGAGGCGACGACGCGACGCCAGCCGCGGCCGGAATCCTCGACGAAGACCTTGGAGGGATCCTCGGCCATGAACTCCTTGGCCTGCTCCTCGGTGTAGAAGGGGCCGATCGGCTTGGTCGGGTTCTTGAACGCGGGATCATCCGGATCGCACTCGATCTGGGTGACGACGGTGGCGGCGTGCCAACGCTTATAGCGCTTGTGCATCTCGCGGCCGATGCCCTGCTGCAGGTGATAACCAATGTAGCCCTGGGACATGGCGCCGCACTCGGGCAGCGGCATCTCGGGGGTACCGATGGCATCGTGGGCAGCGGCGAAGGCGTTCTGGATCATGCCGACCTGCGGGCCGTTGCCGTGGGTGATGATGATCTCATTGCCCTGCTCGATGAGACCGAGGAGAGCGTGGGCGGTGTTGCTCACGGCCTCGATCTGCTCGACGGGGTTGTTGCCGAGGGCGTTGCCGCCAAGGGCGACGACAATACGATCGGGCTTGCCAAGAGGCTTAGACATTGCTGGAATCCTTTCTGTAAAAGGCCTACAACCCATTAATAACCCGCGTCCGTGCGATACGCGAGTTTATTAAGGTTTATATTCTCTTTATCGCTCATTTTATTCATTTTGAAAATAGCGGAACGGTGAACGGTCGTTTTTGTCCGTTCAGCGTACAGAACTCCAGCTCAGACATATCTACGTAATTTACGTGCGACTTTATTTAAATGAAGCGAGGATTATGTCGGATTATGCAAACTACATCTCTGCTAAACACAAAACGGACAGCGCAATATCTTACTCGCGCTATACGAGATTCTATGCACTTATAAGTCGAGTATGCACCCCTGCAAAAACAAGGGGCTTTTCATCCAGCAAAAGGAATAAAGAAGCGCTCCGAAAAGGCGGCAACAGCCAAGTCCCCCATCCATCCCCAAAGTGGCGCGAGGTTTCGCGGCAAAGCCGCGAAACAGCGAAAGGGACGGAATACCCGGCCAACTACGTCCTTCATCCGCCCACACAATCTGAGGACGTAGTCGTAGCAGGATCTGAGGGCTGACCTTCGCGGACACTCCGCAGGACGAAAGAACCCCCGCCGCACGTAGTGCGCAGCGGGGGTTCTTTCATGTCCGAGGACGTCCGCGAAGGTTAGCCCTCAGATCCTGCGGTGGGAGACTTAGGCCTCGTTGTACACCGTCTTGAGCTTCAGCAGGTGCTGATAGCGGTCCATAGCGGCCTGCTCATTCTCCTTGAAGAGCTCCTCGGCGCGCTCGGGGAAGGAACGCGTCAGCGAAGCGTAACGGGCCTCGTTCATCAGGAACTCCTGATAACCGCCCGCGGGCTCCTTGGAATCGAGCGAGAACTTCTTGCCGGCAGCAGCCTCGGGGTTGAAGCGGAAGAGGTTCCAGTAACCGCACTCGACGGCCTTCTTCATCTCGGCCTGGCAGTTCTGCATGCCGCCCTTCTTGATGGAGTGCATCTCGCAGGGGCTGTAGCCGATGATGAGGGACGGGCCGTCGTAGGCCTCGGCCTCGTGGATGGCCTTGAGGGTCTGAGCCGGGTTGGCGCCCATGGCGACCTGCGCCACGTAGACGTAGCCGTAGCTCATGGCGATCTCGGCCAGGGACTTCTTCTTGGTCACCTTACCGGCAGCGGCGAACTGAGCGACCTGGCCCAGGTTCGAGGCCTTGGAGGCCTGACCGCCGGTGTTGGAGTAGACCTCGGTGTCGAAGACGAAGACGTTGACGTTGTGGCCGGAAGCCAGGACGTGGTCCAGGCCACCGAAGCCGATGTCGTAGGCCCAGCCGTCGCCGCCGAAGATCCAGAAGGACTTCTTGGTGAGGTAAGCCTTGTCGGCGAGGATCGCCTTGGAAGCGTCGCAGCCGCACTTCTCGAGCTCGGCAACGTAGGCGGCGGCAGCGGTCTTGGAGGCCTCGGCGTCGTTGACGGAGTCGATCCAAGCCTGGCCGGCGGCCTTGAGCTCATCGGACGGACCATCGGCAGCGATGATGTCCTGGGTAGCGGCGATCAGCTTGTGCTGAACGGCCTCATAGCCAACGGCCATGCCCAGACCATGCTCGGCATTGTCCTCGAACAGGGAGTTGTTCCACGCCGGGCCGTGACCGTCCTTGTCCTTGCAGTAAGGAGCGGTGGCAGCGGGGTTGCCCCAAATGGAGGAGCAGCCGGTGGCGTTGGAGATGAACATGCGGTCGCCG
>JAUUMM010000006.1:0-71657 GCA_030839365.1 Collinsella sp.
CGGAAGCCTCGAGGATCTCGTCGAAGTTCTCGACGCCCAGGGCGCACTCGATCTTCGGGAAGATCGTCACGTGCTCGCCGCCGTTCTCGCGGCAAAGCTCGCGGATGCCGCGGACGGACTCGCCGTCGCGGATGAAGGAAGCGGCGATGTAGTCGATGTTCTCGGTCAGGCCAAAGAGGATGTCCTGACGATCGCGCTCGGTGATGGCGGGCAGCGAGATGTTGACGTTGGGCATGTTGACGCCCTTGCGCTCGCCGATCAGGCCGTCGTTCTTAACGACGCAGGTCATGTCCTGGCCGTCGACGGACTCGACCTCGAGGGCAACCAGGCCGTCATCGATCAGGATGAGGGAGCCCTTCTCGACCTCGGAGGGCAGAGCCAGGTAGTCGAGGGAGATGTGCTCAGAGGTGCCGTGGAAATCCTCGGTCGTGGGCTGAGCGGTGACGACGATCTTGTCGCCGGTCTTGACGGCAACCTTCTTGCCGTCGACCAGAAGGCCGGTGCGGACCTCGGGGCCCTTGGTGTCGAGCAGGATGCCGACGGGCATACCGAGCTCCTTGGAAATACGACGGACGCGCTCGATGCGACCGTGGTGCTCGCCGTAGGAGCCGTGCGAGAAGTTAAAACGGGCGACGTTCATGCCCGCCTTGATCATCTCGCGGATGGTCTCGTCGCTATCGCAGGCGGGACCCATGGTGCATACAATCTTGGTGCGCTTGTACATTCAGACCTCCATCTGACATCGTCTTGCGCTGATAGATAAACCATAAGAAATAAAACCGAGTTGATTATAACGAAATGGCGTCCGAATACCCCAAAAAATCGACCGTATGCCGAATTAGAAGTTCATTTTTTGCGGAAAAACGGTATATGCAAAAACTTTACCAACCGTTCTAACCGCTGCTATCTGGGCGATATTTCAATTTGATGATGCGCCGAAGAAAAAACGTTTTATCAGTATTGAGCATCACACGGTCTGCACCGTTGCTTATGGACCATATTTCCAAATGGATTGTTTTGGCTAGACGCGTTGCTTTGGGGTACCATAGCTCCACTATCAACTGCCGCTCAGCACGGCAGCCTTGATGAGCCCTTGCCCTTCTCCTGGGAATTATGATCGGGCATCAATCTGCTGAGTGGCCCGAATCCCAGGAGGGGACTCTATATGCAAAAGGAATACCTGTCCGCCGCGGCGGAGGTGCTCAGCGACCAAGGTGTCGATGAGAACCTCGGCCTGAGCGACGACGAGGCGTCGTCGCGCCTCGCTAAGACAGGCCCTAACAAGCTCGAGGAAGCCGAGAAGACGCCGCTGTGGAAGCGCTTCTTTGAGCAGATGGCCGACCCCATGGTCATCATGCTGATCGTTGCCGCCGTCATCAGCGCGCTCACGGGCATGGTCAAGGGCGAGGCGGACTTTGCCGATGTCGCCATCATCATGTTCGTCGTTATCGTCAACTCGGTGCTGGGCGTGGTCCAGGAGGCTAAAAGCGAGGAGGCTCTCGAGGCCCTGCAGGAGATGAGCGCGGCGCAGTCCAAGGTGCTGCGCGACGGCAAGCTCGTGCACCTGCCGAGCGCCGAGCTCGTGCCCGGTGACGTGATCATGCTCGAGGCGGGCGACTCCGTCCCGGCCGACTGCCGCGTGCTCGAGAGCGCCACGATGAAGATCGAGGAGGCCGCCCTTACCGGCGAGTCCGTGCCCGTCGAGAAGCATGCCAACGTGATCGAGCTCGCCGCCGGCACCGACGACGTGCCGCTCGGCGACCGCAAGAACATGTGCTACATGGGCTCCACCGTGGTGTACGGCCGTGGCCGCGCCGTCGTAGTCGGTACCGGTATGAACACCGAGATGGGTAAGATCGCCGGCGCCCTGGCCGAGGCCAAGGAAGAGCTCACGCCGCTGCAGGTGAAGCTTGCCGAGCTCAGCCGCATCCTCACTATCATGGTTATCGTCATCTGCGTCGTTATCTTTGGCGTCGACATCATCCGCCACGGCGTGGGCAACGTTCTCACCGACCCGACCGCGCTGCTCGATACCTTTATGGTCGCTGTCTCGCTTGCCGTCGCCGCCATCCCTGAGGGTCTGGTTGCCGTCGTGACTATCGTGCTTTCGCTCGGCGTGACCAAAATGGCCAAGCGCCAGGCGATTATCCGCAAGCTCTCTGCCGTCGAGACCCTTGGCTGCACGCAGACCATCTGCTCCGACAAGACCGGTACCCTTACCCAAAACAAGATGACCGTCGTCAAGCACGAGCTCGCTGCGCCTAAGGAGAAGTTCCTGGCCGGTATGGCGCTGTGCTCCGATGCCCAGTGGGACGAGGACCTGGGCGAGGCCGTTGGTGAGCCGACTGAGTGCGCGCTCGTCAACGATGCCGGCAAGGCTGGTCTTACTGGCCTGACTGCCGAGCACCCGCGCGTGGGCGAGGCCCCGTTCGACTCGGGCCGTAAGATGATGTCCGTGGTCGTCGAGACCCTGGACGGCGAGTATGAGCAGTACACCAAGGGCGCGCCCGACGTGGTGATCGGCCTGTGCACCCATATCTACGACGGCGACAGGGTCGTTCCGCTGACCGAGGAGCGTCGCGCCGAGCTCGTGGCCGCCAACAAGGCCATGGCCGACGAGGCCCTGCGCGTGCTGGCGCTGGCAAGCCGCACCTACACCGAGGTCCCGAGCGACTGCAGCCCCGCTGCGCTCGAGCACGACCTGGTCTTCTGCGGCCTGTCCGGCATGATTGACCCTGTCCGCCCCGAGGTCTCCGACGCCATCCGCGAGGCCCACGACGCCGGTATTCGCACCGTCATGATCACGGGCGACCATATCGACACCGCCGTGGCCATTGCCAAGCAGCTGGGAATCGTCACCGATCGCAGCCATGCCATTACCGGTGCCGACCTCGACCGCATGAGCGACGAGGAGCTCGACGCGCACATCGAGGACTACGGCGTGTACGCCCGCGTCCAGCCCGAGCACAAGACGCGCATCGTCGAGGCCTGGAAGTCGCGCGACCAGATCGTCGCCATGACCGGCGACGGCGTCAACGACGCCCCGTCCATCAAGCGCGCCGACATCGGCGTCGGTATGGGCATCACCGGCACCGACGTCACCAAGAACGTTGCCGACATGGTGCTTGCCGACGACAACTTCGCCACCATCATCGGTGCCTGCGAAGAGGGCCGTCGCATCTACGACAACATCCGCAAGGTCATCCAGTTCCTGCTTTCGGCCAACCTTGCCGAGGTGTTCTCGGTGTTTATCGCCACGCTCATCGGCTTTACCATCTTCCAGCCGGTGCAGCTGCTGTGGGTGAACCTGGTCACCGACTGCTTCCCCGCGCTCGCGCTGGGCATGGAGGACGCCGAGGGCGACATCATGAAGCGCAAGCCGCGCAACGCCAAGGACGGTGTCTTTGCCGGTCACATGGGCCTGGACTGCGTGGTCCAGGGTCTGATCATCACCGTGCTGGTGCTGGCGAGCTTCTTTGTGGGCGTGTACTTTGACATGGGCTACATCCACATCGTCGATATGATCGCCGGCAATGCCGACGAGGAAGGCGTGATGATGGCGTTCATCACGCTCAACATGGTCGAGATTTTCCACTGCTTCAATATGCGCAGCCGTCGTGCGTCGCTGTTCACCATGAAGAAGCAGAACAAGTGGCTGTGGGCTTCTGCCGCGCTGGCACTGGTGCTGACGGTGATCGTGACCGTGCAGCCGACGCTTGCCGAGATGTTCTTTGGCCCCGTGACGCTTGAGCTCAAGGGCGTTCTTGCCGCGCTGGGCCTGGCCTTCCTGATCATCCCGCTGATGGAGATCTACAAGGCGATCATGCGCGCGGTCGAGAAGGAGTAGGTCGAAAGGCCATCCTTCCCGCCGGCCCGACCGCCTGCGGGGTTTCTTCTTCGCTGGTCCTCGCGCTTCGCGCTGCGGGATCGCTCAGAAGAAACCCCTCCCGGCGGGCGGGCCTTCGGATGACCTCTCGGGACCGTAAGCTGAGGAAAAGTTTGTGAGCTGGTCGGGCTTTGCCCGGCCAGCTCTTTTTGATTTAAAATACCTGCTCAGTTGTGATTTATGGTGCTGGGAGGCGCTTGTGGGCAAGGCGAAGGCTAAGGCGAAGAAAAAGACGACGGGGGCGCGGGCTAAGCGCGATCGTCGTCGGAAGCTCGCGACCGAAGCCCCCGCGTCTGCCGAGGAGCTGCTGGCAAACGTGCCGGGACTTGACGCGCTGCAGGATGTTCCGGCGTTCGATGACCTGCCGGTCGATGAAGCTCAGCAGGCGGCATTTGACGACTTTTGCGCACATACCGAGGAGCCCGAGCAGATGCAGCTTGGCGCCGTGGTGCGCTTGGATCGCGGGTTTCCGCTGGTGGCGACTGCCGACGACACCTTCCGCGCCGAGCATGCCGTGGGGTTTGCCAAGTCGCGCGGCGAGGACGAGGTCCTGCTGCCTGCCGTGGGCGACCGTGTGGCGGTGCGCCGCGCTCCCGGGCACGATATGGGCGTGATTGAGTGCGTGCTGCCGCGCCGTACGAGCTTTGAGCGTTGGCGCGGCCGTGCCCGCGGAGAGCGTCAGGTGCTCTGCTCCAACGTGGATTGCGTGCTAATCGTGCAGGCGCTCGGTGCCGGTGAGGTGCTGCTCGACCGCGTGGCGCGCTCGCTGGTGTTGGCGCTCGACTGCGATGCCGAACCGGTGGTGGTGCTCACCAAAGCTGATCGCTGCGATGCCGAGGAGCTCGAGCGCGATCTGGACCGCGTGCGCCGCCTGGTGGGTCCGGACGTGCGCGTGATCGTGACGTCCTCTGCCGAGGGGCGCGGCCTGGACGAGGTTCGTTCCTGCGTGCCTGCCGGGAGCTGCGCCATGATTCTGGGCGAGTCGGGTGCCGGCAAGTCGACGCTGCTCAATGCGCTGCTGGGCCACGATACGTTGGCGACTGGCGGTGTGCGCGAACGCGACGACCAGGGCCGTCACACTACCGTCGCGCGCGTGATGGTGGCACTGCCGGGCGACGCCGGCGTGATCGCCGATGCCCCGGGCCTGCGCAGCTTACCGCTCGTGGGTCACGAGCGGGGTCTGGCGCGCGCCTTCCCCGAGATTGTCGAGGCATCGCGCGCGTGCCGGTTTGGCGATTGCACGCATACCCATGAGCCGGGTTGTGCCGTTCGCGAGGCCGAGGACGCCGGGCAGATCGACAGCCTGCGTTTGGAAACGTTCCAAAACCTGGCGTCATCCATGCGCGTGAGTGCTCAAATGCTCGATCCCGATGTCCACCTGTAATTGATTTTTCCTATGACAGCCGTCTTCCAACTGTTCGGGAGACGGCTTTTTTGCTGCGAAAAAGCCTCGAAACATGCAGTTTGCTGACGTGCTGACCAAAACCTTGCCACGAGCTTGACGGGCTGGTTAGTTTTTGGTCAGCGATTGGTTTGACATCGAAAACCGAGATCGCGATTGCGCCGCTTTGCACTCTGACCACCCAGACAATGGTGGTACGGGCATTCGCCCGGCACTGCCATGAGAGGAGCGGCCGTGAACAAGAGCAAGCGCATCGCCATCAGTCTGGTCGCGGGCGTGCTCGCTGCGCTGCTCTGCATGGTTTACGGCTCGTCGATTCGCTCGCAAGCCGAACAGGTCCAGGCTGAGACCTTGGCCAAGTACGGTGGCGATCGCGCCGAGGTATGCGTCGCGGCGCGCGATATCGATGTGGGCGAGACCCTCGATGAGACCAATGTCATAACCCAGGAATGGCTGACGAGTCTGCTGCCGCGTGACGCGGCGACCGAGCTGCGCCAGGTGCGCGGCGACGTGACGACTTCGCGTATTCCCAAAAACGCCGTGATCTGCAATGTCTACACCAAGGCCGAGAGCCACAAGCTCGAGGTGCCTAAGGGCAAGGTCGCCGTTTCGGTGGCGGTCGATGCCGAGCACTCGGTCGGCGGTGCTACGGGCGTGGGCAGCTACGTGGATGTGTATGTGCAAAAAGACGGCGTAACCGATCGACTGTGCGGCGCGTACGTGATCGATACCAGTGAGGATTCCGGTGCCACGCGCGAGGGCAAGATCGAATGGGTGACGCTGGCGGCTGACCCCGAAGACGTCAAGGAACTGCTGGGAGCCTCGGGCAAGGGAACGGTCAGCTTGACGATTCCCGCCACGGCGCGCGGCAAAAAGAGCGGAGGCGACGAGTGATGAAGGCGATCTGGCTTGCGTGCTGCGCGTGCGGCGATTACGGGCTGTTGCAGCGGGAAGTCGAGGGCCGTGATACGGGTGCACAGGTGCTTCGCGTGGGTGACCTGGACGGGCTGGTTTCCATGGCGCGGGCGTTTCCGTCGCGCCGCGGAGCTGCCATCATCGCGGCGTCTCTGTTTGATACCGAAGATGTGCGCAAGACTGTTGCGCGCCTGACGGCCGAAGGCCGCGTGAGTCGCGTGGTCGTGTTGATAGAAGCACTCGATCCGTCGGATATCGAGGGGCTGTTTCGCGCAGGGGCGACCGAGGTCATCGCTGCGCACAGTATATGCGGCAACGGGCGAGCGGGCGAGGGAGCGGTTGATTCCGATCGGCGCATGACGATTGAGCCCGATGCTTTTGTTGATAGGGAACCCGGGGCGCCTCGCGCTACAAGAGGCCCGCGTGTTGATGATTATGGAAAAGCGGAAGCCGAGCATGGTCGGCGCCCCCGGAACCCCCTTGTATACGATGACGCTGGAGGACCGGCGCAGCATGCTGGCGACTCCCCGGCTGTAGATATGGGATACGTGCGCGGCGTGAATCTGGCGGATGAACTCGACGAAGTTGAGGGCTTTGCCGGGTGCGGCGAGTTGTCGCTGATGCAGCATGAGCAGATTGCGCAGAACGAGCCTGCCTCGCAGACCGAACAAGCCGCCATGCCGGCTTGGACGCAGCGTGTAGTTGCGGCGGGGGAGACGGGGACGCTGTCACCGACGCCCGCCCCGCCGCCTCCGATGCCGCCGGCAGACGCTGCCGCTTCGCCGCATCGAGCTCCGGTCATCTGCGCCATTTCGGGTTCGGGCGGTTGCGGCAAGTCGACGATCGTTGCCACCATGGCACACACATCGTCGCTGTTGGGCTTGCGTGCCGCCGTGCTCGACCTGGACCTGATGTTTGGAAACCTTTACGACTTGTTAGGCGTCGATGCTCCGCACGATATGGCGGCACTTATCGAGCCGTCGGCGGCGGGCACGCTCACCGAGCCGGATATCGTGGCCGCATCGATGCGCGTCGCCCCGGGCGTTACGCTCTGGGGTCCCGTCGCGGCGCCCGAGCAAGCTGAGCTCATGGCACGTCCGGTGGAGCTGCTGCTCGATGTCCTGCGTCGCGAATCCGACGTGGTCTTTATCGATACCTCGGTCTTTTGGGGCGATGCCGTGGCGGCTGCGGTGGCGGCGAGCGACCGTTGCCTGGTCGTTGGCGATGCGGCGGTGTCGTCCGCGACATCGGCGTCGCGCGTCATTGAACTGGCAAGTCGAGTAGGTGTGCCGCGCACGCGCATGAGCGCCGTGTTCAACCGGTTCGGTGCGCGCGGGGCAGACGAGGACGTCGCCATGCGCTTTGAGATTGCCTGTGCGTTGAGCTCCAAGATTCATATCGCCGATGGCGGGCAGGATCTCGCCGCGCTCATGGCGTTTGGACGCGCTGACGAGGCAGTGGGGCAGACCAGCGCTTTTGCGACCAGCGTGCGCGAGGCTACGCGCGAGATGCTCGTGGAACTGGGGTGCGCCGTCGGCCCTTGGAGCGATATGGTCGCCGACCGTGCAACGCGTACCGAGCGCCCGCGTATCCGCCTTCCCTGGTCGCGCGAGGGTGATCAGCGATGAGTCTGCAAACGAGGATTAAGGCTGCCGGCGCTGCAGCGGCGGCAGCGCCTGTAGATGCGGGGCGTCGCCGCGCGGTGAAACGACGCACCAAGCGCGCCGTGATGGACCGCATGGGTTACGACGAAGTGGCGCGTATCAGCGCCTATATCGACCCGGCACTTGCCCGCTCGGAATTGCGTCCCGCGGTGGAGGCGGCGCTCAATGTTGAGGAACCGACCGATCTCGCGACGCCCGAGCGCGAGACCATCATCGACGAGATTTTGGATGACGTGGTGGGCTTGGGGCCGTTGCAGCCGCTCATCGAGGACGACACCGTTACCGAGATCATGATCAACGGCTGCCGCTCGGCTTTCTTTGAACGTGGTGGCGTCTTGTACCCCATCGAGCATGCGTTTGAGGATGATGAGCAGATCCGTGTGCTTATCGACCGCATCATCTCGCCACTTGGCCGCCGTATCGACGAACGCAGCCCCATCGTCAACGCCCGCCTCAAAACGGGCTATCGCGTCAACGCGGTGATTCCGCCTGTGGCGATTGACGGACCGATTCTCACCATCCGAAAGTTCTCGGACCGCATCTGCTCACTGGACGAGCTTGTGGGGCTGGGGTCGCTGCCGCTTTGGTATGCGCAGCTGCTGTCGTGCGCGGTGTCGCTGCGACAGGACCTGGCGGTTGCGGGAGGCACGGGATCTGGTAAGACCACCCTGCTCAACGCGTTGTCATGCGAGATTTCCACCGGCGAGCGCATCGTGACGATCGAGGACTCTGCCGAGCTCAAGTTTGCGCATCATCCGCACGTGGTGCGCCTAGAGGCGCGCGAGGCTTCAATTGAGGGTGAGGGTGCGGTGACGATTCGCGACCTAGTAACTAATGCCCTGCGCATGCGCCCCGACCGCATCGTGGTGGGCGAGGTGCGTGGTGCCGAGTGCTGCGACATGTTGCAGGCCATGAACACGGGCCACGACGGGTCGCTCACCACACTTCATGCGGGTTCAGAACAGGAGACCGTGGTGCGTCTGACATTGCTTGCACGTTATGGCATCGATCTGCCGAGCGAGCTCATCGAGGAGCAGATTGCCATGGCGCTCGACGGCATCGTGATGTCCGAGCGCCACGCCGATGGCAGGCGTTTCGTCTCCTCGTATTCGGGGGTGCGTCGCGCCGCGTCGGGCGGCGTAGAGCTCGAGCGCTATGTGACTTTCGATGCCGCCGAGCGCACCTGGACGCTTGACCGCGAGCCGCCGTTTATCGCAGAAGGCCTGCGGTCGGGGACGCTCACACAAGAGGAGGTGGACGAATGGAGGTCGCTGTGCCCCTCGTCGTAGGGGGTTTGGCAGGGTTTTCTGTTGCGACGGCGTGCGGGGCGGAACCTCGTGTGCCGCAGGTGCCGCCGGCGGAGCTGGCGCGTCAGGCGCTCGAGACGGTGGCAGAGAGGCTGCCGCGTGAGCTGGTGGAAAACGATCTGCTGAAAAAGATCGCCCGTTCGTGGACATCGCTGGCTCCGGCGCATCGCCTTGGCCTCGTGATCGAAGATGCTTCGGGGCGTTTGGCGTTTCTACTGCTATCGAGCGGTGTCTGCTGCGTTTTACTAACGATGGTGTCGTTATCGCCCCTCGGGTTTGCCTTGGGACTTGTTGCTCCGATTGCCGCTGGCGCCGCTCGGGATGGCTTTGAGAGCCGGCGCGAGCAACACGATGCAGAAGAGGCAATGCCCGAGGCGTTTACCGCACTTTCCATGTCGCTTGCCTCGGGACATTCGCTGGCCCAGGGCATGCGCTTTGTGGGCGCTCATGCGCAAGAACCGGTGCATACCGAGTTTTTGCGGGTGGCGGCGGCGATCGATTGCGGTATCTCGGCGACCGACGCGCTCGATGACTTGCTCGTGCGCATCGACGCTCCCGGCCTTTCGCTTGTGACCTTGGCGCTTAAGGTGTCTCAGCGCACCGGTGCTCCGCTTGCCGACTTACTGTCCGAGGCGTCGAGCATGGTGGGGGAGCGCATTGAGCTCAAGCGCCGCCTGGATGTCAAGACGTCGCAGGCTCGCATGTCTGCGCATATGGTCGCGGCGATGCCGGCGGGCATGTGCGCGGTGTTGGCGCTGCTTTCGGCAGATTTTCGTCGCGGTCTTGCGACGCCTGCCGGCGTGGGCGCTGTGGTGCTGGGTCTTGCCCTCAATGCCGTTGCCCTGGTGGTTATCCGACGCATTATGCGGGTGGAGCTATGAGCGCCCCGGTTGCAGTTGCGGCTTGCCTGTGCGCCCTGAGTGTATTTGTCGCGACGGGTTTGGATCGGGCGGATGCACGCAAGATCGCAGGGGCCTGCAAGCGCGAGGCGGTGCTGGTCGCTGCCGCGGGTCGCTCAGTGGTCGATGCCCTGACCGCGCGAGTGAAGGGCGCGGTTGGAGTGGGCGGCCCGGCGCGAGTGTCGCTCGGCGAAGTGTCCGAGATGATCGATGTTGTGCGCTTGGGTCTTTCGGCCGGTCTTTCGTTTGATGCGGCGCTTGAGATTTTCTGCGCCAACCGCCGGTCAGTGCTGGCTCTTCGCCTTGAGCGGGCCTGCATGGCGTGGCAGGTGGGCGTGGGCACGCGTGAGGACGAGTTGTTGGCCGCCGCGCGCGACCTGGACGTGCGAGCGCTCGAGACCTTTGCCATCACGGTGGGGCAGGCGCTCGCCCTGGGTGCCCCACTTGCCGAGACGCTGGCCGCTCAAAGTCGCGAGATCCGTGCGGCTCATCGCGCTGCGGTCGAGCGCGAGATCGAGCGTGCGCCCGTCAAGCTGCTGATTCCCACCGGCACGCTCATCTTGCCGGCGTTGCTTCTGTCCATATTGGGCCCGCTGCTGGGAGCAGGCGGGATGATGTAGGGAGGAATACATGAACACGATGACTGACGCTGCTGGCAAGGTCCAGGGCTGGGCGTTTTGCCGGGCGGCACATGTTCGTCAACGCGCCAAGGAGCTACTGCAGGAGGAGAGTGCACAGGGTACCACCGAGTATGCCATCTTGGTCGGCGTGCTCGTGGTGATCGCGATTATCGCCATCGTCGCATTTAAGGGCAAGGTTAAAGAGCTATGGGATGCGATCAGCGAGGGCATCAACAGCCTGTAGAGGGCGAGCGCCCCATCGGGGTGCTGCTGGTGTTTGCTTGCCTGACCGTGGCGATAGCGGCGGTGCTTTGGGGGCTTAACGCCGCGCGGCAGCAGCGTCCTGGGGCCGCCTTCGATTCGGGCTCAGATTCGGCGGTGGCGTCTCAAAAAGATGAGATGCGAGATGCGGACGATTCGGATGTCGCTGTCACGGCGCAAACCTTTCTGCGGACGCTCGACAAGCGGTCTGGCACTGCGACGGATTTGCCTGAGGACAACGCGATTGCGGTCCGGCTTGCATGGTCCGAGGACCGACCGATGACCGAGGCAGCGGCGGATATGTTACGCGCCTACCGCGAGGTGCCAACGTCCCAGCTCGCCCTGAGCGGCTATCTCGATATTAAGGGCAACGTATGGGGCGCCATCGTGCGCGATGGGCGCGGCTGGGTCGATATGGTGACGGTTGCCGCGGATACTGGCGATGCTTCGTGTCGTCTGCGCGCCGTGCGCTTGGTCCCGCAAACAATAAGCTCAAAGGAGGGATCGTGAAATGCATGGCGTTCTGCGTGAAGAGGTTGCCCAAGCGACTGTGGAATACGCCATCGTCACGGTGGCGCTGTTATCGATCGTGCTGGCGATCGCGGGGCTTTGGCGTGCTGGCACCGATGGGCGCTTGGCGGCGCTGGTTGAGCGGGCGGCATCCCATGGCGTTGCCTCGACGTCGGTTATCGACGCCGCTGCGGGTGCTAAGGACATCGCGTTGTATTGATATCGCGCGTGAGGACCGGGCGCAGTCTACGGTCGAGGCCGCTTTTTTGCTGCCGACGTTTCTGACGCTCATCCTTCTCGCACTGCAACCGGTGTGCCTGCTTTATACGCGCGCGGTCATGGAGTCTGCCGCCGCCGAGACCGCGCGGCTCATGACCACGACGACGGCGGAGGACGACGATCTTAAGGAGTTCACCCGCCGCCGGCTTGCCGCAGTGCCCAACGTTTCGATCTTTCATGCCGGCGGGCCGTTGTCGTGGGATATCGAGCTTGGCCGGGCCGGTGCGGGTGGCGTCTCGGCCGTGTCCGTTTCCGGCAAGGTCAAGCCGTTGCCTGTGATCGGTGCGTTTGCGCGGGCTATGGGTGGTACCGCCGAGGGCGGCTACGTTGAGCTCAAGGTCGATGTCTCGTATCAATCGCGTCCCGAATGGCTGGAGGGAGATTATGATTCGTGGATTGCTGCATGGGATTAAGCGTTTCTGGTCTAGATGCGTTTTGACGCGCCGTCCGAGCTGCCATCGCAAGCGAGGCGGCTTTATGGGCCGTGCCGGTGTCGACCTGTTTATCGAAGACGGTGCCTACACCACGCTTTCTTCTGCCGTGGTCATCCTAGTGGTGCTCACGTTGTTGTTTTCGTCGACCGCGGCGATATGGAGCATGTCGCGTGCCGGGGATACCCAGGTGGCGGCCGATAGCGGCGCGCTGGCGGGTGCCAACGTAGTGTCGTCCTATCACACGGCTGCCACGGTGGTTGATGCGAGCATCTTGAGTCTGGGGCTGGCGGGGTTTGCCACAATCGGGACGGGCCTGGTCGCCATCCTCATCCCGGGTGCCGAACCAGTTGCCGGCAATATGGTCGACACCGGGATTGAGATCATTAAAACGCGCAACAAGTTTGCCAAAAGCGCATCGGAAGGCTTACAGAAAATCGAGACGGCTCTGCCGTATCTGATCGCCGCGCGTGCCACGCAGGCGGTGTCGGCGCAGGATACCGATAGCGTGACCTATACCGGTACGGCGCTTGCCGTGCCCAGGACATCCGAGTCGGACTTCGCTGCGCTCAAAGGGTCAGAGATCTCGACCGATACCATTAAAGACACATCAGATGATTTAGAGCGTGCGGCCGAGGAGCTGCGGAAGGCTTCTGAGGACACGGCGAAGGCTAAAGAGCGCGCTTGGCTGGCGGATTGTGGCGGGTCGGACGAGAGTTCGATTGGCAAGTACTCGTGTATGTGGGAGCGTGCGAAAAGCCTAACGGATCTCTCTGGTGCTCAAAATCCACATTACGCTTCGAGCGTTACGTGGGAACCGCAAGTGGCGCTCGATCGCGCGAAGGCCTACTATCGCCAGCGCCTGGCAAATGAGAAACCGCTTGGCGAGGGTCCGGAAAAACAGGCAGATTCTGCTGCACGAAAGGTGTTCTTCGCTTATGCGAGCGAAGAAGTCGAGCGGGCATATATAACTGAAAAGGACGGCAAAGTTTCCGCCCACACCCCTTTCCTTCCGCGAAATCCAGATGAGGCGCGGGCGACTGAACTCTATACCGATGCGTGTTGGCCCACGAGTGAAGTAGATAAAGTTACCTATTTGCATTATGGGACTGACTGTCCAAATTACAAAAAAGGAAAGCCGGGTGGGCTGGCATCCGTCGCAGATTTTGACGGTCACGAAACGTGTAGCGAATGCCATTTCGGTGTGTCGTCTTTAGGGTACGTTGCGATTGCAACGACTTCTGTCGAAAGGGGCTTCGAGTACCACTTCGATAAGTTCAAAGAGGCCCTGGAAGACTACGTCGAATGCCGCAACAAGGAGTTCGAGCTCGAGCGTCAGACCGAGGACGAGGCCGACCGTGCAGGCAATGCGTTTGACCAGGCCATTAAAGCGCTTTCCGGCGAGCGCCCGCGTATCGCCCCACCTGGACGCAACGGCGTGGTCGCATTTGCAGTTTCGGGTGATATTACCAGCCCCGATCAACTTAACTCCTCGTTTAACACGGCAGTCAGGCTTGGCGATCGCGGTGCTATCTCTGCCGCGGTGCTGGCGCCCGATGACGCGACGGCGCAAAACAACGTGCTTTCGCGATTTTTCTCGACATTGAAGGAACGCTCGGGCGGCGTTGCCGGCGTGCTCGACGGCGTCATGGATGTTTGGGGACGGCTGCTCGTAGGATACGGTGATATTCAAGGTTCGGCCGACGAACTTATGGACGAGATGATTAAAGGCCTAGGAGGGGGCAGCGGCGCGTTGGGCTCCATCGCATCGTGGCTCGGCGATACCGTTTCGGCGTCCGTGGCGGCGCTGGGTTTGGAACCGTGCGACTTGCGCCTGCGAAAGCCGGTGCTGACCGATTCTGCCAACGTCATTAAGAGTCCGGGGTCTGACATTGCGGGTCTCTCTCAAGCGCAAGACAAACTGCGAAGTATTCCGTTGGGCGTGACCGATCCCAAGGCGCTTTGCGAGGCGTTGGAATATCAAGTCGAACGCACCATTAGCGGTACGGTGTTCACACTTGCGGAGATTCCTCTGCCCGGCGGCGGTTCCATCCCGCTCACCGTCGATGTCGCCACGCTGGTTGGCGCTCTGGGCGGTGGGTCGTAATGAGTATCCGCATGCGTCTGCGCGAGGAGCGCGCCCAAGCGACGGTGGAGATGGCAGTGGTTACGCCCGTTTTGCTGGTGCTGGCACTCATCGTGTACAACGTCATGATCTTTGCCGGCGCTGTCGCGCGCTTCGACCGCGTGGTGCCCGACATCGTGCTAGCGCATGCCGTGGCGTCGGAGGGGGAGGGCGACGAAAGCTCTGCCGATGCCTCGGCGACGGTCCAGACTCAAATTCTGAATGCCATGGAAGGCTATGACTTGCAGATCGAAGTGTCGAGCGAGCAAGGCGCGAAGGCATCAGATGGTGGCCTGCTCTCCCTATCCGGTACGTTTAGGACCTACACCTGCACCATGCACTATGAGCCGTGGCCGACTTCTCTCAGCATCGCTGGCGTTCCGCTGGGGGCGCCGACAACGTTGTCGCACGAGCGCGCGGTGACGGTCGATCCATGGCATCCGGGGGTGGTCATGTGACCGCGGTCTCGTCCTACATCGCCTACGCGCGGGCACTCAATAGGCTGGGTTGGACGCCGGCCGAGTTTGTGGTGGCGGAGTCGTTTGTCGTGCGCCTGCGCGGCATGCTGGGACGGCGTCCGGTTGCCGCCAACGGCCTGTCGCTCGTCATGGCGTTTCCACGCTGCTCTTCGGTCCATACGTGTTTTATGGCCTATCCCATCGACATCGCCTTCATCGATCGCGACGGCAATATCCTCGCGCGCTACGAAAACGTTCGTCCTTGGCGCATGTGCTCCTGCCTCGGCGCCTGGGCCGTACTAGAGCGTCCTTCAATCATTGTTTCGACTCCTGCTCTCCAACGCGTGCCGGCTTAAGAATTGGCGACAGTGGACTTTCGTCATACGAAATTGGGTAAGATGGAGGAGAAGATGCATGGATGTTGAGATCCATCCCAACGCTAAAAAGCACCTGACGGAAAAGCAGGTGCTTAGCGCTTGGCTTGCGGTTACTGAGTGCATTCGTCGCGAGCCGAAGGACGAGCCGCCGAGATGGCTTGCAATTGGATGGCTCTCAGACGGACGAAGCGTGGAGCTTGTCGCGGTCGAGCTTGTCCGTGGGTGGCTTATCATTCATGCCTTGTCTCCAGTCCAGAAGAAATTTTGGCAGGAGATTGAACAGGCTCGGCAAAGGGGTCGATGATGGGCAAGACGTATACGGCCGCTAATGGTCAGGTTGTAACGGATGAAATGATTGACGCGTGGTGCGAGTCGTACGAGCGCGGAGAGTTTCCGGATGGCGAACACACCGTTGGTGGGATCGTGCATGGACGGCCCCCGCTCTCAGGTGAGGGGACGGCAACGCTGTCGGTCAAGATTCCTCTGGGAATGAAGGAGGCCATTCGTCGACGGGCGGCTGCCGAGGGGATGACGCCAAGTGAGTTTGCCCGTGCGGCTCTGAGTGAAAAACTTCTTGCTGCCGGCTGATGCCTCTGACGTGCCGATTTATAGAACCGAGGCTGTGCCCAAAAACTTTTTTAAAATTCTCGGTTGACCGGAACGCGTCCTTGGTTATACTAATCAAGCCTTGAAACAAGGCACACCTCAAATGGCTGGGTAGCTCAGTTGGTAGAGCAGAGGACTGAAAATCCTCGTGTCAGGGGTTCGATTCCCTTCCCCGCCACCTTGAATTGACTAGGACCTCTGCAAAGGGGTCCTTTTCTTTTATTGAGGGCTCTGCGGAAATTGCGTCCCGGAATTTGGCTTCAGAGTGGGATGCGTTTTCCGCTTTGAGGCCGCTTGGGAAAGCGCGACCCGGAATCCGGCGTCAGAATGGGATGTGCTTTCCTTTTGCGGTCTTTGGCGGAAACTGCGTCCCAGATCCCGCGCTCAGAACGGGATGCGCTTTTCGGCCGCCTACTTCCGGCGCATATGTACATCTCGGCGCGCCATCTCGGGCCCGCCCAGATATTCCTCCCGCTTTTGCGCCACTTTACAGACCGTTCGGTCGTCTGTCCGCACGCGCGGGTATACTCAAAACGATACTTTTCCTATGCAATACGATGCAGGCTCGGCCTGCACGATCCGAAGGGGGCAGTGATGGAGAGGATACTCGGCGTTAATCTCTCTGGCTGGTTTATTCCCGAGCCTTGGGTGACCCCGTCGCTATACGCGGCGACCGGTGCATCCAACGCGGCCGAGCTGCAGGAGGCCATGGGCACCGCCGCCTATAACGAGCGCATGCGCCGTCATTACGAGACGTTTGTGAGCGAGGACGATTTCCGTCGCATGGCGCAGATCGGTCTCAATGCCGTGCGTCTGCCGGTGCCCTGGTATGCCTTTGGCTCGCAGGAGTCCGATGCGTCCTACATCTCGGTTGTCGACTACATTGACCGTGCGATTGAGTGGGCTGCCAAGTACGACATCCGCGTGCTGCTTGATCTAGCAACTGTGCCCGGTGGCCAGGGCGATTCCAATGATTCGCCCGCCACGCCAGAGGCTGTTGCCGAGTGGCATTCGTCCACCAACGGCCGTCATGTTGCGCTCGACGTGCTCGAGCGCCTGGCCGATCGCTACGGCGAGGCCGAGAGCCTGCTGGGCATTGAGCTGCTGGATACGCCGCAGATGAGTGTCCGCAAGAGCCTCTTCACCATGACGGATGGCATTCCGGCGCACTACCTGCGCAACTTCTATCGCGATGCCTATGAGCTCGTCCGTTCATATATGCCCGAGGATAAGATCGTCGTCTTCTCGTCGTCGGGGCATCCCAGCGAGTGGAAGCATTTTATGCGCGACGCCAAGTATAAGAACGTCTACATGGACCTTCACCTGTACCATTACCGTGACGAGCATGCGCTCGATATCACGAGCCCCCGCGGGCTGACGACGGCGATTTCGCGCAACAAGCGCGAGCTCAAAGAAGCGATTTCGACTGGGTTCCCCGTGCTGGTGGGCGAATGGTCGGGCGCGGCGATCTTTGCCAACTCGTCGGTTACGCCCGAGGGCCGCAATGCCTACGAGCGCGTGTTTATCGCCAATCAGCTGGCTTCGTTTGCGCCGGCTGCCGGTTGGTTCTTCCAAACGTGGAAGACCGAGAAGCGCATTGCAGCATGGGACGCCCGCGCGGCGCTCGGTACGCTCGAGCGCGGCATGATTGAATAGGTTGATATGACGCAAAACAGCGCCCATACGGGCAAACTCTATGTGGTCGGCACGCCCATCGGCAACCTGGGCGACCTGTCCCCGCGCGTTGGCGAGGCGTTTGCCGCCGCCGATGCCATCTGCTGCGAAGACACGCGTGTGACGTCAAAGCTGCTGATGCACCTGGGCATTTCCAAGCCGCTTGTCCGTTGCGACGAGAATGTGATCGCCAGCCGCGCCGCCGGCCTAGTCGACCGTCTGCTGGCGGGGGAGACCCTCGCCTTTGCCTCGGACGCCGGCATGCCGAGCGTGTCCGATCCCGGCCAGGCGCTAGTTGAGGCGGCGCGTGAGGCCGATGTGCCCGTCGAAGTTATTCCCGGGCCCTCTGCTTGCGTCACGGCGCTTGTTTCGTCCGGCATTCCCTGCGAGCATTTCTTCTTCGAAGGCTTTTTGGGTCGCAAGCACGGCGACCGCGTGCGCCGACTGCAGCGCCTTGCCGTGGTGCCCGGCGCGCTCATCTTCTACGAGTCTCCACATCGCATCGTGGCGACGCTCGAGGCCGTGGCGGAGGTCTTTCCCCAGCGTGAGGTTGCCGTCTGCCGCGAACTCACCAAGCTGCACGAGGAGGTCTTGCGCGGGCCCGCTGCTCAGCTTGCCGAGGAGCTGCGTGCTCGCGGCGAGGTAAAGGGCGAGATTGCGCTGGTCATCGCGCCGCCGAGCGAGGATGAGGAGGCCGGTATCGTGCCGGTTGGCGCCGCGGCAGCGGATCCCGACGAGGCCCTGCGCGAGGATATCCGCGCCGCGCTCGAGGAGGGGGAGCCCGCCTCTGCGGTGGCCAAGCGCCTGTCTCAGAAGTATTCGCGCCGCAAGCGCGATGTCTATGCCATGGTGCTCGATATGCAATAGATGGAGGATATCCAGCCCTTGCGCTAGAATCATCCCCTGTATGCAACGTTTTTCTGGAGGACAAACCCCATGGATCAAAGCAAGCCTTCGTTCTTTATCACGACGCCCATCTACTACGTCAACGCCGATCCGCACCTGGGCACGGCTTATTCCACCATCATCGCCGACGTTCAGGCTCGCTATCGTCGCTCCGCCGGCTATAACGTCAAGTTCCTGACCGGCATGGACGAGCACGGCGAGAAGGTCGCCGAGGCCGCAGCCAAGCACAACATGACGCCGCAGGAGTGGACCGATAGCCAGGCTCCGCACTTCAAGGAGCTTTGGAGCAAGCTCGAGATTTCCAATGATGACTTCATCCGCACCACCGAGCCGCGCCAGCACCATGCCGTGCAGTACCTGTGGGAGCGCATGAAGGAGTCCGGCTACCTGTATAAGGGCAGCTACGACGGCTGGTATTGCGTGCCTGACGAGACCTACTTTACCGATACGCAGGTCCAGAAGGGCGACGAGGAGTACGGCAGCGTCGGCCAGCACCTGTGCCCCGACTGCCACCGTCCGCTTGAGCGCGTGCAGGAGGAGTCCTACTTCTTTAAGCTTTCCGCTTTCCAGGATAAGCTGCTCAAGCTTTACGACGAGCACCCCGACTTTGTCGAGCCTGCGTTCCGCATGAACGAGGTACGTAGCTTTGTCGAGGGCGGCCTTAATGACCTTTCCGTGAGCCGTACGAGCTTTGACTGGGGCATTCAGGTCCCGTTTGACGAGGGTCACGTGACCTACGTGTGGTTCGATGCGCTGCTCAACTATATGACGGCCGTCGGCTACGGTGTCGACACCGACGAGGCGCGTGCCGAGCTGGCCTATCGCTGGCCCGCGCAGTTCCACATCGTGGGTAAGGACATCATCCGCTTCCACTGCGTCATTTGGCCCGCCATGCTCATGGCCATCGGCGAGGCCCTGCCCGAGCACGTCTTTGCCCACGGCTTCCTGACCGTGCGCAATGCCGAGACCGGCAAGGCCGAGAAGATGTCCAAGAGCCGCGGCAACGCCATCGCTCCGCAGGACGTTATCGACATGCTGGGCGTCGAGGGCTATCGCTACTACTTCATGACCGACGTCGTCCCCGGCACCGACGGTGCCATCAGCTTCGATCGCATGGAGCAGGTCTACAACGCCGACCTGGCCAACAGCTGGGGCAACCTTATCTCGCGTTCGCTCAACATGAGCGGCAAGTACTTTGACGGTTGCGCGCCCGCCAAGCCCGCGTCGTTCGATGCGTTCGACAACCCGCTGGCAAAGATCGCCGATGGCCTGGTCGAGCGCTACATGGCCAAGATGGACGTGCTCGATTACGGCGGAGCCAAGGATGAGGTCATGGAGCTCATCCATGCCGCCAACCACTACATCGAGGACTCCGAGCCCTGGGCGCTTGCCAAGGACGAGGCCAAGGCTGACGAGCTGGCATTTGTGATCTACAACCTGCTCGAGGCCATCCGCATTGCCGCTCACCTGCTGATGCCGCTCATGCCCCAGACTTCTGTCGAGGCCCTGCGCCGCCTGTCCTGTGAGGGCGAGGCCGCGAGCGACGACCTCAAGGGCATTTGTACTTGGGGCCTGCTTGCCGGCGGTCAGCCCGTCGAGAAGGGCGATCCGCTGTTCCCGCGTCTGGCGTAGAGACCGCGCGAGCGCCATATCGGCAATTTGCTGTTTAGCTGTAAGGGCATGGCCGCCACGGTCCATGCCCTTTTGTTTCAAGACGCCGCCATCATGCTAAGGAGGCAACCATGACAACTTCGCCTTTGGCAAACCCCACGGCCACCAGGGAGCTGCTGGAGGAGTTTGGCCTTGCGACCAAGCATCGCCTGGGCCAGAACTTTCTAATCGACAATCATGTGATCGAGCGTATCTGCGAGCTTTCCGAGCTCACGGGCGATGAGCGCGTGCTCGAGGTTGGCCCGGGCGTTGGTACGCTCACGCTTGCGCTGCTGCAGGAGGCGGCGTGTGTCACGTCGATCGAGGCCGACCCCGAGCTCGAGCCGGTGCTCGATGCCCACGCCGCCGACTACGCCAACTTCCGCTTTATCATGGGCGACGCGCTCAAGGTGGGTCCGGAGCAGATTGAGCAGGCTGCGGGCGGTGAGCCGACGGTGTTTGTCGCGAACCTGCCCTATAACGTGGCGGCGACGATCATCCTGCAGTTCTTCCAGACGATGCCTGCACTCAAGCGCGCCGTCGTCATGGTTCAAAAGGAGGTTGCCGATCGTATTGCCGCAGTGCCGGGTAACAAGACCTATGGTGGCTACACGGCAAAGCTGGGCCTGTATGCGCAGGTTACGGGTCGCTTTGAGGTTCCGCCGCGTTGCTTTATGCCGGCGCCGCACGTTGACTCGGCTGTCGTGCGTATCGACCGTGTTGACGGCGTGGTGCCCGAAGGACTCGATCGCGAATTTGTGGCCCGCGTGATTGATGCTGCATTTGCCCAGCGTCGCAAGACCATCCGCAATTCCATGAGCGCCAACGGCTTTGCCAAGGACGTGCTCGATGCCGCCTTTGAGGCTTGCGGTATCGCACCCACCACGCGCGCCGAGACGCTTGATGTTGCCGACTTTGTCCGTCTGGCCCGGGAGCTAATCCATGATGCCTAATGCCGCACGCGTGACGTTTACCAAGAAAAAGAAGACGGTCGCCTGCCCCGTGCCCTTGGCACCGCTTGCCGACACGCATGCGCATCTGCTTTCGTTTTGGGGCAAAGAAGTGCCCGAGACGCTCGTGCGCGCCAAAGCCGCGGGCGTCGACCTGTTGGTGACGATGTTCGACCCCATCGCTGACAAACGCAGCGTGACGGACTATAGCGACTGGCTCGTGCGCGAAATTCTGCCGATGCAGGATATCCCGCAGATCAAGTATCTTGCCGGCGTGCATCCGTATGGCGCGCCGGACTATACCGACGACGTTCACGCACAGGTCGTTGCCGCACTCGATGACCCTTTGTGCGCCGGTATCGGCGAGATCGGTCTGGACTACCACATGGATTACGACGACGATATCGCGCCGGCGCCCCACGACGTGCAGATCGACTGTATGGCGCGCCAACTCGAGGTCGCCGTACGCCGCAATGTGCCGGTAGAGCTGCATCTGCGTCATGAGGATACGGACGAGGAGCGCACCTCGCATGTGGACGCCTACAACGTGTTGCGCGAGGTCGACGTGCCCCAGGCCGGTTGCGTACTGCACTGCTTTGGCGAGGACCGCGCCACGATGGAGCGCTTTGTGGAGCTGGGCTGCTATATCGCCTATGGTGGCGCGGCCACCTTTAAGCGCAACGACGACGTGCGCGAGGCATTTGCGGCAACCCCACTCGATCGAATTTTGTTCGAGACGGATTGCCCGTATATGGCTCCGGAGCCCATCCGCGGTCTTGAATGCGAGCCCGCAATGATCTCCATTACGGCAAACGCGCTGGTTAACGACCGTGTCGATCGCACAGGTGAGGACGCCGAAACAATCGCGCAAGCCGCTTGGGAAAATGCCTGCAAACTTTTTCAAAAATAGTTCTTGCGTTCGCGGTGGCGCTCCGTTATTCTAATTCCTGCACGCGGGCGTGGCGGAATTGGCAGACGCGTACGGTTCAGGTCCGTATGGGGGCAACCCCATGAAGGTTCAAGTCCTTTCGCCCGCACCATTAAATGAAAGAGCTCCCAGCGATGGGAGCTTTTTTGTTATGAGCCCATCGCAGGGACTTGAACCTGCGAAGGAGCGAGCGTAAAGAAAACGCGGAGCGTTTTAGCGAGCTGGCGAGTCCGCCGGCAGGCGGGCGAAGCCGGTGCGGATCCGCGCAGCGGATACGCGGACGTCCTTTCGCCCGCACCATTAAATGAAAGAGCTCCCAGCAATGGGGGCTTTTTTGTTATGCACAATCTCCTTGGACGGGTATCCTAATGCCAACGTGTGCCTATCAGAGGAGAGACCATGCTGTTGTCCGGTATCATTGCCGCCCTTACGGGCCTTTTGATTCCCATCATCATTTTGTTGCTGCTGCTTCCCAACGCCTGCTATGTCGTTGAACAACAGCATGCCGTGATCATCGAGCGTCTGGGCAAGTTTAACCGCATCGTCAACGCGGGCTTCCACATGAAGGTGCCCGTGATCGACCGCAAAGCCGCCACGGTGAGTCTGCGCACCATGAAAAACGGTTTTGGTATCGACGTTAAGACCCAGGATAATGTGACCATCGGCCTCGAGGTCTCTGCTCAGTACCACGTGAGCTATGACATGGGTGCTGGCCCGGCAGATTCGGGTATCTACAAGAGCTACTACATGCTGCAGGAGCCCGTCGACCAGATGCGTGACTTCATCACCGACGCCCTGCGCTCTTCGATTCCCGTCTACACACTCGATGAGGTCTTTGCCAAGAAGGATGACATCGCCAAGGACGTCAACGCTACCGTTTCCGAGCAGATGGCCGCCTACGGCTTCACCCTCGTGTCGACGCTCATCACCAAAATCGCACTGCCGACCGAGGTCGAGAACTCCATGAACGACATCAACGCCGCCCAGCGCAAGCGCGCTGCGGCACAGGAGCTCGCCGAGGCCGACCGCATCAAGCGCGTCACCGAGGCGACCGCCGAGGCCGAGGCTATGGAAAAGGCGGGCGAGGGCATCGCCAACCAGCGCAAGGCCATTGCACTGGGTATCAAAGATTCGCTCGAGATCATCCAGGAGACGGGTGTCGGCAATGACGAGGCCAACCAACTGTTCATGTTTACGCAGTGGTCCGAGATGATGACGGAGTTCGCTCGCACGGGTAAAACCTCGACGGTCGTGCTGCCGAGCGACTTTTCGCAGTCGGCCTCTATGTTCGAGCAGATGCTGGCTGCCGGTAAGGTTCAGAACGAGTCAAAGGAGTAGGCACGCGTGAAATACACCGTCGTTTGTGTTGGCAAGCTCAAAGAGCGCTTTTGGAAGGACGCGTGCGCTGAGTACACCAAGCGCCTAGGCGCCTATGCCAAGGTGGATATCCGCGAGGTGGCCGATATCGACCCGGCTAAGGCGGGCGGCGTGGATGCCGCGCGCGACAAGGAGGGGGCGGCAATTCTTGCTGCATTGCCGTCTCGAGCGCATGTGATCCTGCTGGCTATCGAGGGCAAGGAGCGTTCGAGTGAGGAGCTCTCGGCGAGGCTCGACGATCTTATGCTGCGAGGCAGCAGCGACATCGCCTTTGTGATTGGCGGTTCGGACGGCGTGAGCGATGAGGTGCGCGCCCGCGCCGACGAGATGCTCAGCTTTGGACGCATTACCTTGCCGCATAACTTGGCGCGCGTGGTGCTGCTGGAGCAAATCTACCGCGCCTGCAAGATCAGCCGTGGCGAGCCGTATCACAAATAGGTCGGCAATACGAAACAATGGCGTGGGACAATAGCTTTCGTTTTGAAGAGCGTGTCTGAGAGGACTATGAGATATGAAGATTGGATTTGTCGGTTTTGGCAATATGGCGAGCGCTATGGCCGATGGCTGGATCGCTGCCGGTGTAGCTGCGAGCGACATGTGCGCCTGCGCGGGTCGCTACGACGCACTGGTTGAGCGCTGCGAGGCGCGCGGCATGGTCGCCTGCCACGATGCCGCCGAGGTTGTCGCCGCATCCGATATCGTGGTCGCTGCGGTCAAACCGTACATGATCGAGAAGGTATTCGCCCCGCTCAAGGATGCTCTTGCCAAAAAGGTCGTTCTGTCGGTTGCCTGGACCTGGGACAGTGCCAAGTGGGAGCAGGTCCTGCCGGGCGTCGCGCATATCTCGACGGTGCCCAACACACCGGTTTCGGTGGGCGAGGGCGTCATCGCTTGCGAGAAGGCTTCCACGCTTAGTGATGAGCAGAGCGCCGTGGTGCTTGATCTGCTTGGCAAGCTCGGTGCGGTGGTCGAGCTTGATACGAGCCTGCTGTTCGTGGGCGGCACGGTGGGTGGTTGCGCTCCGGCATTTGTCGCTATGGCAATCGAGGCCCTGGGCGATGCGGCGGTCAAGCACGGTATCCCGCGTGCCGATGCCTATCGCATTGTGAGCCAGATGGTGCTAGGTACGGCAAAGTTGCAGCTTTCAACTGGTCAGCATCCTGCGGCGATGAAGGATGCCGTATGCTCGCCCGGTGGCGCCACCATCAAGGGCGTCGTTGCGCTCGAGGATGCCGGCATGCGCAGTGCCCTGGTCAAGGCAATCGACGCAACTCTCCAGTAAAACCTGCCATTTAGGGACAGGTTTATTTTGGCAGGTTTTTCCTGCGGTTTTGTCGTATGTGCGAAAAGCGCCCCGCAACTGGCTCAATTCCAGTTGCGGGGCGCTTGCGTTTGCCCAGATAAAACCGACCAAAATAAACCTGGCCCTTTTTGGCAGGTTAGTCCCAGAAGCTGTCTTCCTCATCCTCGGACTTGGGTCCGCGGTCGACGTACATCTTATGGGTACGCTTCTCCATTACAAAGGCAAGAATCGCAAATAACAGGATGCCGCCGGCGAAAAGGATGGCAAAACCGGTGCGGGTGCCAAACAAAAAGGAAAAAACTGCGTCCATTGGGTGCCTTCTTGCGTAGTTGAGTTGGGTCGTAAACGCTCATAAGTATATACTTGCCCATACATGTACAAGGTTGCAACCTAAATGGAATGTATATCGCCGGAGGATCTAATGCTTGATATCAAGTTTGTTCGCGAGAACCCCGATGCCATCGATGTCGCCATGGCTAACCGCCAGACGTCTTGGGATCGCGAGAAGTTCTTTGAGCTCGACGACGAGCGCCGTGCCGTCATCACCGAGGTCGAGGAGCTCCAGGCTACGCGTAATGCCGAGTCCAAGAAGATCGGCGCCCTGATGAAGGAGGGCAAGAAGGACGAGGCCGAGGCTGCCAAGGAGGCCGTGCGCGCCGTCAACGAGATGATTGACGGTCTGGCCGAGCGTCGTACCGCCCTCGAGCAGGAGCAGTACGACTTCATGGCTCACCTGCCCAACATTCCTTGCGAGGCCACGCCGTACGGTAAGGACGAGGACGAGAACATCGAGCGTCGCCGCTGGGGCACCCCGCGCGAGTTCGACTTCGACTTTAAGCCGCACTGGGATCTGGGCACCGATCTGGACATCCTCGACTTCGAGCGTGGCAACAAGCTCTCCGGCAGCCGCTTTACCGTTCTCGGTGGCGCCGGCGCCCGCCTGGAGCGTGCCCTTATCAACTTCTTCCTCGATACGCACACCAGCCGTGGCTTCAAGGAGTGGTGGCCGCCTATCGTCGTCAAGCGTCAGACTATGTTCGGCACGGGCCAGCTGCCCAAGTTCGAGGACGACGCCTATCATGTCTCGGGCGACAACTTCCTGATCCCCACCGCCGAGGTCGTGCTCACCAATCTGCACGCCGGCGAGGTCCTCGATGCCGACACCCTGCCGCGCCGCTACACCGCCTTCACCCCCTGCTTCCGCGAGGAGGCCGGTTCCGCCGGTCGCGACACCCGCGGCATCATCCGTCAGCACGAGTTCGACAAGGTCGAGATGGTCAAGTTCGCTAAGCCGGAGGAGTCCGACGAGGAGCTCGAGACCATGACCGCCGAGGCCGAGTACCTGCTGCAGCAGCTGGGCCTTCCGTATCGCGTGATTAGCCTGTGCACCGGCGACTTGGGCTTCTCTGCCCGTCAGACCTACGACGTCGAGGTTTGGCTGCCGAGCTACAACGCCTACAAGGAGATCAGCTCCTGCTCCAACTGCGGTGACTTCCAGGCTCGCCGCGCCAACATCAAGTATCGCGACCCCGAGAACTTCAAGGGTTCGCGCTACCTGCACACTCTCAACGGTTCCGGCTTGCCGGCCGGCCGCACCATGGCCGCTATTCTGGAGAACTACCAGAACGCCGACGGCACCATCACGATCCCCGAGGTCTTGCGTCCTTACATGGGCGGTCTCGAGAAGATCGAGCCGGTCGCGTAAATTGGCTGCATAGGGGATATGCAAGGGCGCTCCTTCGGGGGCGCCCTATTTCGTGCGCAGGTCCATACCATGCCGTGCGGACAGCTCAATAGAAAACACACGAACAACTGTTCTGTATACAGCCATCTACCTGCTATGCTTTTGCTAAATAAGAGCGAGAGAAAGGGGACGCGATGGAGCTGTTTGATGATCGGGTGGTTTTGTTTGAGAGCGACGAGGGCGGGGAGTACCTGCTTGTAACGTGTGAGCCGTCTGGCATGGGTGGCCTGGTGGTTCGACAGACGAGCGAGGGTCCGTTGACACAATGGTGCTTTGAGGAGTCGCCGCATGTGGTCGAGACCTTTGTGACGCACGAGGGACTTGTGGCGCTGGAGCACTTCTATGGAGTTGGGACTTCCAACCAGGTCGCGCGCATGCTGAGCATCTCGTTTGCCGATTATGATTGTGCCCAGCGGGTGAGATCGCTCCTGAGGGAACTTGACGCTAAGTTCGACGTGATCGAAAAGCCAATCGATCGTACGGGGAACGGCGGTATATGCGGAGCAGCATGACAAAACTGCGTTCCACAAAAAAGTTTGAGATTGTGCTTGACTCCAATAAGCTAAAGTGGTTTTATATGTCTTGCGCTGCGGCGTTACCTCAGCTGGATAGAGGGTCTGACTACGAATCAGAACGTCATAGGTTCGAATCCTATACGCCGCACCAATTGAGTTTTAAGCCTCCGGAAACGGGGGCTTTTCCTTTACGGGGGCATTGCGGAGATTCGAACCTCGTTCGAGGCGCGAGCGTCAAGAAAACGCGGAGCGTTTTTAGCGAGCGGGCGAGTCCGCCGGCAGGCGGGCGAAGCCGGTGCGGATCCGCGCAGCGGATGCGCGGAATCCTATACGCCGCACCAATCGAACTTAAAGCCTCCGGCAACGGGGGCTTTTCTTTTATGGCAACACCGCATGGATTCGAACCTCGGTCGAGGCGCGAGCATCTTAATCATCACTTCGTAAAATTTTTCCAAATTGTCGCTTGACCCATCGAGGGGTCACGTGCATAATAATCCGTGCGTTGCGGCGTTACCTCAGCTGGATAGAGGGTCTGACTACGAATCAGAACGTCATAGGTTCGAATCCTATACGCCGCACCAATTGAGTTTTAAGCCTCCGGAAACGGGGGCTTTTCCTTTACGGGGGCATTGCGGAGATTCGAACCTCGTTCGAGGCGCGAGCGTCAAGAAAACGCGGAGCGTTTTTAGCGAGCGGGCGAGTCCGCCGGCAGGCGGGCGAAGCCGGTGCGGATCCGCGCAGCGGATGCGCGGAATCCTATACGCCGCACCAACTGAACTTTAAAGCCTCCGGTAACGGAGGCTTTTCTTATATGTCGATATACTTGAGAAGTTGCTTTTGCTGTGTTTGAAAGTATCGAGTCGATTGACTGCGTCAAATGAGTAAAAATCAAATTCGATAACTTTTTTCGAAAAATGCTTGACCTTTATTCAGTCGATGTGCATAATAATCAACAAGTCGCGGCGTTACCTCAGCTGGATAGAGGGTCTGACTACGAATCAGAACGTCATAGGTTCGAATCCTATACGCCGCACCAATTGAGTTTTAAGCCTCCGGAAACGGGGGCTTTTCCTTTACGGGGGCATTGCGGAGATTCGAACCTCGTTCGAGGCGCGAGCGTCAAGAAAACGCGGAGCGTTTTTAGCGAGCGGGCGAGTCCGCCGGCAGGCGGGCGAAGCCGGTGCGGATCCGCGCAGCGGATGCGCGGAATCCTATACGCCGCACCAATTGAACTTGAAGCCTCCGGCAACGGGGGCTTTTCTTTTAGGCGGACGCCGCATGGGTTCGAGCCTCGGTCAAAGGGGACTATTTCTCATCGACTCGTGTAAGATTTCGAGTATGCGCCTCGGTGAGCCCGTGGCGCGCTCTTTCTTTAGACGACCGATTAGGGTGATATTTCGTGGCAGAGCGTCCGACATACAAGCTCAGGTTTCTTGATCCCAAAAAGCGCTTTCCGGCCATGCCCGAGCAGCCTGCGGGACGCTCGTATGGCGTGGTTTGGAAGCTCTTTGGCGAGGACCCGCATGAATCATGCTATGTCGTCGAATTCGTCGGCAAAAGCCATGTGTCGCTTTTGGGCTACGTGAGCGTTTCGGGTGAGGTCTATAAGGTGGACCGTCCCGTTAACGAAGTATCGCTGCCCGACGATCCCGACATGCAGCTGATTCTTGACGAGTCCGATTCCAACATCGGTGAGATTGCAGTCAGGGGTACCGATGGGACGATGCGCTCCCGGGCGCGAGTCATCGGCTCTCCCGAAGGCACCATGCGCGAACAATCCGATCGCGAGACGTGGAATTCGACGCGCAGCCTTCGCTACGGCGAGTTCATGGCCTCGATGTTCTTGCGTTACGTGATATTCGCCGATTCTGAAAACGCTGTCTCAGACACGGCAGGCGGCGACGGCCTCGACGAGGGTATGAAAAATGCCGTCGACAAAATCAAACTTGTAAAACTCCCCGAGCCGGTTGAGGTACTGCTGGGTTTTGATTCCACGCCGCTGCCCGATGCAATCGAAACGTTGCTCTACCGCATTGACCATACGGATAATCCAAGTGGCATTGAGCGCTATGCCGCCGCCCTTATGAGCGAAATTGACTTGCCCCGCCTGCGCACCATCGCCGCCAAGTCCGAGATGAGCCTGGCTCGCATCGATCGCTCAAAGCTGTTCTATCTCAATTTTGATCGTAGTCTGCTAGACCAGGACGAGATTGACACGCTGCTCGCCATCGAGTGTCGTCTCAACCGCCTCTCCGGCATCTTTGAGCGCATCGGGGCTGGATTGGCCCCTGCGGCATCCTCGCCGAGCCTTGAGGGCTGCGCGCTCTTTGATGCGTGGCATATCGCCAAGACGACCAACGATGTTCCCCGACTGCTCGATACGGCCTCGAGCGATAACCCGTGGGGCAAACCGGGTACGGTGGCTTGCCAGCCGGGCGGCGAGTGGGACGTGCGCACCCGTTTTGCGCGAATCGTTGAGGCGCTCAACGTGGTCACGCGGCTCGACTATACCTATCGGGCAAACGTTGCCGAGGGGATTATGCTCGTTCGGTTTGGGCAGTCTGTCGTTGATGCCATGCCGCAACGCGAATACGACGCTCAAGATGACGCCTGGCGCGAGCTGGACGAGGACACGCGCGCGATCTGGGCCGCGGAGCACGATGCGCGCGTGGCACTCACGCTTGCGGCAGCGTGTTTTGCCGCGGGCACCTGCATCACGCGCTGCTACGTGCAGATTGCTGCTCCCGACGGTGAGCAGGGCGAGCGTGTTGTCGCAACGTATTTCTTTGAGCGCGCGGCCTATCTGGCCGATTGCGTGCCTGTCGCCAAGGATCTTGAGAGCATGGACATGGACGATATGCCGTGCAAGCGTGTGCTTGAGGCGTATGAGTCAACCGCTCCGGAGACGATTGAGCCTGCGGAGGTTCATGCTCGTCCGCGTGATGACCATCGCACGCTGCCGCCGGCGCTGCGCGATCTGCTGCTTGCCGATACGGCTGACGAGTTGGAGGTCATGGAAGAGGACGACGACCCATACGTGGCCCGTGTTGTTGAATTGCGCGAGCAGGCAAAAGTCGACCGTACAGGTGCTTTTGAAGGCTTTTCCCGTCTTGTCGAGGAGTTGGAGGCTAAGTGCGCTGTCGCCGAGCTTTTGGCGACAGGTCCGGTTCAAACGCAGTTTTGCGATAACCAGCTGGTACGCATGGTGCTACCGGTGTTGGAAGAAGACCGCTCTGTGCGAATCCTTCGTGCGCCCGATGCGCTGTACTTTGCCCAGCACGAGATCTGCAGCTTTTACGCCGAGCAAGAGGACTTTGAACGAGCGCTGCCCGAGGTGCGCCATCTTTACGATCTGGCGCGCTCGTCCATGCAATCGCACTTTGCGCTCATCAACGTGCTTGCGCGTCTGGAGCGCTTTGACGAGATTATCGAGGTGGCGCGCCACGGCCTACGTATTGCCAGCGATCGTTCTGCAATTGGCTACCTGTTCTATCGCTTGGCGTTTGCCTATTGGAATTGCGATCAGCTCGACCTGGCGCTGGCTTGTTACCGTCTGGTGCCGCGCGGCGAGGAGTCGGGCAGCAGCGCGCTGGAAGAAATGCAGGGCCTTATGAATGAGATGGGCGTCAGCGAGCCTCCGACGTTCGAGGAGGCGGTCGAGACCATCCGCAAGGCTGGACTCGAGCTGCCGCCAGTGTCCGCCGTGACGAATCAGCTGGCAGATGCCGCTGTGCAACTGGTCGACAACGGCTTCTTTTTCCTGGCACGCGGTTGCATCTTCCAAATGTGGCGCACCATGGGCAACGACGAGCTCGGCTCCCTTAACCGTTCGCTGGGGTAGGCGAAGCTTCCAAGGAGGAAAGGATGCTAGGCAATTAGAAAATTTCCTCTTGCCCATCCTTGGCTGTTTGGTTACTATAGAACGGCTGTTACGGAGAGCTGACCGAGAGGCCGAAGGTGCTCGCCTGCTAAGCGAGTATGCCCCAAAAGGGCATCTGGGGTTCGAATCCCCAGCTCTCCGCCAGTACGAATTTGAAGAAGGGTCCCATTTGGGGCCCTTTTTTGTGCGGAGAAAGGAGGCTGGGGATTCGAACCCGAGAGGGCACGGGCGTTAAGCAAACGCGAGAGCGTTTGTAGCCCGTGGGCGAAAAGCCGTCAGGCTTTGAAGCCGGAGGGCATGCGTAGCATGCCCGGACATCCCCAGCTCTCCGCCAGTTTAACTTTAAAGAAGGGTCCCATTTGGGGCCCTTTTTTAATTAGAAGAATGTTAGCTGGGGATTCGAACCCTCAAAAAAGAGGCATCCTTTCGGACGCCTCCTTTCAGTGGACTTATTATTCTTGCGCCCTACACCTCGGGTGCCTTGGCTACGGTCTCGCTCTCTGCCGCAAGTGGGCGGTTGTCGATGCGGCGGCCCAGGCGGTCGAGCTTCACAAGGAGCCACTCAATGGGATTCGGCCCCGAGCCTTCCTCGTCGGCAACCAAATCCACGACGGCAATCTTGGTGCCGTCCTGCTTGAGCGTAACGCTGCCCACCTTGTCGCCCACATGCACCGTGCCCGAAAGATCGTCGTAGCTAACCTTTTCGGTCACCTCGCCGGCAAGGGAAAACACGGTCGCTTGCGCCGTGGGGTCGGCGAGCGTGGCGTCGATCGTCTTGTCCGTCCAATCTGTCTGGCTAATGCGTGCCATAAGCGGGTTGCCGTTGGCGGTCTTTTCCTGCGTGTTGGCGATCGCGACCGTGACCTTGTGGCCGTAGTACCAATTGGCAAGGGTTGCGGTATCGGTAAAGCGCTGGTCGGTGGTGGTGGAGTTCAAAACGACGGTGTAGATCTCGTCGCCGTCGCGGTTGTAGGCGCTCGTAAAGCAATAGCCCGCGTCGTCGGTGGTGCCGGTCTTGCCGCCGATGTTGCCATCTTGGCCCAGCAAATAGTTATGCGTGTCCATGGAATGCGAATGGTCGGTGCCGTCGGCGCCCGTGACCTCGATCCAGGAATCCTCGCTCGCTACGACCTCGCGGATCGTGTCGTTTTTCATGGCCTCCTGCATCATCAGCGCCACGTCATGTGCGGTTGAGTGCATATCGCCAGCCCACTCATCAAAGTCCAGACCATGCGGGTTTTCAAAAAGCGTACCGGTACAGCCGAGCTTCTTAGCGCGCTCGTTCATGGCCTTCACAAAGGTGGCCTCGGCGTCTTTGGTCTTAGGGTCGATCTTCTTGCCCACATATTCGGCGAGCACGATGGCGGCGTCGTTGCCCGAGGGAATCATCAGGCCGCGCAGCGCCTGCTCCACGGTAAGCTTGTCGCCTTCGAGCAAGCCGGCGGTCGAATTGCCCACGGTGGCTGCAGCGTTGCTCACCGTGACCTTCTCGTCCATCTTGCAATTCTCGACGGTTAGGATTGCGGTCATGACCTTGGTGATCGAGGCAATTTTGACCTGCTCATCGGCGCCGCGCCCATAGTAGACGGTGCCGTCTTTGCCCATGACGAGGGCATTGGTCGCATCGATATCGGGCAGGTTTTCGGCCGTGATGCCGCGCGCATCGGCGGTTTTGCCGCAAACATTGTCGGTCGTAAGCACTTGGGCGCCGGCGACGGTGGGCACGCCAGCGGCAAGGGCGCTAGCGCAGACAAAGCCGGCGGCAAGCTGGGCTGAGCGCTTTGCAAAAGAGGTGAGGGACTTCACGGATTTCGCTTTCGACGGGATGGTCTCTTCTGGAACAAGAGTATATCGTTTGCCGGCGTCGGCGATCATCGCGTGCGTGCGTGGCCCACATCCGCGCCCGAACGGGCACAAGGGTGCTTAAGGCCGACTTAATCACCCACGCTTGTTGTGTGTGACGGGCGCCCCCTCGGGCATAATGGAGCGCGAGAGGAGCACGCATGAACGAGCGCATTTTGGTAGTTGATGACGAAAAGGCCATCGCCGACTTGGTTGGTATCTACCTTACAAAAGAGGGCTTTGATGTCCAGATTGCCTATAGCGGGGCCGATGCTGCCAAGGCAATCTTGGAGCAGGAGTTCGATCTGGCGCTGCTGGATGTCATGCTGCCCGATATCGATGGCTTTGAGCTGCTGCGTACGATCCGTTCCAGCCATACCTATCCCGTGATCATGCTGACGGCGCGCGATGCCCAGCAAGACAAGATCGAGGGCCTTTCGCTTGGCGCGGACGATTACGTGGTTAAGCCGTTTCGTCCTCTGGAGCTCATCGCGCGCGTGCACGCTCAGCTTCGCCGCTACACCAGCTACGGTAGCCGCGCACAGGCGGCCGAGTCGCCGACCCTCCAGCTCGACGGCTTGGAGATCAACCGCGATGCTCGTTCCGTGACAGTGGACGGTTCACCGGTTCGCCTCACGCCCACCGAGTATTCAATCTTGCTGTATCTGGTCGAGCATCGCGGCAGCGTGGTGGCCGTGGAGGACCTGTTCCGCGCGGTGTGGAACGAGGACTTTATGCCCGGCTCCAACAATACGGTGATGGTGCATATTCGCCACTTGCGTGAAAAGATCGGCGACGACGCACAAAAGCCACGCTTTATCAAAAACGTCTGGGGCGTCGGCTACATCATCGAATAACGCTTTTCGCTTGTGAGGATCTTGATATGACAAAAGACGATAGGCAAGCGTTCGAGGTGCCCGATCGGCTCTTTGAATACGTGAGGTCGGTCGTCGACAACCGCGCGCTTGCAACGGTGCTGCTCTTTTTGCTGAGCCTGCTGCTGATTGGCATCGACAACATCGTCGGAATCTTGGCGGTGCTGCTTGTCGGCTTTTTGCTGATCGATCGATTTGAGATCGTGTGCCGCTGCGTGGTGATTGGCGGCGCCGCGTGGGCCATGACGTTGGCGATTGGCGCCATGGCGCTCGGCGGCATCGAAGGGCCGGTGCTGTTCGATGCCGGCTTTGTATTCAACATGCTTGGCTTTGTGCTGGCGCTTGCAGCGTGCGTGCTGTTCTTGTGTGGCCGCGCCCTGTACTACCAGGGCTACGAGCAGGGCGAGCAGCATGCCGATTGTGTGCTGGCCGCTCGTATTCAAGATCGCCTGATCGATCACCCCGACACCTGGGATAACATCGACGGCGACTTCTTGGAGGTCGAGGGCGCCCTTAACCGCGTGCGTGACCGTGAGCGCAAGGTGCAGCAAGCTCTGCGTGACGAGTCGCATCGCAAGGACGATTTGGTCACGTACTTGGCACATGACCTACGCACCCCGCTTGCCAGTGTGGTGGGCTATCTTTCGCTGCTGCAAGAGGCTCCCGAGCTGCCGGTTGAGCAACGTGCGCACTTTACGGGCGTGGCGCTCGACAAGGCGCACCGGCTCGATACGCTCATCGAAGAGTTCTTCGATATCACGCGTTTTGACTTCCACGATATCGTGCTCACGCGCGGCTATGTTGATCTGGGGTTGCTGCTGGCTCAGGTGACTGACGAGTTCTATCCCATCCTCAACGAGCAGCATAAGGAAGTCCAAGTTGATATTCGCGAGGACCTGACGGTGCTCGTGGATGGCGACAAAATGGCTCGCGTGTTCAACAACATCATGAAAAACGCTATTGCCTATAGCTATGAGGGCTCGACCATCACGATCGAGGCCAGACGCCGGGACGGCGGTGGCGTGCGCGTGCGCTTTATCAATCAGGGCGATCCCATCCCTGCGGCTAAGCTCAAGGTGATCTTTGAGAAGTTCTATCGCCTGGATGCGGCGCGTGCGACCAATCGCGGCGGCGCTGGACTGGGGCTTGCCATCGCCAAGGAGATCGTATGCGCGCACGGCGGTACCGTTGCATGTGAATCGACGCCCGAACACACGATATTCACCATCGAGCTGCCCGCCGCATAGCCAGCGTGCCCTTACAAACACTTGACAATGCGCTCACGTGCATATGAGCCGCGATTCCTACTATCGATACTGCTGAATTGATATCGATGTGGAGGTATGCGGTATGACGGCTGCTGCGGCTGTGGAGCCCACGGAGCTTGAAGAACTCATGAAAGCGCAGGCCGAGGCCGCGCACGAGCGCGAGGTTGGGGATGCGACTCGCCCCACGGCAGAGGATCTTGCCGCCTCGCCGACGCGAATCGATGTTGAGGGCCTCGACCTGTTCTATGGCGACCACCATGCGCTCAAGGATGTGAATATCAAGATCCGCGACAAGCAGATTACCTCGTTCATCGGGCCTTCGGGCTGCGGAAAGTCCACGTTGCTGCGCTGCTTTAACCGCATGAACGACGGCATCAAGGACTGCCGAATCGAGGGCAAGATTGCGCTCGATGGTCAAGATATCCTGGGCGACTACGACATCTGCCGCCTTCGCCAGCGCGTGGGCATGGTGTTCCAGCGCCCCAACCCGTTTCCCATGAGCATCTACGACAACGTCGCCTATGGGCCGCGCGGTATGGGTGTGCGCGATCGCGTCGTGCTCGACGAGCTGGTCGAAGACTCCCTGCGACGCGCCGCCCTGTGGGACGAGGCCAAGGACAAGCTCAAAGAGTCGGGTCTGGGTCTTTCGGGCGGCCAGCAGCAGCGCCTGTGCATCGCCCGCGCACTTGCCGTGCAGCCCGACATTCTGCTGATGGACGAGCCGACCTCGGCACTCGATCCCGTATCGACGCTGGTGGTGGAGCAGCTGGCCTGCGAGCTCAAAGAGACCTGCACGCTCGTGGTCGTTACGCACAATATGCAGCAGGCGGCGCGTATCTCCGATTCGGTCGCATTCTTTTTGCTGGGTGAGCTGGTGGAGCACGCGCCCACCGCGCAACTCTTCAAGAATCCGACCGATCCGCGCACGGCGGATTATTTGACGGGGCGTTTTGGCTGATACCATCTAGTAAAGGTACCTTTAGGGTTAAGATGCGGTCATGCCGGCCGCAAAGGGGTTCAACATGATCTATTACGTCGAGGACGATGACAACATCAGGGATTTGACGGTCTATGCGCTGCGCAAGCAGGGGATTGAGGCCGAAGGCTTTTCGTGCGACGGTGAGTTTAAGGCTGCCGTGGCGCGACGGGTACCCGATGCCGTCCTGCTCGACATCATGCTGCCCGATACCGATGGCTTGGCGATTATGCGTCGACTGCGTGCCGATCGCCTGACGGCGACGGTGCCCATCATGATGCTTACCGCCAAGGATACCGAGCTCGACAAGGTGATGGCGCTCGATGGCGGTGCCGACGATTACCTGACTAAGCCGTTTTCGCTCATGGAGCTCGCCAGCCGCTGCCGCGCACTGCTGCGTCGCGGCGGCATGGTCAAACAGGCAAGCGATGTGCTCAGCGTGGGCGACATCGTGCTCTCGCCCAGCCATCGTGAGGTGACTGTTGCCGGCGAGTCGCTTAAGCTCACCCTGCGCGAGTTCGACCTGCTCGAGTACCTCATGCGCAAGCCCGGCGTGGTCTTTACCCGCGAGTCGTTGCTGCAGAGCGTGTGGGGCTGGGACTTCGACGGCGGTTCGCGCACCGTTGACGTGCACGTGCAGACGCTTCGCCAAAAACTGGGCGAGCATGCCAGCGCCATCGAGACCGTGCGCGGCGTGGGCTACCGCTTGGCCGAGCCTTCTGCCGGTGATGGTGCCGAAGGTGACGACACCGCGGCCACCGCATCGGAGGAGTAACCCGTGGTCTTCGCCCCCCAGGGACAACATACGCTGTCGCACCGCGTTTTTGTGACGATCTTTGTCTGCGCCATGGCGGTTATCGTGGCGTTTACGGTGCTGGGTGCGTTCTTTGTGCAAAACACCTTGGCGGATGCCACGAGTGCCAACCTGGCGCAAGAAACCGAGCTCATTGCTGCCGCCCTCGACGAGCAGCAGGAGCCCATCCCGTTCTTGCGTAGCCTCGATCGAGAGGACTTGCGCATCACGCTGATTAACAAGGATGGATCGGTTGCCTACGACAACGAGGCGCCGCCTTCCACACCGCCCAACCATGGCGATCGCCCCGAGGTCATCGAGGCCTTTGAGAGTGGTTCGGGTTCCGCGGAGCGCGCAAGCTCTACGCTCGACGAGATTATGCTGTATCGCGCCGTCGCCCTTGATAACGGCCAGGTTGTCCGCTTGGCGCAGGCCCAGCCTGGCGTTGCGGCGATTTTGCTGTCGATGGTGGCGCCGATGCTGCTTATCGCAGCAGCGGGTGCGGTACTCTCGTTTTTTATGGCGCGCCGCGAGTCCCGTGCCATCATCGCGCCTTTGCAAGAGGTGGATTTGGACCACCCACGCCGTAGCTATGAGCACGCCTATGCCGAGATGGTCCCCATGCTTGAGCGTATTGAGTCGCAGCGCCAGGAGCTCAAGCGCCAAATGGCGGTGCTGGCGGACAACGACCGTATGCGCCGCGAGTTCACGGCGAATATCACCCATGAGCTCAAGACGCCGCTTACGGCGATTTCGGGCTATGCCGAGCTCATCGCAAACGGCATGGTCGAGGGCGAGGGCGACCTGCGCAACTTTGGCGGTCGCATCTATCGTGAGGCGGGCCGCTTGGCAGCGCTTGTCAACGATATCCTTACGCTGTCTAACTTGGACGAGGCCGAGCGTGCAGCTGAGGGCGAGGCGGTGCCCATTGGGTCCACGGAGCCTATTGAGCTCTCGCGTGCCATCTACGCGGTCGAGCAGCGTCTTGAACAGGTCGCCCGTCAGGCGAATGTGACGATAAGTCATGAGACCAAGCCTGTGGTCATCGAGGGCGTGTCGCGCTTGATTGACGAGCTCATCTATAATCTGGCAAGCAACGCCATCCGCTACAATCGACCCGGCGGTACGGTTACGCTGCAGTGCGGCACCAACGACGAAGGCCATCCGTTCCTTGCGGTCGCCGACACGGGAATCGGTATCGCGCCTGAAGAACAGGGCAAGGTATTTGAGCGGTTCTACCGCGTGGACAAGAGTAGGTCCAAGGCACGCGGCGGAACCGGTCTGGGGCTTGCCATTGTCAAGCATGCGGCCCTGTATCATCACGCCACGCTCGATCTGTCGAGCGAGTTGGGCGTGGGAACCACCATTACGGTGACGTTTCCCATACAGCAGGACGAGCCATTCGCATAGCGATATAACATAGATATTGATGCAGACGCCGCATTTGACTTTCGGGTGCGGCGTTGTTGTGCAATTTTACGATTGCTTCCGACATTTTTACAGGAGAGCCTGTTTCTTATGTATAGAGCTTGGTCTCGGTAAAAAGATGCGATAACATACGGACAGTTTTGTCAATCCGAACTGGGGAAATGAAAGGCAAGCTGCATGACCCTTCTCGAACTGTTCCAGCTGCTGAAGAAGCACCTTCAGCTGGTCATCACCCTTCCGGTGGTCTGCGCGATCGCCATGGGCATCGTGTCCTTCGTTGCGATGGACAACACCTATACCGCGACGACGAGCATGTACATTCTCGCCAAGACCGACGATAGCGGTCAGATGAGCTACAACGATCTCTCGGCGAGTCAGATGCTTTCCAACGATATCGCCACGCTGCTGGATAGCGATAGCGTTAAGAGCGGCGCAGCCAATGAACTGGGCCTCACCGATCTGGATGACTACAAGGTGTCTGTTTCCTCCGAGACCACCACGCGTGTCATTACGCTTTCGGTTACCGGCACCGATGCCAAGGAGACGGCTAAGGTCGCAAAGGCCATGGCCAGCTCGGTGAGTACGGTCGCTCAGAACGTCGGCGCTGCCCAGAGCATCAACGTTATCGACGAGGCTAAGACCCCCGAAGCCCCCAGCGGTCCCAAGCGTATGCTGTACGTTGCTGTCGCGTTCCTCGCCGGTATCTTTATCGCAGTCGCCTATGTCGTTTTGGCAGACATGCTCAATACCCGCATCCGCGGTGCCGAAGAGGCAGAAGAGCTCCTGGGCATTCCCGTTGTTGGCCGAATTCCGGCTATGAAAGGTGGTAAATAGGCATGGCTAAGGCAAAGAACACCGATAAGCTCGTTGTACAGAATGCCGCCAAGACCCTTCTGGCCAACATCCGCTTTGCGAGCGTGGACGACCCCATTCGCACTATTACCGTCACGTCCTCGATTCCCAACGAGGGCAAGTCTACGGTTTCCATCAACCTTGCCCAGGCTATCGCCACGAGCGGCAAGTCCGTGCTCCTGGTCGAGGCCGATATGCGCCGCAGGTCCCTTTCCGATATGCTCGGCGTTCGTTCGCGCGGCGGACTCTATGCGGTCCTTTCCGAGCAGATCTCCATTGACCAGGCAATTGTCGAGACGGGTCAGAAGAACTTCTACTTCCTCGATGCCGAGCCGCATATTCCCAATCCTGCCGACATCATTGTCTCTCACCGCTTTGCCAAGTTGGTAAAGGCACTGTCCGCCAAGTTCCAGTACGTCATCTTTGATGCTCCCCCGGTCGGCACCTTCATCGATGCTGCCGAGATTGCCAGCCTGACCGACGGTACGCTGTTCGTGGTGCGCGAGGACTTCACCAAGCGCGAGGAGGCACTCAACGCTATCGGCCAGCTTAAGAAGTCCGAAAAGGTCAAGCTCATCGGTACCGTTATGAACTACTGCGAGACCGAGACCAGCGAGTACTACTACTCCTACTACACCAAGGACGGTAAGAAGGTGAAGAAGGGCTCGGACGATCAGGGGACTTCCAAAAAGGGCATCTTCACCAACCGAGCAAACGTTTAGTTGATTAAGGCTGACCTATGCGTGACATTCATTGCCATATCTTGCCGGGTGTAGACGACGGCGCCGCCGATCTCGATGAGAGCTTGGCGATGCTCGAGGCTGCCAAGCGGGCCGGTGTAACCAGAATCGTTTGCACTCCTCACTGCCGTGATCCCTATTTTGATTACGACAAGATGTGGGATGCCTTTGAACTGCTGCGTGATAACGCTGACGGTTTTCCGCTCCAGATGGGCTTCGAGGTCAACCATCGAAAGCTCGTTGAACTTGGTATCGATGCCGCGGAGCACTTGCATTTCGATGGAACCAACGAGTTTCTGCTCGAGCTTTCGACGCATGCCGATGCGTATGCGTTTAGAGAGTACGAGAACACGATTTACGATTTGCAGTGCCGTGGCTACCAGGTGATCATCGCTCATCCTGAGCGCTATCGTGCGGTTCAAAAGGATGTAAGCGTGGCGGAGCGCCTGGTCGATATGGGCTGCAAGCTGCAGGCTTCGGCGGACTTTATTGCCGGCGGTCGCTTTGGTCGCGAAAAAAAGCCGGCACAGCGCCTGTTCGATCAGAACCTGTACAGCTTCATCGCGAGCGATGCCCATAACGTGGGTCATTACGACTGCCTGGCGAAGGCTCGCGCGAAGTTTAGCGTGCGCGGAGCTCATTTTCGCTAATATCTGTCCCTAACGTTCGCATTGAATGAAAGGGCAGCCATGGATATCCAACTTAAGACGGGATGCTTTGATGACGCGGCGTTGGTGCGCCGCGTCGTTTTTATGGACGAGCAGGGCTACGAGAATGAGTTCGACGCTATCGACGAGGATCAGAACTGCATTCATGTGACGCTCTATGTAGACGGCGAGCTTGCCGGTTGCTCGCGCGTGTTTCCCGAGGAGCTTGAGCGCGTGGCTGACGCAGAGGCCCCGGTGTTGCCGGCATGCGACATGGACGAAGGCGTTGCGGCGGGGGAGGCCTACATTATGGGGCGCGTCGCCGTGCTGCCGGCTATGCGTCGTCGCGGACTGGCGAGTGCGATCGTCGAGGCCAGTGCTTCGTGTGCACGCGATGCCGGCGCTAAGCTTATTAAGCTGCATGCGCAGGAATACGTGTTGCCGCTCTATGCAAAGGCGGGCTACACGCAAATTGCCCCGGTAGATTACGAAGACGAGGGCCAGCCCCATGTCTGGATGGCCAAGCGCGTAGATGGCAGATAGGGACGTTCCTTTTCTGCCGGCAGCTGGGGACACTCCTTGGCAATTGACGCATTGGAGCGCTCGGACATACAGTTTTTCGATTCCGTATGTATATATGCGCGCTATTGGGTTATAAAATCTAAGTCTGAACATAGCAGGTCTGCGATGCGGCTCGGGCAACCGGGCCGTTTTTGCGGACGGGGGTAGCGCGAAAGGACTGCACATGCGTCAATTTAAGACCGAGAGCAAAAAACTGCTCGACCTCATGATCAACTCCATCTACACCAATAAGGAAATCTTCCTGCGCGAGCTTATCTCTAACGCGAGCGACGCCGTCGACAAGCTCAACTTTAAGAGCCTGCAGGATCCGAGCGTCAAGATCAACCAGGGCGACCTGGCCATTCGCGTCTCCTTTGATAAAGACGCCCGCACCATTACCATCTCGGATAACGGCATTGGCATGACCGCCGAGGAGCTCGAGCGCAATCTGGGCACCATCGCCCATTCCGGCTCCGAGGAGTTTAAGACCGAGAACGCCGAGCAGCAGGGCTCCGATGTCGACATCATCGGCCAGTTTGGCGTGGGCTTCTACTCGGCTTTTATGGTCGCCAGCCATGTGAAGGTCGTCAGCCGCGCCTACGGCGAGGATGTCGCCCATGTGTGGGAATCCGACGGTCTTGAGGGCTACACCATCGAGGACGGCGAGCGCGCCGAGCACGGTACCGATGTCATCCTGACGCTGCGCGAGAACGAGAAGCTCGATGCCGACGGCGAGGCCGAGACCTACGATCGCTTCCTGACCGAGTGGGGTCTCAAGAGCCTGATTCAGCAGTACAGTAACTATGTGCGTTACCCGATCCAGATGATGGTGTCCAAGAGCCGCCAGAAACCCAAGCCCGAGGACGCCGGCGACGATTACAAGCCCGAGTACGAGGACTACCAGGAGCTCGAGACCGTCAATTCCATGACACCGATCTGGAAGAAGCACAGCTCCGATGTCGAGCAGAAGGACTACGACGAGTTCTACAAGTCCACGTTCCACGACTTTGACGATCCTGCGCGCACCATCAGCTTCCACGCCGAGGGCACGCTCGAGTATGACGCCCTGCTGTTTGTGCCGGGACGCGCGCCGTTCGATCTGTACAGCAAGGACTACGAGAAGGGTCTGGCGCTCTACAGCTCCAACGTCCTGATCATGGAGAAGTGCGACGACCTGCTGCCCGACTACTACAACTTTGTCCGCGGCGTCGTGGATTCCGCCGACGTGTCGCTCAACATCTCGCGCGAGACGCTGCAGCAGAACCGTCAGCTCAAGGCCATCGCCAAGCGTGTGGAAAAGAAGATTACCGCCGACCTTGAGGATATGCGTGACAACGACCGCGAGGCCTACGAGAAGTTCTTTGAGAACTTTGGCCGCGGTCTTAAGTACGGCATCTACTCGAGCTATGGCATGAAGGCCGATGAGCTCGCCGACCTGTTGCTGTTCTGGTCTGCCAAGGAACAGAAGATGATTACCCTGGCCGAGTATGCCAAGGGCATGCCTGAGGATCAGAAGGCCATCTACTACGCCGCCGGCGACTCGCGTGAGCGCTTGGCCAAGATGCCCGTGGTAAAGGGCGTGCTCGACCGCGGCTATGACGTGCTGCTGCTGACGCAGGATGTGGATGAGTTCACGTTCCAGGCTATGCGTGAGTACGTTGCCGCCGATATGCCCAAGATCTACGAGGACGATGCTGCCCGCGAGGCTGCCGAGAAGGCTGTGGCCGACGGTGCCGAGCCCGAGGTCGAGGATCGTCATCTAGAGCTCAAGAACGTTGCGACCGGTGATCTTGACCTGGCGACCGAGGACGAGAAGAAGGAGGCCGAGGACGCCACCAAGGAGAACGAGGACCTCTTTAGCGCTATGAAGGAGGCGCTCGGTGACAAGGTCGAGAAAGTCGCCGTCTCCGCGCGCCTGACCGATGCCCCCGCTTGTATCACCACCGAGGGCCCACTTTCGCTCGAGATGGAGAAGGTGCTCCAGAAGGGACCCGAGGGCGCGCCCGACGGCATGCCCAAGAGCCAACGCGTGCTCGAGCTCAACGCCAAGCACCCGGTCTTTGACAAGCTTGTCGCTGCCCAGAAGGCAGGCGACGCCGACAAGATCAAGCAGTACTCCGGTCTGCTCTATGACCAGGCTCTGCTGGTCGAGGGCATCCTCCCCGAGGATCCCGTAGCCTTCGCGGCGGCTGTTTGCAACTTGATGTAGTTCGGGGATACGGCACCGTAACTAGATTAGAACGAGAGTGGATAATCTCCCACTTTTGGCTCGAATGCGGGCTTGAAGTGAGAGATTTTCCACTCTCGTTTCCTTTTGAATGATCCCTCCGTCCCCAAGGGATCATTTATTTGTGCGGGTTGTGGTTTTGTGACCTGCTGAAATTTAAGATACTGTACAACTGTACGTTAACTCATCTTCGTAGTATATTGCTACCCGCAAAACTCAACACCATTGTGCTTTGAGACGTTAAAGCGCCTACTACAATGGTTGTCGATAGTACGATTCGATTCAACGACAGGATGGATGGTCCAAGCGTGAGTCTCGGCAGCAAACTATCCAATGCAAAGGTCTCCTTTGCGATATTTAAGCGCGACATTAAGCGACTGCTTGTGAACCCCGTCGCCTTGGTGGTTACCCTTGGCGTGTGCGTTATTCCCTCGCTGTATGCCTGGTACAACATCGTGGCCAACTGGGATCCGTACGGAAACACCCAGGGCATCAAGATTGCCATCGCCAACAACGATCGGGGCACCCAAAACGACCTGGTGGGCGAGCTCAACGCGGGCGATCAGGTCGTCGATCAGCTCAAGGAGAACGATCAGCTGGGCTGGACCTTCGTCGATTCTGCGACCGATGCCAAAGAGGGCGTCGAGAGCGGTGAGTACTATGCGGCCATCGTAGTCCCCAAGAACTTCTCGGATAACCTGGTTTCGATGCTCGACGGCAACTACCATCAGCCCAAGCTTACGTACTACGTCAATGAGAAGAAGAGCGCTATTGCGCCCAAGGTTACCGACACCGGTGCAAACACCATCGAGGAGCAGATCAACTCGGAATTTGTCTCCACGGTGGGCGAGACCGTTGCCAGTATTGCCAAGGATGCCGGAGTCGATTTAAAGGACAAGGCAACCCAGACTCAGGATTCGTTGGCCGGTTCGGTATCAGAGGCTTCCGATACGTTGGGCGAAGTGCGTGATTCGATTGGCGACATGAATGCCGCCATCGATAAGACGAGTGGTTCCATTGCCTCGGCAGATGCGGCACTTGCCGGTCTGCAGGGTCAGGCGCCGTCGCTGACGCAGGCGATCTCCCAGGGCAATGACCTGCTGGGCGAGGCTCGCGCCACGGCGGGCAACTCTGTCGCCTCGCTCTCCAAGGCGCTCTCGGAAGGCAGCCTTGCGCTCACCAAGACGTCAGCCTCCGCAAACGCTGCGATTGGCAAGCTGACGGGCACGGTCGCATCTACGACTACCCGTATCGACAACTCGCTTGAGTCTCTCCAAGCGACGATCGACCACAATAAGGCCGTTATCGGGCACTTGGAAATTCTCGTCAATGACACGTCGACAGGTTCCAAGGAAATTGACGCGCGCATTGTATCGATCATCGATTTGCTCCGCGAGCAGAATGAAAAGCTTCAGAGCATCAAGGACGGTCTGTCTGCGCAGTCGAGCGCCATGGCGAATGACGCTGCGGCTGTCTCGGGTGCCAGCGACGCTATCAATAATGCAATTCAGACCGGTGCGACCAACCTTGGCCAGGCTCAGACGGACCTGGGTCAAAACGCGCTGCCGAAGGTCTCGAGCGCACTTGATTCGTTTGCCGCCGTCTCGGGTGATCTGACGGGAATCGTGTCTGGCCTCACGCCTACTATTGCAAGTGCGCGCGGTACACTTTCGCAACTCAACGCCACGCTCGGTCAGGCCAAGACCACGCTGTCCCAGACCGATGCCTCGCTTGCCAAGGTCCAGGACAAGCTCGCAACCGCCGCCAACGACATCGCGGCGCTACAGACCTCCGAGTCCATGGGCGAGCTGGCCGGCCTGATGGGCGTCGACGTCGATGATGTTGCAGACTTCATGGCATCTCCGGTCGAGCTGACCTCAAAGTCAATTTACCCGGTCAAGAGCTTTGGTTCGGGCATTGCCCCGTTCTATACCAATCTGGCGCTGTGGGTGGGCGGCTACGTGCTTATCGCCATCTACAAGCTCGAGGTCGACCGCGAAGGCATCGGCAGCTTTACCGCGCGTCAGGGCTACTTTGGCCGCTGGTTGCTCCTGGTGATCCTGGGCGCGTTGCAGGCCATCATCGTTACGGTAGGCGATCTGGTGATCGGCGTGCAGTGCGTCAGCCCGCTGCTGTTCGTGCTGGGCGGCATCGCCATCTCGTTCACCTACGTCAATATCATCTATGCGCTGTCCACCACGTTTAAGCATATCGGCAAGGCTATCGGCGTCATTCTGGTTATCGTGCAGATCCCGGGTTCGTCGGGCATGTACCCCATCGAGATGATGCCAGGCTTCTTCCAGTGGCTGCACCCGCTGCTGCCCTTTACCTACGGCATCAATCTGCTGCGCGAGACGGTCGGCGGCATGTATTCGTTCAACTACCTGTTTAACCTGTGCATTCTGGGCGTGTTCTTGATCGTGGCGCTCTTTATCGGCCTGCAGCTGCGTCCGCTGCTGCTCAACCTTAACCTGCTCTTTGATAAACAGCTCTCCACGACCGGTATGATGATTTGCGAGTCCAACGACCTGCCGCGCCAGCGCTACTCGCTGCGCACGGCCATGCGCGTCATGCTCGATTCCGATTCGTACCGTCGCGAACTGCTCGATCATGCGGTCGCCTTTGAACATCGCTACCCGTACTACATCAAGGGCGGTTTTGCCGCCGTGGTGGGCGTTCAGGTCCTGCTCTTTGTCCTGTCGACGGTTCTCGATATCGACAATAACGGCAAGATCATCCTGCTTGTCATTTGGATCATCTCGGTTATTGCCATCTGCGGCTGGCTGATCAATATCGAATATATCCGAGCGAGCCTCAATACCCAGATGCGCATCTCGGCGCTTTCGGATGAGGACCTGCGTCGCGAGATGCGCGAACACACGGCCGCCATTCCTGCCGCCCGCCACATGTTTGGCCTCAACGCCAGCGAGCGTGGTGCCAAGGGCGGCGATCAGTCCACGGGCCGCTTGCCGCATATCGGCTCGCACCATAAATCTCAGGGCAGCGACAGCACAGCCACAAATGATGGAGATACCACCGCGCTTGGCAAGCACTCCAAAGGAGGTGAGGCATAAATGAAGAACATCCTGCATCTGTTTAAGCGCGATGTCCAAAACGTGTCTCGCTCCGTGATCGGCTTGGTTGTCGTGATGGGCCTCATTATCGTACCGTGTCTGTACGCGTGGTTTAACATCGCCGGCAGCTGGGATCCGTACGGCAACACCGGCAATCTTAAGATCGCCGTGGTCAACACCGATGAGGGTTACGAGAGCGATCTGATTCCCGTCGAGGTTAACGTGGGCGAAAACGTAACCGCCACCCTGCGCGGCAACAAGAACTTCGACTGGGTCGTCCTCAACGACCGCGATAAGGCGATTGAGGGCGTTAAGTCGGGCGCGTACTACGCTGCCGTTGTTATCCCTAAAAGTTTTAGCGCAGACATGATGACGCTTTTCTCGACCGAGGTGAAACACGCCGATATCGAGTTCTATGAGAACCAGAAGGCCAACGCCATCGCACAGATCGTGACTGAAAAGGGTTCGAGCGCCGTCCAGAGTCAGGTCAACGAGACCTTTACCAAGACCATCACGACCATCGGCCTTAAGACCGTGTCCAGCCTGCTCGACTATATGAGCACCGACCAGGTGAGCAACTTTATCGCCAATCTGTCCTCTACGCTGGGCGATTCGGTCGAGGACCTGCGGGACGTTCAGGCGAGTGCAACGTCGCTCGCGGGCATTTTGAGCTCTACGTCCGATTCACTGACTTCGGCGAGCGGCATGCTCAAGCAGACGGGCACCGTTGATGAGTCGACGAAGCAGCTGATGGAGCACGCCAAGAGCGGCATCAATGATTCCAAGGAAGCGCTCAAGGCCGCCAGTGATGCCGTTGACGCGGCGATTGACGGAAGCGCGGGCTCGTTCGACAACGTGTCCGCCGAGCTTGCGAAGGCATTCGACGCCGCGAATCAGCATGTTGACCTTACGGTGTCTCAGCTCAACGAAGCCGCAGCGGCGCTCAATACGCGTGCTGACGATATCGATGCGATGGCAGATCAGCTCCGCAGCCTTGCCGACCGGGTGAGTGATGACAAACTCAAAGACGGCCTCAAGTCCGCTGCGACGTCGCTGGGCAGAATTGCCGTGGAGTACCGCAACAATGCGAAGGACCTGACGGCGACCGCAAAGTCCCTTTCGGACAGCATGGCGGAGGTCAACAACTCGCGTGCCGAGGTCGACCAGGCCATCGCCGATGCCAAGGCGGGTATCTCGGGTGCCAAGTCCGACTACGATTCCACGTTCTCGGTTAAGGCCAAGGAGCTCAAGAAGACCATTTCGGGCGTTCTGGATTCCCTGAACGGTATCTCGGGTGACTTGGATAGCGCCGTGAGCGGTCTGACCGACGCCTCCGGTTCGCTCGCGAAGGGTCTCTCCAAGGCTGCAAGACTCGTCAACAAGGCTTCCGATCAGCTGGGCGAGGCGTCGGACAAGATCAGTGCCTTTAAGGACGAGCTTGATAGCGCTCTGATCTCGGGTGACCTGGCCACGATCAAGACGATGATCGGCAACGACCCCGAGGGTCTGGCCGTGTCGCTTTCCGGTCCCGTCGCGCTCGACCGCAAGCCGGTCTATCCGATCCGCAACTACGGCTCGGCCATGGCGCCGTTCTATACGATTTTGTCGCTGTGGGTGGGCTCGATTGTTCTGGCGGCCATGATGAAGGTCTCGGTTGACGATGAGCTTATCAACGAGCTCATTCCCGTGCGCCTGCACGAGATCTACCTGGGCCGTTATCTGTTCTTTGGCGGTCTGGCCTTGCTGCAGGCGACGCTCGTGTGCGCGGGCGACATTCTGTTCTTTGGCATCCAGTGCGACAACCCGTTGCAGTTTGTGCTGGCGGGCTGGGTCGCGAGTCTCGTGTTCTCCAATATCGTCTACACGCTTACGGTGTCGTTTGGCGATATCGGCAAGGCCCTCGCTGTCGTGCTGCTGGTCATGCAGGTCGGCGGTTCGGGCGGTACGTTCCCCATCGAGATGACCGGTCCCGTGTTCCAGGCGATCTATCCGTTCCTGCCGTTTACCCACGGCATCAACGCCATGCACGCCGCCATGGCCGGTGCCTACCATATGGAGTACTGGGTTGAGCTGGGTATTCTGGCGAGCTATCTGATTCCGTCGCTGGCACTGGGCGTCGTCTTCCGCCGCCCGGTCATCAAAGCCAACGACTGGATCATCGAAAAGCTGGAGTCGACTAAGTTGATCTAGTTCAGCCAGGTAAACGCCGTCGGAACATCGAGATCTTCCAGTTTGATACTTTATTATGCTGGATTGCGATGCAACACCGGTTGTTGCTACAGTAGCGGGGCGTACCGGGGGTCCGGTGCGCCCCGTTTTATTTGACCATGAGGCGGCACGCGGCCATGCACGTGCGGACACCACGCCCAGACTGAGCGCGAGGATGCCCTATGGCCCAGAATGCCGTTGACGAAATCGAAAACATGCCCGATAGCCCTGTAGCGCGCGAAGACCTGGGTGCCGGCGGCACCTCCCGCGGCGCCGGCGCGCGTTCTCCGTTCTTCTGGAAGGTCTTGCTGCTTTCGGTGGCGGTCATCTGGGGCTATTCCTTTACCACCATGAAGGATGCGCTCGATACTGTTCCGGTGTTCGAGCTGGTCTACGTTCGCTTTCTCCCGGCTTCGCTGGTTATGTTCGCCATCTTCCGCAAACGCATCATCGCACACTTTAATGCTCGCAACCTTATCGTCGGGCTTGGTATGGGCGCACTTATGTGGGGCGCGTACGGTTTGCAGACGATTGGCCTGGCACAGACCACGGCGGGCAAGAGCGCGTTTTTGACGGGTACCTATTGCATCCTCGTGCCGTTTGCGAGCTATGTCCTGAGCGGAGAAAGGCTTACCCGTTACAACTTGGGAGCCGCATTGCTGTGCCTGGCGGGCATTGGCCTGGTGGCACTCGATAGCGTCGAGTTCAATGCTGGAGATGTCATCACGCTGGGCGGCGCGGTCTTCTTTGCTATCCAGATGGCGGTGACCGCCAAGTATGGCCGCAAGATGGATATCAACGTCATCACGTTTTGGATGTTTGTGGGCAATGGCGTTTTGAGCTTAATCACGTCGCTACTATTCGAGACTCAGGCGCCTCTGTCCGTGTGGACGCCGAGTTTTATCGGCGTGATGGTCTTCCTCTCGGTGGGCTGCACGTGCGTGGCACTGCTCGTCCAAAACGTCGGTCTGGCGCACGTCCCGGCCTCGACGGGCTCGCTGCTTCTTTCGATGGAGTCGCCCTCGGGTGTGCTGTTCTCGGTGTTGTTGATGGGGGAGGCGCTCACCTCGCGCCTGCTTGCCGGCTTTGCGCTCATCTTCCTGTCGATTATCTTGAGCGAGACGCATTTCGATTTCTTGCGCCGAAAATCTCGCCCGCAATTGTAAACAACTTGTTGCGCCGCCCTTCCAGGGCGGCATTTTTTATGTTATGCCCTTACAGTTGTGCCTTGCACTTTACGCTATCAAAGTGCGTGCTGCAAAAACGTTTACTGGAGGGCATCTATGGCACCAGCTCTGTCCGATCTTCAACCGCAACCAGCGCCTCAGGCTACCACAGCGGCGCAGACCGCTATCGGCGATGGCCTGGTCAAAGAAGCCCAGACATTTGCCGGTGAGTTTGCCGCATGGCGCCACGATCTTCATCAGATGCCCGAGCTCGGTAACAATCTTCCGCAGACGTCTGCCTATATCCAGGCACGTCTGGACGAGATGGACATTCCCTATACCACGCTTGTCGACGGCTCCTGTGTTGTTGGCCTGATCGGTGCCGGTGCGGCCGCGGCTGCTCAGGGCAATGGTGCGTGTGCGGACGAGCAGGCCGGTACGGTTATCATGCTTCGCGGCGACATGGATGCCCTGCCCGTTGTCGAGGAATCGGGCGAGCCTTTCGCTTCCACCAACGGCTGCATGCACGCTTGTGGCCACGATATGCATGCGACGGCGCTGCTCGGCGCGGCCCGTTTGCTCAAGGCCCGCGAGGCCGAGCTTGTCGACGCCAATGCCACCGTCAAACTGCTGTTCCAGCCGGGTGAGGAGACCTTTGAGGGGGCACGCGCTGCCATCGCCGACGGCTTGCTCGAGAACCCGCGTCCTCAGGCGGCTTTTGCCATGCACGTCAACAGCCAGTCGCCGCTCGGCCTAGTGCTCTATGGGAGTCCGGCGCTCTCGGGCGTGTACGGTTTCCACATCACGCTGCAGGGCAAGGGTGGCCACGGTTCCAGCCCCGAGATTTGCATCGACCCCATCACGGCCGGCGTGCATGTGCACCTGGCGCTTCAGGAGCTTATCTCCCGCGAGGTGCCGGCGGCCAAGGAGGTCGCGCTTACCGTGGGTAAGTTCGCTGGCGGCTTGGCGGCCAACGTTATCCCCGACACCTGCGTGCTCGAGGGGACGTTGCGCGGCTTCGATGTCGAGCTCATGGCTCACCTTAAGACCCGCATCGCGGAGGTTGTCAACGGCGTTGCCGCAACATATCGTACGCCGGCAACCATCGAGACGCTTTCGGACGTTCCGCCGCTCGTGCTCGACAGCGATATGACTCAGGCCTCGCTTGGCTACGTGGGCGCGGTGCTGCCCAAGGCTGCCTTCCTGCCGCTATTCCACGCCATGGCGAGCGAGGATTTCGCACTTATCTCGAGCGAGATTCCAAGTGCGTACTTTACGGTGGGCGCGGCCGTGACCGATACGGACGAGCATTTTGCCCAGCACCATCCCAAGGCGCGCTTTAACGATGCCGAGCTTCCTCTCGGCGCCGCGGCTTATGCCGCCGTCGCTCTCGGATACATTGCGGACCATAAGGAGTAATCCATGTCCCAGCAACGTAAATTTTTCCCCGGTTGGCTCGTGGTGGCCTCCGGCTTTGTCATCATGGCCACGTGCTACACGATTTTCGTTAACTGCATGAGCCTGTTTCAGCCGCTCATCGTAAGCGACCTGGGCATCACACTTGCGCAGTACAACATCTCCAACGCCATCTCCACCGTGGTGAGCGTTATCGGCTCACTTGTCATTGGCCATGTCGCCGATAAGGTGAGTGGCCGCGTATTGGGCTCGCTCACCGTTATCGCTACCTCGGCGGTGCTCGCGGGCATGAGCTTCGTGGGTGAGCTGTGGCAGGTCTACGTGCTCTTTGCCGTCTCGGGGTGCTTTGCCGTCGCCTCGACCCGTCTGCTTATCAGCCTGGTGACCGCCAACTGGTTTACGGCCAAGCGAGGCCTTGCCATCTCCATCGCACTTTCGGGCTCGGGCTTTGGCGGCGCTATTCTGTCTCCCATCGTGAGCTCGCTTATCGTGAGCGTTGGCTGGCGTTCCGCCTTTCTGGTACTCGCGGCTATCTGTATGGTGGCGGCGCTGCCCATCACGGCCTATTCCTTCCGCACCAAGCCTTCCGAGATCGGCCTTAAGCCGCTCGGCGAGAACTCGGGCGATCCGTCCGTCTCGACGGCTGGCGACAAGGACGAGCACACGGCTCCCGAGGTTAACGTTGGCTGGTCTCGCATCAAGAAGAGCCCGGCGTTTTGGCTGCTTGTCGTTGCCTTCCTCTTTATGGGGCTCGTTAACGGCGCCATCTTGCCCAACCAGGTCACCAACATGACGAGCGTTACCGTCAACGGCGCCAAGATCGTCACGGGTGGCCACGACCCCATGTGGGCCGGTACGGTGCTTTCTGCCTACATGGTCACGGTCGTTATCGCCAAGATCTCGCTCGGTGCCATCTACGACCGCTTTGGCCTGCGCTTTGGCAACGTGCTGGGATCCGTTGCGTGCATTATCGCTTGCGTTGCCCTGTGCTTCCCCGCGACCGATCTTGGTCCCATCGTGGCTGCCATTAGCTTTGGTATCGGAACGTGCATGGGCACCATTACGCCCACTATCGCCGCGTCTAAGCAGTTTGGCATGGTCGACCTGGGTAAGGTCACGGGCACCATTACCTCGCTCGAGATGGTCGGCGGCACCGTGGGCGCCATTGTCTCGGGCGTGCTGTTCGATGCCACGGGCTCCTTTGTGAGTACCTGGATTGTCTGCTTGGCGTGCTCCGTGGTCATGCTCGTGTTCCTGCTGGCATCCGAGCCCATCGCCGCCAAGCTGCGCGCGAGCGTGGCGGGGGAGTAGACGTCCATCGCTCTTTTCTGTTCGCTCCGTTCTGTCCGTGGCTGCCCTGGAAGCCGAATGGATGCTCGTACCATCATTCGGTTTCCAAGGCGGCCACGGGCCTACGAAATGATCCGTTTTCCTCCGTCCCCAACAGATCACGTGATTCGAAAGAGACGGAGGAAAACGGATCACAAACAGCGGCGGTGCGTCTGGCCGAACGAGCCCCCATACCCTCGTTCGGTCAGACGCACCGCCGCTGTTTGTTTTTGTGCCGTATAATGACCACTACCTATGACGCGATACAAAAGAAAGGTGTTTGCCCATGCAGGCACAGAAGGCGGAGGGAACCCGCGACCTTATCGGCGCCGAGATGCGCGCCTGGCAAAAGATGCAGCAGATTGCGGCCGGCGTGTTCGAGCCGTTTGGGTTTAAGCCCATCGAGACGCCCGCCATCGAGCAGGTGGACGTGTTTGTCCATGGTATCGGCCAGTCGACCGACGTCGTGCGCAAGGAGATGTTCCGCGTGTTTAGCGGCGCCAACCTGGAGCGCGTCTTTACCGAGGGTACCGACACCAAGCTCAAGCCCAAGCAGCGCCTGGCCCTTCGTCCCGAGGGCACAGCCGGTGTGGTGCGCGCCGTCGTGGAGAACAACCTGGTGCCCCAGGGCTCCACGCCGTTTAAGGCTTATTACGCCGAGGCCATGTTCCGCGGCGAGCGTCCTCAGAAGGGTCGCCTGCGCCAGTTCCACCAGGTGGGCATCGAGTGGCTCGGCGCTCCCGATCCGGCTGCCGACGCCGAGTGCATCATCATGCTCATGGAGTTCTACAAGCGCCTGGGCTTCGATCTTTCCAAGCTCCGTCTGCTTATTAACTCGATGGGCGATGCGCAGTGCCGTCCGGCATACCGCGAGCAGGTCAAGCAGTTCATTCTCGATCACGCCGACGAGATGTGCGACGAGTGCCGCGAGCGCGCCGAGCTCAACCCGCTGCGCGCCTTCGACTGCAAGAACGACCACTGCCGCGAGATCATGGCCGACGCCCCGCTGATGGACGACAACCTGTGCGACGAGTGCCGCGAGCACTACGAGCAAGTCAAGCGCTATCTGGACGCCGCCGGTATCGAGTATGTTGAGGATCCCACCCTGGTGCGCGGCCTGGACTACTACACCCGTACTGTCTTTGAGGTCGAGGCTCCCGGCGCCGGTGTCGGCTCCATCGGTGGTGGCGGTCGCTACGATGGCCTCGTTGAGCTCGAGGGCGGTAAGCCCACGGCGGGCGTCGGCTTTGCCGTCGGCTTTGAGCGCGCCCTGCTGGCCCTGCAGGCCTTTGGCAGCGACCTGGGTGCCGAGGAGGTCCCGTGCGTCTACGTTGCCAACGCCGGCAAGGAGCTGCGTCAGAACGTCTTTACCATTACGCAGCAGCTTCGCGCTGCAGGGATTGTGACCGAGGCCGACTATCAGGGCCGTTCCCTTAAGGCCCAGTTTAAGCAGGCCGACAAGGTGGGCGCTAAGCTCATCCTAGTCCTGGGTGGCGACGAGCTTGCCGCCGGCAAGGTCAAGGTGCGCGACATGCAGAGCCACGACGAGGTACTGGTCGATTTGGCCAACGTTGTCGAGGCGGTTCGCGAGCGCCTGTAGCGTATCTTTTTGAGCTGCGGGCCTGCTAACGTGCCCTGCTCATGGAGAGCGATTGTTACGGGGGTGTTTCGCATTTATGCGGAATGCCCCCGTTTGCATATGCCGTCCACCGAGAAATACGACCATTTGGGGCAAAAAGCCTTGCAATGCAGAAAATACTTTTGTGTGGTAAAGCGCAATCAGCTTCGAAAGTTTTTGCCGAGTGCCTATAATAAATACCGCATGTTACGTGCATAGAAGGAGGAATGGGAGGAAACGTGGCTGAGAACCTAAGCAACCAGTCTGTACCCGAAGCCGCGGCGCGTGTCGCTGCCGTGGTCAACCGCCTCGTTAACCGAATCGGCTCGAATGCCGAATCCAAGGAGCGTCTCGCCGAGATCGAGATCCCCGAGGAGCTGCGCGACAATCTGGCGCTGTTCTTGCGCCTGGAGCGCCGTGTGCTTAGCGAGTATGATCCCGAGATCGCGGACCTGTTCGACAAGATTTTGACAGCCGAGATTGTGGCCAACGCCGGAAACCCCGGCACGCGTGCTGCCGACGAGTCCGTCGACGAGCAGGGCGTGCCCACTGCCGACGAGCCCACCGCCGTGGCGTTTCGTGAGGTCGTCGATCTGATCGACAGCCTGCCGCTCGATAAGCAGCAGGTTATCGTCCGCGCCTTTACGAGCTTCTTCCATCTGGCTAACCTGTCGGAGGAGAACTACCGTGTCGCGCAGCTGCGTGAGCGCGAGGCCGGCGCATCGACCGATACCGAGGTCGATCCCGCCAACGAACTCACCGTCGCCTATCACCAGTTGGTAAACGAGATGGGCGTCGAGGGTGCCAACGAGCTGCTCGGCAAGCTTGAGTTCCACCCCGTCTTTACCGCGCATCCCACTGAGGCCCGTCGTAAGGCCGTCGAGGGCAAGATTCGCCGTATCTCCAACCTGCTGGAGGAGCGTCCGCGTCTGAGCGGCTCCGACCTGGTGGAGAACGAGCGCCATATGCTGCAGGAGATCGACGCCTTGGTGCGTACGAGCCCCATCGCGCTCAAGAAGCCCACGCCGGTCGAGGAAGCCGATACCATCATCGACATCTTCGATAACACGCTGTTCGACGTTATCCCCGTCATCTATCGTCGTTTTGACGACTGGGTGCTGGGCGACAAGGCCGGTACCGTGCCGCCGCTGTGCCCGGCATTCTTCCATCCTGGCAGCTGGATCGGCTCCGACCGCGACGGTAACCCCAACGTCACCGCAAAGGTGAGCCGCGAAGTCGCCGCCAAGTATTTCACCCATATGGTGCTCAAGCTCGAGGACAAGTGCCGCCGCATCGGCCGCAACCTCACGCTCGAGGCCACCTACAGCAAGCCGTCTGCCGAGCTCATCAACCTGTGGAACCATCAGGTTGAGATGAGCACCCAGTACACGGCCCGCGCCGAGCTGATCTCCGAGCACGAGCCGCATCGCGCCGTCATGCTCGTCATGGCCGACCGCCTGAACGCCACCGTGCGCCGCATCACCGACACCATGTACCACAGCGCCGACGAGTTCCTGGATGACCTGCGCGTCGTCCAGCGTTCACTGGCTGCCTGCGGTGCCGTCCGTGCTGCCTACGGCCCGGTCCAGACCATCATCTGGCAGGTCGAGTCCTTCGGCTTCCATATGGTCGAGATGGAGTTCCGTCAGCACTCCGTGGTGCACGCCCGCGCCCTCAAGGATATCCACGAGAACGGTATCCATGGCGACCTGCAGCCCATGACGCGCGAGGTTATCGATACCTTCCGCGCTATCGGCTCCATCCAAAAGCGCTACGGCAAGAAGATGGCGCACCGCTACATCATCTCGTTCACCAAGAGCGCCCAGCATGTGGCCGACGTCTTTGAGCTTGCCCACCTGTCCTTTGCACACGAGGAGGATGTCCCCGAGCTTGACGTGATCCCGCTGTTCGAGCAACTCGAGGACCTCGAGGGCTGCGTCGACGTGCTCGACCAGATGCTTACGCTGCCCGTGGTGCAAAAGCGCCTTGCCCAGACCAACCGCCGCATGGAGGTCATGCTGGGCTATTCCGACTCTTCCAAGGATGCCGGTCCTACCACGGCCATGCTCGCGCTGCACTCCGCGCAGGAGCGCATCGCCAAGTGGGCAGAGAAGAACGATATCGACCTGGTGCTCATGCACGGTCGCGGCGGTGCCGTGGGCCGTGGCGGCGGCCCGGCCAACAAGGCCGTGCTGGCGCAGCCCAAGGGTTCGGTCAACTGCTTCTTTAAGCTTACCGAGCAGGGCGAGGTCATCTTTGCCCGTTACGGTAACCGCACGCTGGCTCAGCGCCATGTTGAGTCCGTTGCTGCCGCAACGCTTTTGCAGTCGGCCCCGAGTGTCGAGAAGACCAACACCGAGACCACGCAGAAGTTCTGGGATATGGCCGAGAAGCTCAACACCGCAAGCCACGAGCGCTATCTGGACCTGCTGAACACCGAGGACTTTACGCCATGGTTCTCGACCGTGACGCCGCTGACCGAGGTCGGTCTGCTGCCGATCGGCTCGCGTCCCGCCAAGCGCGGCTTGGGTGCCAAGTCGCTCGACGACCTGCGTACCATCCCGTGGATCTTCAGCTGGAGCCAGGCGCGCATTAACCTGGCCGCTTGGTACGGTCTGGGCACCGCCTGCGAGCAGCTTGGCGATCTTGACCAGCTCAAGGCTGCCTACCAGGAGTGGCCGTTCTTCCGCACCTTTATCGACAACATCGAGATGTCGATCGCCAAGACCGACCAGCGCATCGCCAAGATGTATCTGCACCTGGGCGATCGCCAGGATCTGTCCGAGAAGGTCTTCACCGAGATGCAGCTCACGCGTAAGTGGGTCCTTGCCATCGTCGGTGATGAGTGGCCGCTGCAGCGTCGCCGCGTGCTCGGTTGCGCCGTCCGCGTGCGCAACCCCTACGTCGACGCCCTGTCCATCGCCCAGGTCCGCGCCCTTCGCGAGGTGCGTATGAACCAGGACGAGATGGCCGAGGAGAAGAAGGCCGAGTACATGAGCCTGATTCTTTCGACTGTGACCGGCGTCTCGGCAGGATTGCAGAACACGGGGTAATCGATAGCCCTGTGGCTCTCACCGGGGCCCGATGGGTTTCCCTCTGAATGCGTCCTCGCACTTGAAGCCCCCTTATCCTGCTCCTTCGGAGCTGCGGATAAGGGGGCTTCGTGCTGCGGAATGCATTCAGAGGGAAACCCATCGGGCCCCTTCGTCCTCGGTCTTCAGGGATTGGGGCTGAAGGGGATAATGGCGCGCTTCGCGCTTAATGTGGAGTGCGGCGAGGGCTTCTTGCGTCCTGCGGAGTGTGCCTAAAAGTAAACTAATGGCGGGCCCTGCGATGTCCGGTCTTCGGCGGATCAGCCGCTGGGTGAGGGTGGTGCTTGGGGCGACGTGCAAAAAACGGAGTTTTCAGCAGCCAAAGATTGATGCATAAGGCCATAGCCGGCTTTCGCTGCCTTTGTTGATGCTTTTGCACGACGATTGGGCTTTGGCGACGATCATATATGGCTGGTTTCTCGCCGCATGCTATCCAGATGGGTCGAGTCATGAGGACTATCTACCTTTTGAAAGATTTTTGGCACCAAAATCTTATCCCGCGATGCTGAATACTCGCAAAAATGCACGCTCCGGAGGGTACTACCCAGTTATGGCCAGAAATCCATGCGCCATCTTATGCAATTAATTAACGAATTTATGCAAAATGGCTTACGTGCGTACGTCTCGGACTAGATGTTTGCCTCGGCGCTGCGTAAATCATCCTGTCTATAGTGTCTTTGACAGGCGGCTGCGGTCCCGTTTGGGATCGTGGCCGTTTTGTTGTGGGTCAAATATGAACGTTGTGTTAATGAGTCGGTGGACGGTGGTGTTTTTCGGTGAGCGGCGTATCCTTCCAACGGTTTATCTAGTGTGTCAGTTGAAAAGGAAGAGGGCGCTCGTCATTGTTTGAATGTGAACTGCCGTTTGACCACAAGACGTTGCATCTGGAGCTCGAGGATAAGAACTTCGCGGGTGTGATGGAAGGTCATCAAAACGAGTTTAAGACCACGAAATCGCAGGAAGAGCTGGTAGAGGAGTCGCTTGCCAACCCTTATGGCTCGCCGTCGCTCGAGGAGCTTTGTGCTGGCAAGAAGGATATTGTCATTATTAGCTCCGATCATACGCGTCCCGTTCCCTCGCGTGTGACGATGCCTATTCTGCTGCATCACATCCATTCCGCTGCGCCCGAGGCTCGCGTGCGCATTTTGGTTGCTACGGGTATGCATCGTCCGTCGACGCATGAGGAACTCGTCAACAAGTACGGCGAGGAGATCGTTGCCAACGAGGAAATCGTTATGCATGTCGCGACTGACGACAGCATGATGAAAAAGATCGGCACCCTGCCTTCTGGTGGCGAGTGCATCATCAACAAGATTGCCGCCGATTGCGATCTGCTGCTTGCCGAGGGCTTTATTGAGCCGCACTTCTTTGCCGGTTTCTCTGGTAGCCGCAAGTCCGTCTTGCCTGGCATCGCCAGCTACAAGACCATCATGTACAACCACAACGGTCAGTTTGTGAACGATTCCCATTCGCGTGCCGGCAACCTGTGCCACAACCACGTGAGCGAGGACATGTTTGCCGCTGCCGAGATGGCTCACCTTGCCTTTGTGCTCAACGTGGTGCTCAACGGCAAGCATGAGGTTATCGGCTCCTTTGCAGGCGACATCCATAAGGCACACGAGGCTGGCTGCGAGTTCGTGAAGAGCCTTGCCGGCGTTGAGCCCGTCGAGTGCGAGATCGCCATCACCACCAACGGCGGCTACCCGCTCGACCAGAACATCTATCAGGCCGTGAAGGGCATGTGCTCTGCCGAGGCCACGCTTCCCGAGGGCGGCGTGATCATCGACGTCGCCGGTTGTGCCGACGGCCACGGTGGCGAGGGCTTCTATCACAACATCGCCGACAACGATCCGGCGGAGTTTGAGCGTGCCTGCATCGACCGTCCTAAGGACGAGACCCTGCCCGACCAGTGGACGAGCCAGATCTTTGCCCGCATCCTGGCGCATCACCCTGTGATCATGGTCACCGACCTGTGCGATCACCAGATGATCAAGGATATGCACATGACGCCGGTCAACACCCTCGATGAGGCGCTCAAGCTCGCCTTTGAGATGAAGGGTGCCGATGCCAAGGTGGCCGTCATTCCCGATGGCCTGGGCGTTGTCGTCGCTCAGCACTAGTACGCGGCCTAAACGAATCGTTTATAACCGACAAGAAAGATAAGGTTTTATGCTTACCAAACTCCTCTGCGAATTCGGCGCAACGGCCCTCATGATCATCTTTGGCGTGGGCGTGCACTGCGATACCGTGCTCAAGGGCACCAAGTATCAGGGCTCCGGTCACATGTTTGCCATCACCACCTGGTCTTTTGGCATCTCGGTCTGCCTGTTTGTCTTTGGCGGCGCCGTGTGCATGAACCCCGCCATGGTGCTTGCCCAGTGCATCGTAGGCCTGGTGCCGTGGAGCAGCTGCATCCCCTTCATGATTGCCGATATGCTCGGCGGCTTTGCGGGTGCCGTGATCGCGTGGTTGATGTATGCCGATGAGTTCAAGGCTTCCGAGGGCGTCGTCGACCCTATTGCCCAGCGCAACATCTTCTCGACCAACCCTACTACCGAGGGCACGAACTATGCTCGCAACTTCTTCTGCGAGGCCATCTGCACCTTTGTGTTCATCAGCGCCATCCTTGCTGCCGCTAGCCGCGCCGGCGAGAACGTTTTGATGCTCGCCATCTGCGTCGGTCTGATCGTTTGGGCTGTTGGCATGGGCATGGGCGGCATCACCGGCTTCGCCATGAACCAGGCTCGTGACCTTGGTCCTCGCATGGCCTATCAGGTGCTGCCGATTAAGAACAAGGCTGACAACAACTGGAAGTACGGCCTGCTCGTTCCTGGCATCGCACCGTTTATCGGTGCCGCTCTGGCCGCGCTGTTTGTGCACGGTTTCTTGGGCATGTTCTAGTCTGAGGCTACATAGTTGTCCGCTGGCCGCATGGGGTAACTTCCCAGCGCGTCCTCGGACATGAAAGAACCCCCGCTGCACACTTCGTGCGGCGGGGGTTCTTTCGTCCTGCGGAATGCGCTGGGAAGTTACCCCATGCGGACAGCTGCGGGATCTTGGCCGCGTTGGAACAAGCAGCCCAACATATAAATCTGAATTTGGATTTGGATGGGAGGGGCTTGTTGCTGTTGGGGGCGGTGAAGCGCGAGTGACACTTTGGGATGCGTGGCGCCCTGGGTTGGGGCGATGCTTTGGGATGATGTTCTTACTTAGTTGAAGAGGGGTTTTATGGCCGATAAGTAGTCTTTGGCTACGTCGGCTTTGTCTACTTGAAAGTTGTGCCAGGCCCACCATTGGATGGTGGCTACGAAGCTTGAGGCTATGTGGTGTAGTAGGAAGCTGCGGTCCATGGTGCCGGCGGGGCCTGCGGGGTCGGCGGGGACGGTTTCGGCTGCGCGTGACATGATGGTCTTGCGGAGACAGTCGGCGAAGACGCGGGAGCCGGCGCCGGCTACGAGGGCTCGAACGCCCTGACGGCGTTCCCAGAGGTTGTTGAGGATATGCTCGACCTGCACGAGTGGGTCGTCGAGCGGTGTGCCATCGTCGTCGAGGGCGTGGGTGCAGATGTCGCTCACGAGCTCGGACAGTAGGTCGTCTTTGCTCTTAAAGAGGCCGTAGAATGTCGCGCGGCCTACGTGAGCGCGCGCGATGATGTCGCCGACGGTAATCTTGCCGTAGTCCTCTTCGCGTAGCAGCTCGGAGAACGCCGCGACGATGGCAGCGCGGCTTTTTTCTTTGCGGGCATCCATGGCTATGCATCCACGTGAACGAGCAGACAACGGAGCGTGCCGGAGCAGCCCTCGTAGGGGCGCTTGCCGGCGCCGTAGCCGACGGCTTCGATGTGGTAGCGGGCTGGCAGGTGCTCGGTCGTACGCAGTGCGGCGACGATGGCGGCGCCCGTGGGCGTCACGAGCTCGCCGGCGACCGGTGCAGGCGTGAGGGCGATATTGCCTGCTTGGCATAGGTTGACGACGGCGGGCACCGGGATGGGCATAAGGCCGTGGGCACAGTGGATGGTGCCGTGACCCTCGGAGAGCGACTCGACAACAATATCCTCGATACCCAGGTCATCGAGGCAGATGGCGACCGAGCAGACGTCGACGATGGAATCGATGGCGCCTACCTCGTGGAACATGACGGTCTCGGGCGTTTTGCCGTGAGCCTTGGCCTCGGCAGCAGCGAGTACGGAAAAAATGGCGAGGGCACGACGCTTGGCGCCATCGCATAGCTGCGAGCCATCGATGATGGCGGTGACGTCGGCTAGCGAGCGGTGATGATGGTGGTGGGTGTGGTGATGATCCTCGTGCTCATGGGCGTGGCCCTCATGGTCATGCTCGTGGCAGTGCTCGTGTTCGTGTTCGCCATGATCATGATGGTGGTGCTCATGCTCGTGCGTGTGCTCGGCAGCTGCTTCGTTGCCGTAGAGCCAGGCCATGTCGTGGTCGTGGTTCTCGAGCTCCTCTGCCAGCTGAACGTCAAAGTCGCAGGCGTCGATGCCATGCTTGTTTACGCGCGTTACAGCGATCGAAAAGCCGTCGACCGGCAGCGTGGCGAGCTGTTCGCGCAGATGCTCCTCGCTGGCGCCCAGGTCGAGCAGGGCCGCGACGGTCATATCGCCGCTGATGCCCGAAGTGCCGTCGATGATAAGCGTGTGCTGATGGTTGGACATGGAATGCTCCTTAACGGGCGCAGGATGTGCCGGCGCTCAGATGATTGATAAGACTTGCCTGGTAGGCGGCGCCAAAGCCGTTGTCGATATTGACGACCGAAACGCCGCTGGCGCAGGAGTTGAGCATGGCGAGCAGCGCGGCTACGCCACCAAAGCTCGCGCCGTAACCCACGCTGGTGGGAACGGCGATGACCGGACAGCTCACCAGGCCGCCGACAACGCTCGCCAGTGCGCCCTCCATGCCGGCAATGGCGATGACCACCTGTGCCTGGGCAAGCTCCTCGGCATGCGCGAGCAGACGGTGTAGGCCGGCGACACCCACGTCGTAGAGGCGGTCGACCTCGTTGCCATAGAACTCGGCCGTCAATGCGGCTTCCTCGGCGACGGGCAGGTCGCTCGTGCCGGCGCAGGCGACGACGATGCGTCCGTTGCCGGTAGGGGAGGGCTTGCCTCCCACGAGGGCGAGCTGTGCGTCCGGGACATATCCCAGGTCGATGCCGTTGTCGAGGAGCTCCGAGGTGCGGTCTGCCTTTTCGGCGTCCAGGCGCGTGACCAGGATGCGCTCCTGGCCGGCATCGTGCAGCGCTTCGATAATGGCGGCAATCTGCTCGGCGGTTTTACCGGCACCGTAGACAACCTCGCCGGCTCCCTGGCGCACCCCGCGCGAAAGATCGAGCTGCGCAAAGCCCAAATCGGCGGTCGGCGCCGTCTGGATGCGCGTGAGGGCATCGGCCGGGGTGACTGATCCGCCGGCAACATCACTCAGCAGCAGCTCAAGATCTTGCTTATCCATATATGTTCCCTTCGACGGCGCAAAGTCTAGCACTCAAAGGGTATGTTTCCGAACACTAAGACAAAATTGTTCGGAAACTATAGGACAGACTGATTCAATTGTTAGAGGGATCGGCTAGTCGCGCAGGATAATGTCCATAGCGAGCATGAGGTTGCGCTCGTCGATGGCAAACGGAGCGGCTTCGCGCGTCTTGGGCTTGGCGCAAAACGCGATGCCCGTGCCCGCGGCCTGGATCATGGGGATGTCGTTTGCCCCGTCGCCGATCGCGACCGTGTGGGCCATATCGACACCGCACTCAACTGCCCAATCCAGCAGCTGGATGAGCTTGGACTCTTTGGTCACGATGTCTGCCGCCAGCTTACCGGTGAGCTGGCCGCCCACGACCTCCAGGCGGTTAGCGAGGCAAAAGTCGATGCCCGCGGCGGCCACGATCTTATCGGCGATCTCGTGAAAGCCGCCGCTTACCACGCCGACTTTCCAGCCCTTGCTGTGCGCCGAGCGCACAAGCTCCAGCGCGCCGGGGGTAAACGTCACGCGCTCAAAGGTGCGCTCGAACACACTTTCGTCCAAGCCGGCAAGCAGCCCCACGCGCTCCTCGAGCGCCTGCTTAAAGTCCAGCTCGCCGCACATAGCGCGCTCGGTGATTTGCGCAACTTGCTCGCCCACGCCGGCCTCCTCGCCCAACAGGTCGATGACCTCCTGGTTGATGAGCGTGGAGTCGATATCGATAACAATGAGGCGTGCAGTCATGATGGGCCTTTCCAAGTGCTGTTTTATTGGGGCATATTGTCGCACGTGAATAGCGCGGGCGGGTGCCGCGGTGCGTCAATTGTTTCGTCTCCGTCAAGTCTTTGGGTAAGAGCTACTTTTTCGCGGCACATCGACGCGGGTGCGATAACATAGAACGCCATGTCTGGCTGCGCGGTTTACGCAGGCTGGGCAAATCTGTACGACGCCGCCCGGAACGACACGGGGCGGCACAGATCCATAAAGGAGGATCACTGGTATGAGCCAGACCCGTCCCATCGACGAGCATTCCATGCACACCCGTACCTGCGGCGAGCTTCGCTTCGAGAACGTGGGCGAAGAGGTCACCCTCACCGGTTGGGTGAGCCGTCGCCGCGACCACGGCGGCCTTATCTTCTGCGACCTTCGCGACCGCGAGGGCATCACGCAGCTCACCTTCGACCCCGAGCACTCCGACGGCGATGCCTTTAAGATTGCCGAGACCATGCGTCCCGAGTGGCCCATCAAGATTCACGGCGTCGTGCGCGCCCGTGGCGAGGAGACCACCAACACCAAGCTCGCGACCGGCGAGATCGAGGTCCTGACCGACCACGCCGAGGTGCTCAACACGTCCGTCACCCCGCCGTTCCAGATTGAGGACGGCATCGAGACCAGCGAGGACACCCGCCTGCGCTATCGCTATCTGGACCTCCGTCGTCCCGAGATGATGGCCAACCTCAAGCTGCGCTCCGACTTTACCTTTGCCATTCGCGAGGCGCTGCACAACCGTGAGTTCATGGAGGTCGAGACGCCCTCCCTGTTTAAGTCCACGCCCGAGGGCGCTCGTGACTTCATCGTTCCCAGCCGTATTCAGCCGGGCAACTTCTACGCCCTGCCGCAGTCCCCGCAGCTCCTGAAGCAGCTGCTTATGGTCGGTGGCGTTGAGCGCTACTACCAGGTTGCCAAGTGCTTCCGCGACGAGGATCTGCGCGCCGACCGTCAGCCCGAGTTCACTCAGGTCGATATCGAGATGTCCTTCGTGGACCAGAATGACGTCATGAGCGCACTCGAAGAGGTCTTGTCCGATGCCTTCGGCCGCATGGGTGTCGAGATGCCCACGCCGCTGCGTCGCATGGACTACTGGGAGGCCATGGACACCTATGGCTCCGACAAGCCCGATACCCGCTATGGCATGCACCTGGTCGACCTAACCGACATCTTTGCCAACTCCAAGTTCAAGGTCTTTGCGACTGCTGCAAACGAGGAAGGCTCTGTCGTCAAGGCCATTAACGCCAAGGGCGCCGGTGCCTGGGCACGTGCCAAGATCGATAAGCTCGCCGGCGTGGCCTCCACGTTTGGCGCCAAGGGCCTGGCCTGGATCGCCTTCCGCGAGGACGGCTCCATCAACAGCCCCATCGTCAAGTTCTTCTCGGACGAGGAGATGGCCGCTCTGCGCGAGCGCATGGACGTCGAGCCCGGCGACCTTGTGATGTTCGCCGCCGGCCCACGCCTGCTCTCTGACGAGATCCTGGGCGGCATGCGTTCCCACATGGCCAATGCGCTCGAGATCAAGCGCGAGGGCCACGACTTCCTGTGGGTCGTCAACTTCCCGCTGTTCCACTGGGATGAGGACCGCAAGGCCTATGCTGCCGAGCATCAGCCCTTCACGCTGCCGACCGAGACCGACATCGCCAAGATCGAGGCCGACCCGCTGGCGGCCGGTTCCTGCACCTACGACTTTGTCATGGACGGCTTTGAGGCCGGCGGCGGCGGTATGCGTATCCACAACGCCGAGATGCAGATGTCCATGCTCAAACTCCTGGGCTTCACCGAGGAGCGAGCCGAGTCGCAGTTCGGCTTCCTCATGGAGGCGCTCAAGTTTGGTGCACCCCCGATGGGTGGTTTTGCTCTGGGCCTGGACCGCGTGTGCATGCTGCTCACCGGTTCCGACTCCATCCGCGACGTCATGGCGTTCCCCAAGACGGCCAGCGGCTCCGACCTCATGTCGGGTGCTCCGAGTGCCGTTTCCGGCGCCCAGCTCAAGGACGTCAGCCTGCGCCTGATGTAGGCGAGTGGCTACATACTGCCCGCAACGAGGGAAGGACGCGTGCCTTCCCTCGTTTTTTATGCGCCGAGGTTGTGAGGGCATGGGGTGACCGGACGTCGAGGAAGCTGCGTCCCGGAATTTGCGTCCAGAATGGGATGTACTTTCCGCCAGGGTCGCTCAGCGGAAACTGCGTCCCAGAATCCAGCCAAATAACGGGTCGCACTTTCCGGTTGAGCCTTCTGGCGGAAACTGTGTCCCATCATTGACGCTCGAAATGGGATGCGATTTCCGTCCCGCCCTCAACAAGCATCTAACGCTACAATAACTACCACGTGGCTGGGTTTTGCCGGCCGATGTGCGATGTCGCGGGAGGGGACATGGTCGAGTTTACAAAGACGATTAAAGATCCGTTGGGATTACATGCCCGCCCGGTTGCGCTGCTCTATGACATCATTGCCAAGCACCGTAGTGACGTGTCGGTTTCGATTGGTGACCGCTACACCGATGGCCGCGACGTTATAGGGCTCATGGCACTCTGCGGCGAATGTGGCGAAGACGTCGTGTTCCGCGTTTCGGGCGTGGATGAGGCCTCCTGCGTCACGTCGATCAGAAACCTCTCGCTCTAAGCGCATCAATGTGACAAGGGGACAGTCCCCTTTGTTGCATAAATTGGTATGACAAGGCACCGCAAAGAGATGGTCTTTGTGGTGCTTCTTTTGTTTCGTATAGGAAACTTTTTCGAAATCTGAATGGGGACCCTTTCCAAAAAGTTAACCACGTGTTAGTTTACTAAAGCGAACATAGATGTGGCTAACTTTTACCATGTCGATGTGAAGGACGAACTGACGTTAGGAGCCACTCATGTCTTGCGGACCGCAGATGCCGGCAATGCCGCTTTCGATGGTAAAAGCGGGCGAAACCGTGCGCGTGTCTCGTGTAAAGGGCAATGAGGACATGAAGCACCACCTCAAGGACCTCGGCTTTGTCGAGGGCAGCGAAATCCACGTGGTGAGCTCGAGCGGCGCCAATATCATCGTTACGGTGCTGGGCGCACGCTTTGGTATCGATTCCAAGGTTGCCATGCACATCATGACCGTCGGTTAGTCTGCAGCATTTCATAAAAACCGAAAGGGGGACAAGAGGATGAAGACGTTGGGTGACGTTAAGGTGGGCGAGAGCTCCACCATCGTCAAGCTTCACGGTGAGGGTGCGCTTCGCCGCCACCTTATGGACCTGGGGCTCATCAAGGGCACTTCGTTCAAGGTCGTGAAGGTTGCACCGCTCGGTGATCCGGTCGAGATCAACGTGCGCGGCTACGAGCTTTCCATCCGCAAGGAGGAGGCCGCCGTCGTCGAGGTCCAGTAAGGGCTCACGACGTATATTTCTGCAGATAAAGTTAGGTTTTTCTAACTTAATGCAGCATCTTTGAAGCACATTATCCAGCCTGCGCGGAGAAAGCAGCGCAGGCACACAAGGAAGAAGGATTGAATGGCGGATTCTCAGATCCATGTCGCGCTGGCGGGTAACCCCAACTGCGGCAAGACCACGCTTTTCAACCTGATTACCGGCGCCAACGGCTACGTTGGCAACTGGCCCGGCGTCACGGTTGAGAAAAAGGAAGCCAAGCTCCTAAGCGACAAGAACGTTACCATCACGGACCTCCCTGGCATCTACTCGCTTTCCCCCTACAGCCCCGAGGAGCAATGCTCGCGCGATTACCTCATGAGCGGCGAGCCCGATGTTGTCGTCCAGGTGGTCGACGCCACCAACCTCGAGCGCAACCTGTATCTGGCGCTTCAGGTTATCGAGACCGGCCTGCCCGTGGTCGTTGCCCTCAACATGGCCGACCTGGTCGAGAAGAACGGCGACAAGATCGACACGGACAAGCTCTCCAAGAAGCTCGGCTGCCCGGTCATGATGATCTCGGCCCTTAAGAACAAGGGTATTAAGGAGCTGTTCGAGCAGGTCAAGAAGTCCGCTGCTTCCAAGGGCCAGGTGCCGGAGCACAAGTTCGACTCCTCCATCGAGGACGTTCTGGACCACATCGAGAATAACCTGCCTGCGAGCGTTCCCGCCAACAAGCGTCGCTACTACGCCGTCAAGCTGTTTGAGCGCGATGCAGACGCCTGCAAGCTCATCAACCTCACCAAGGAGAAGGCCGCTCGCGTGGAGCAGCTGGTCGCCCAGTGCGAGCAGGACTGCGACGACGACGCCGAGTCCATCATCACCGGCGAGCGTTACGGCGTGATTGCCCACATCATTGACGAGTGCCTCACCAAGGCTCCGGCAAAGATGAGCACCTCCGAGAAGATCGACCGCGTGGTTACCAACCGTATCCTGGGCCTGCCGATCTTTGTGGTCATCATGTTCTGCGTGTACTACATCGCCGTTTCTACCCTGGGCGGCACGGTGACCGACTTCACCAACGACCAGCTCTTCGGTACCGACGGTTGGTATGTGCTCGGCCAGGGTCGCGACGCCTACGACGCGGCCGTCGAGGCTGCGGGTGACAATGCCGACTCGGTCGACCCGGCACAGTACGGCCCCTATGTCCCGGGTATCACCACCGTGGTGCACGATGCCCTCGTGGCGGGCGGCACCGAGGACGGTGGCCTGGTCGATTCGCTGGTCTGCGACGGCATCGTCGGCGGCCTGGGCGCCATCTTCGGCTTCGTCCCGCAGATGTTCCTGCTGTTCGTCATGCTGTCCTTCTTGGAGGACTGCGGCTATATGGCCCGCGTCGCCTTCATCATGGACCGCGTGTTCCGCCGCTTTGGCCTGTCCGGTAAGTCCTTCATCCCCATGCTCGTGTCCTCGGGCTGCGGCGTCCCCGGCGTCATGGCTACCAAGACCATCGAGAACGAGAAGGACCGCCGCATGACGGTCATGACCACCACGTTCATTCCCTGTGGCGCTAAGCTGCCGATCATTGCCCTGCTCATGGGTTCCATCATCGGCGATTCTTCCACCACCGCCGCGTGGATCAGCCCGCTCTTCTACTTCCTGGGCGTTTTTGCTGTCATTGCTTCGGGCCTCATGCTCAAGAAGACCAAGCTCTTCGCCGGTCGCCCGTCGCCGTTCGTTATGGAGCTTCCTGCCTACCACTTCCCGGCGATCCGCTCTTGGGCACTGCACGTTTGGGAGCGCTGCTGGGCCTTTATCAAGAAGGCCGGCACGGTCATCTTTGCCTCCACTGTCGTGGTTTGGTTCCTGTCCAACTTTGGTAGCTACAACGGCTCCTTTGGCTTCCTGCCTGCGATGGACGGCATCCCCGAGGAGTTCATGGACTACTCCGTGCTCGCCATGCTGGGCAACCTGGTCGCTTGGATCTTTGCCCCGCTCGGCTTTAGCACCTGGCAGGCAACCGCGCTGACTGTCTCTGGCCTCGTCGCCAAGGAGAACGTTGTCGCCACCGCCGGCTCGCTGCTGTCCGTCGCCGACGCGGGCGAGACCGACCCGAGCCTGTGGACCGCGTTTGCCGGCATGTTCCCCACCATGGGCGCTTGCGTGGCCTTCGGCGCCTTCAACCTGCTGTGCGCTCCGTGCTTTGCCGCCATTGGCACCATCCGCAACCAGATGGACTCTGGCAAGTGGACCGCGATTGCCATCGGCTACGAGTGCGCCTTCGCTTGGGTGATCGGCCTGTTCATCAACCAGTTCTACAACCTGCTTGTCCTTGGGCAGTTTGGTATCTGGACGGTTGTGGCCATTGTGCTGCTGGTTGCGATGCTCTTCCAGATTTTCCGACCCATGCCCAAGCATGCATGGACCGATGAGGACGAGACCAACACTGCTTCCGCCGCAGTTTCCGCTTAAGTCCGAATAAGGATTAACCCCTTTCCACGAGCCCGGGTGTCCCAGCGACACTCGGGCTTTTTGGTGGGAGAGATGTGGCGTTTCCGCAGATAAAACCGACCAAAACAAACCTGTCCCTTTTTGGTAGGTGGAGAATGGGGTAAAGTAAGTGGTGGTTAACTAGAGGAGGCTTGCTATGGCACCTATCGATATTGTTGTACTGGCTGTTATCGGTATTGCGTTTGTCGCGGTATGCGTGCGCATCTACCGCAAGGGCACCTGCGCCGACTGCGCTCAGGGTGGCGTTTGCACGGGGCATTGCTCCAACAAAAAGACCTGTGCCGCGCTTAAGGGCGTGGACAAAATCGCCGAAGACTTGGGCCGCGGTATTCATTAGTCGACCGGCGTTTGGGCATGTTTGACTACGGATACGGCAGTTGCTGATACGATAGGTACGTTAGCAACTGCCGCCGAGCGGCTCAAACGAAAGGAAGCCTAGTATGGAGTCCTCCGCCTATCCGATGCTCTTTAGCCCGATCAAGGTCGGTACGACCGAGGTCAAGAACCGCGTCTTTATGCCGCCGGTATCCACCAACCTGGCCGATCATGGCTATGTGACCGACGACTTGGTCGATCATTACCGTGCCCGCGCCAAGGGCGGCGTGGGCCTGATCATCACCGAGGTCGTGACGGTCGAGCCCACCTATACCTATCTGCCGGGTGACATGTGCTGCTACGACGACACGTTTATCCCCGGCTGGGAAAAGCTCGCCGCGGCCGTCCACGAGTATGGCTGCAAGATCATGCCGCAGCTCTTCCACCCCGCCTACATGGCCTTTAACATTCCGGGCACGCCGCGCCTGATCGCTCCGTCCTTTGTGGGCCCGTCTTACGCCCGCGAGGCACCGCGCCCCATCACGGTCGATGAGATTCACGAGCTCACGCATCAGTTTGGCGACGCTGCCGTGCGTATGCAGAAGGCCGGTGTCGATGGCGTCGAGGTCCATGCGGCGCACGCCCACGGCATGCTCGGCGGCTTTTTAACCCCGCTCTATAACAAGCGTACCGATGAGTACGGCGGCTCGCTCGACGCCCGTATGCGCTTCCTGCTCGAGGTCATCGCCGAGATTCGCGAGCGCTGCGGCAAGGACTTTATCATCGACGTTCGCATCTCGGGCGATGAGTACACCGATGGCGGTCTGACCCTTAACGACATGATCTACGTCTCGCGTCGCCTGGAGAAGGCCGGCGTCGACATGATTCATGTGTCAGGCGGCACCACCATTAAGCGCGGCTCCGCGATTCCCGCCGCCGGTACCCAGCAGGCCTCGCACGCTGCCTGCTCGCGCGAGATCAAAAAGCACGTGAACATTCCTGTTGCCACGGTCGGCCGCATTAACGAGGCATGGATTGCCGAGGAGCTGATCGAGGACGGCGCCGCCGACATCTGCATGATGGGCCGCGCCAATCTGTGCGATGCCGAGTTCTGCAACAAGGCCGCTGCCGGCAACGCCGATGACATCCGCCCCTGCATTGGCTGTCTGCGCTGCCTGAACGGCATTATGTTTGGCAAGCGCATCTCCTGCACCGTCAATCCGGACGTGGAGCGCGACGAGGCCGGCTACGAGCCTGCCGCTACGCCCAAGAACGTGCTGGTCGTGGGCGCTGGTCCCGCAGGTATGGAGGCGGCCTACATTGCTGCCAAGCGCGGGCACCACGTGGTGCTTGTGGACAAGCAGGACGAACCGGGCGGCGAGATGCGCATCGCGGCTGTTCCGCCGGCAAAGCAGGAGCTTACGCGCGTGATCAAGTATCAGTATCGCCGCCTGGCCGAAGCGGGCGTAACGTGCGTCTTTGGTACCGAGCTATCTGCTGAGGATATTCAGCGCGACTATGCCGGCTACGAGGTCGTTTTGGCCTACGGTGCCGAGCCTATCGCTCCGGCCTTTATGCAGGGCTTTAAGCAGGTCATGACGGCTGACGACCTGCTGGGCGGCAACGCCTTCCCGGGCAAGAAGATCGTCATCGTCGGCGGCGGTACCGTCGGCTGCGAGACTGCCGACTATCTGGCTCCGCTGGTCAACGACCTGTCGCCGGCCAATCGCGATGTCACCGTCATCGAGATGACCAAGACGCTCGCTGCCAACGAGGGCGGCGCCGGCCGCGCGGTGCTCATCACGCGCATGCTTTCCAAGGGCGTTCACGTGCTGACCGAGGCCAAGGTAACCGAGATTACCGAGGACACCATCAGCTACGAAAAAGATGGCGAGATCCACACTATCGCCGATGCCGATACGCTGGTGCTTGCCATGGGCTATCGTCCCAACACCAAGCTGGCCGACGACCTGGCCGCTGCCGGTGTTGCCACCCACGTGCTGGGCGACGCCCAGAAGTGCGGCAACATCCGCGATGCCATCGGCGATGGCTACAAGGTTGCCTGCGAGCTCTAGTCAACCCCTTGTTGCGTGGGGGCAGGTTACTTTGCACCAACTTGGCGCATGTAAACCTGGCCCCATTGACGAGGTTTCCGCCATCCCAGGGCGGCTACATGGAGTAGCGCCCGTGCGCATCGATTCCCTCTCATAGATGTGCGGCACAAAGAACCCCGAGCTCACACGAGCTCGGGGCCTTTTTCGTCTGGATTGGGGACGCATAGCCGGACGAAAGCGTGTTGCGTTTGGCGTAAAACCATACGAAAGTGCAATTTGCGTCTTATTTCCGAACGTAAAACAGACGAAAACCGTTTACGTCTGCTTTAAATCCGTACGAAAACGGTTTTCGTCTTGCAGGGCAGTGGTCGCGCGCGCAGACGTGGTGTAAGAGTGTCCTGAGGTCCGTCGCTGCAAGT
>JAUUMM010000058.1:0-8370 GCA_030839365.1 Collinsella sp.
CAACGACGAATTCTAGGCGGTGTCCCCTCCCTTTCAAGAAAGGGAAGAGGCGGGGTATGCCCCGCCTCTTACACCACATCTCTGCGCGCTACCCGCGTGTAAGCCGTGAAAACGGCATTTGGGGCTGTTTTGGCTGTTACTAAAAAGGTAACAGTACTCATATTTGCCCTTTTTTGCCCACGGGGCCTCGAAGGGGCTGCCAATCAGGTTCCAGGGGAGGTGGTTCGAGGGCCGCAGAGCAAAAAAACGGGGGCACAGGTTGTCCTGCGCCCCCGTTTTCTGGGCATTGCGGTTGTTTGCCGCCGGTTGTTACGCCGCCTCGTCGAACTGCGAGTTGTACAGGTCGGCGTAGAAGCCGCCTTGGGCGAGTAACTCGTCGTGCGTGCCCTTCTCGACGATGTCGCCGTCGCGAATTACCAAGATCACGTCGGCGTTGCGGATCGTGGACAGGCGGTGCGCGATGACAAAGCTTGTACGGCCCTGCATCAGCGCATCCATGGCGCGCTGAATGAGTTCCTCGGTGCGGGTATCGACGTTAGAAGTCGCCTCGTCCAGAATCAGCGCCGGGCGGTCGGCCAAAATGGCACGGGCGATGGTCACGAGCTGGCGCTGACCCTGCGACAGGTTAGTGCCCTCCTCGTTGATCATAAAGTCGTAGCCACCGGCAAGCGTATGGATAAAGTGGTCGCAACGTGCGGCGCGTGCGGCGGCTTCGACCTCGGCATCGCTCGCATCGGGGCGTCCGTAGCGGATGTTCTCGCGGATGGTGCCGTTAAACAGCCAGGTATCCTGCAGCACCATGGCAAACTCGCCGCGCAGCGCCGCGCGGTCCCAGTCGCGCACGTCGACACCCTCGACGCGCAGCGAACCGCCGTCCACATCGTAGAAGCGCTGCAGCAGCTTAATGAGCGTGGTCTTGCCGGCGCCGGTGGGACCGACGATGGCGATGGTCTGGCCGGGCTGCGCCTCGCAGCTAAAGTCGTGGATGATGGTCTTGTCGGGCGTGTAGCCAAACTTCACATGGTCAAACTCCACGTGGCCGGGGCGCTTCTCGGGAATCTGCGCGTCGGCCTTCTGCTCCTCCTCGGGCGCGGCCAGGAACTCAAACACGCGCTCGGTGGCGGCGGCCATCGACTGCATCGTGTTGCTCACGTTGCCCAGCTGCTGCACGGGTTGCGTAAAGTTGCGAACGTACTGGATAAAGCTCTGGATGTCGCCGGGCGTGGCATTGCCGGTCAGTGCGAGCTGCGCGCCCACCACGACGACGCCCACGTAGCCCATGTTGCCCACCAAGCTCATAAGCGGCATCATCAGGCCCGACAGGAACTGCGAGCGCCAGCCACTAATAAAGAGGCGGTCGTTTTGACGGTCGAACTCCTCGATTGAGGCCTCGGCGCGGTCGAACACCTGAATGACGTTTTGGCCGGCAAAATCCTCCTCGATAATGCCGTTGACGGCACCCAGAACCTGCTGCTGCTCTCGGAAGTATGGCTGCGAGAAGTGAATCATTACGGTCAGGATAATCGCGGCGGCCGGCAGCGTGAGCACGGTGACGCCGGTGAGCGGCAGGCTGATCGACAGCATCATGACGAGCACGCCGATAATCTGCGTCACCGACGTGATGAGCTGGGTCACGCTCTGGTTGAGCGACTGGCCCAGCGTATCGACGTCGTTGGTGATGCGGCTGAGCACGTCGCCCTTGCTGTGGCCGTTGAAGTAGCTCATTGGAACGACAGCGATCTTGGCGGCGATCTCCTTGCGCATGCGATAGCAGATCTTTTGCGTGACGCCGGTCATGAGCCAGCCCTGGATGAGGCTGCAAACAGAGCTTGCCAGATACAGGCAGAGCAAAAAGCCGAGCGTCTTGGCGATCCAGTCAAAGTCGACGTCGCCGGTGCCGTTGACCTTGGCAACCAGGCCTTCGAACAGTTTGGTGGTAACCTGGCCGAGCACCTTGGGCCCCACAATGTTAAAGATGACCGAGCACACGGCAAAGGCGACGGCAGCAAACACGGCAATCTTGTGCTGGCCGATATAGCCGAGCAGCTGCCTCATGGTGCCCTTAAAGTCCTTGGCCTTTTCGCCGCGGCCCATGCCACCCATACGGCCCATAGGACCGCGCCGGCGGGTGGGCTTGGGAATCTGAGTCTTGGTCTCGTCTGCCATTAGCGCTCGCCTCCTTCCGTGACGGCTGCAATTTCTTCTTGGGTAAGCCCCAGCTCCTCGGCGGAAAGCTGCGACTGTGCGATCTCCAGGTACGCCGGGCAGCTGTGCAGCAGCTCCTCGTGTGTGCCAGTGCCCACCACGTGGCCGTCGTCGAGCACGATAATCTGGTCGGCGTGCATGATGGTCGCGATGCGCTGGGCCACGACCACGAGTGCGGCGTCGGTAACGTTTTTGGCCAGCTCCTCGCGCAGGCGCGCGTCGGTCTTGTAGTCGAGGGCACTAAACGAGTCATCGAACACCACGACCTCGGGCTTTTTGGCCAACGCGCGGGCGATGGCCAGGCGCTGGCGCTGGCCGCCCGAGACATTGGATCCGCCCTGGCTGATGGGGGAGTCGTAGCCGCCCTCGCGCTCGGCGATAAAGTCCTCCGCCTGGGCGACGCGTGCCGCCTGGCGCATATCCTCGTCACTCACCATATCGCCGGCAAACTTGAGGTTGCTCTCGACGGTGCCCGAGAACAGGCGACCCTGCTGCGGGATATAACCAATACGGCGGCGTAGCTCGGAAAGGGTCATGTCACGCACGTCGATGCCGTCGAGCGAAATGCTGCCGCCTGTGACGTCGTACAGGCGCGGAATCAGCTGCACGAGCGTGGACTTGCCCGAGCCCGTGGAGCCAATGATGCCGAGCATCTGACCGGCATGCGTGGTGAAGTTCACGCCGCTGATGACATCGGCGCGGGCATCGGGATACTGGAAGCTCACGTCGCGGAAGGTGAGCTCACCGCGTGACGCGCTGGTCGCGGGCAGTTTGGGCGAGGAGGGGTCGTTGATGCTCGTGGGGCAGGTGATGACCTCTTCCACGCGCTCGGCTGCGACCTCGGCGCGGGGCAGGATGACCGAAACCATGGTGAGGATCATAAACGCCATGACGATCTGCATGGTGTAGGAGATAAACGCCATCATGTTGCCGACCTGCATCACGCCGTCGGACACGCCCTGCGCGCCAAACCAGACGATAAGCACGGTGATGCAATTCATGACCAGCATCATGAGCGGCATCATAAAGCTCATGGCGCGGTTGGTGTAGAGCTGCGTGGTCATCAGGTCGAGCGAAGCCTTGTCAAAACGCTCGAGCTCATGCTCCTCGCGGTTGAACGAGCGGATAGGCATAAGGCCGTCGAGCAGCTCGCGGGCGGTAAGGTTCACGCGGTCCACAAAGCTCTGCATCTTTTTGAATTTGGGCATAGTGAGGCCCATAAGCACGCCGACGACGGCCGAGACCGCGATGATGGCCACGGCGATGGTCCACTCCAGGCCGGTGTGGTTGGCCAGGACGCGCATGACGGCGACGATGCCCATGACGGGGGCCATCAGGCACATGCGGATAAACAAGGTTGCGGCCATCTGGATCTGCTGAATGTCGTTGGTGCAGCGGGTGATGAGCGAGGCCTGGCTAAACTTGCCCACCTCGGCCGGCGAGAAGTGCATAACCTTGTTGAAGGTCTCGCGGCGCAGGTCGCGGGCGATGGAGCAGGCGGTGCGCGAAGCCACGGCACCGGTCAGGATGGTGGCGACGAGCGACACGAGGCACAGTCCAAACATCGTGGTCGCCATGCGGCTCAGGTAGGCGTTCTGCACGTCGGCGGGGTCGATGCCCTGCGCCTTGTACTCGTCCTGTACATAGCTCACGGCGCGCTGGGTGACGATGGAGCCCGACATGGAGCCCATTTTGTCCGCCATTTGGTTGGCGCCCTCGACGAGCTTGCTTTGGTCTACCAGACCGCCCTCGACACCCAGGCGCAGGCTCTTCATAGTGATCTTACCGCCGTCGGCATCAATCTGCTTTTGCATGTTCTGCGCCGCCGCGGCCTTCTGCTGCATCTCGGCGAGCTGCTCGGGCGTCATCGCTGCCATTTGCTCGGGGGTGGGCATGGCCTGGGCAGCGTTGTCGTCTTTCTCGCTGGACGAGCCCATCATGTCGCCCATGGAGTTGGCGTCGATGCCCTGGTTGAGCGAAAGGACAACAGTCTCGGGCAGGCTCATAATGTCGGCAATCTTGCCTCCATCGGCACGCTCTTCCTCGGTGCCCTCGTACGTTCGAATGTCGTTTTTGTCAGCCTTGCTAAACACGGCCTCCACAGCCTTGGCGTCCTTGGCGCTCATAAAGAGTTCGAGGTCGTCGAGCGATTCGGCGCGGATGGTGTCGGGTACGGGCGACGCGATGCCGCCTTGCTGCACACCCACGTCGACGATGTCGCTCATATAGGTAGGCAGCGCCAGATCGGCGTTGCAGCTGATTACGATAAGTACGATAGCTGCGAACAGTGCCAGGATATGTTTTTTAAAGAGCTTGAGAATCCTCACTCGGCATCTCTCCTTTCTTGATTGCGGTCGATAATTTCGTTGGCACGTCTAAGAAGGCGCACCATCTCTTGGGTATCTGTTTCGCCAAGCTGCTCGAGGAAGGCCGCGGTGCGGTCCTCGAATTCCCGACGTTTGATTTCGATAACCTGGAATCCTTTGTCGGTCACCGTGACGTGTACGCGACGACGGTCGGTCTTTGAGTGCTCGCGCTCGACCCAGCCCTTGGCCTCGAGGGCGCGCAGGATATTGGCGATGCGGGCGCTCGAGACCCAGGCGCGATCAGCGAGTTCGCTCGGCGTGAGCGAGCCGCCGGCGCGCATGAGGGCGCGCATGACGGCCATCTCGCCACCCAGAGCCTGGTCGGCAAAGCGCGAAACGCGCTGGTGCATGCTGCCAAACTCGGTAAAGAGCTGACGCCCAAGCTCATGGAAATCGGTATCTTCCACCGAAAACCCCTAACACTAGAAACTATTTTCGGTGAAAGATGATACCCCCGCACGCGCACCCTATACGGTAGATTTTGGGAAATGCCTAGAAAACAACCTTTAGGCGACCTCCGTACACCGTCGGTATCAGCAAAGTTAGGGGTAGATCTCTGAGCACGTCCTAAAGCCCACTCAGAGGCACTTTACCCTGCTAAAGCTGGCATAACAGCTAGAGTGAACGTCGTACAAAGGCAAGGAAAAAACTAAACAAATCGGTGAACGGTAGTTGTTCACGCTCGCATTTCCTGCGGGTTTGTAAAAAACGCCCTTATGATATAAAAAAAGAAACATATAACAGCCCAGATGGAGAGGGTCGCTATGTTATCCTTCTCAAACGGGTGAAATCTTGGGTTTTGGGTTGCAGTTCCAAGGTGGACAAACGTTTTTCCCTGCACCAACGTGTGGTGAAGAACGGAAGAAGCCGGTAGTGCAAGCCGAAAATTCAAGAATTCAATAAGCAGCGGTGTGAGAGAGCGCCGCATTACACGTAACTAGGAGCGTGGTTACACAATGCAGGAGGCATGGGAAGGCTTCAAGGAAGGCATTTGGACGGGAGAGGTTGACGTCCGAGACTTCATCCAGAAGAACTACACCCCTTACGAGGGCGACGAGTCGTTCCTCGTAGGTCCGACCGAGCGTACCAAGGAGCTGTGGGGCGAGGTTCTCGACCTGCTGCTTAAGGAGCGCGAGCAGGGTGGTGTCCTCGATATGGACACCAAGACCGTCACGGGTATCGTGAGCCACCCCGCTGGCTACATCGATAACGCCCACCGCGAGAAGGAGACCATCGTCGGCCTCCAGACCGACAAGCCGCTCAAGCGCGCTCTGCACGTCAACGGCGGTATCCGCATCGCTTGCCAGGCCGCCAGCCAGCACGGCTACAAGGTCGACGAGAACGTTGTCGAGCGCTACACCTTCGAGCGCAAGACCCACAACGCCGGCGTCTTCGATGTTTACACCCCCGAGATGCGTGCTTGCCGCTCGGCTCACATCATCACCGGTCTGCCCGATGGCTATGGCCGCGGCCGCATCATCGGTGACTACCGTCGTGTCGCCCTGTACGGTGTCGACTACCTGATTAAGGACAAGGAGGCCCAGAAGGCTTCCACCCCGACGGTCATGACCGCCGACAACATCCGCGATCGTGAGGAGCTGCAGGAGCAGATCCGCGCCCTCGGCGAGCTCAAGATGATGGCCGAGACCTATGGTTTCGACATTTCCAACCCTGCTACCAACACGCAGGAGGCCATCCAGTGGATGTACTTCGCCTACCTTGCTGCCGTCAAGGAGCAGAACGGCGCCGCTATGTCCATCGGCCGTACCTCTACGTTCATCGACATCTATGCTGAGCGCGACCTTGCCAACGGTACCTTCACCGAGGAGCAGATCCAGGAGTTCGTGGATCACTTCATCATGAAGCTCCGCATGGTCAAGTTCGCCCGTACTCCCGAGTACCAGGCCCTGTTCACCGGCGACCCGCAGTGGGTCACCGAGTCCATCGGCGGCATGGGTGTTGACGGCCGTACGCTCGTTACCAAGATGAGCTACCGCTACCTGCACACGCTCGAGAACATGGGTACCAGCCCCGAGCCCAACATGACCGTTCTGTGGTCGACCCGTCTGCCCGAGAACTTCAAGAAGTTCTGCGCCAAGACTTCCGTCGCCAGCTCCTCGATCCAGTACGAGAACGACGACCTCATGCGCGTCTATCACGGCGACGACTACGGCATTGCCTGCTGCGTGTCCTCCATGCGCATTGGCAAGGAGATGCAGTTCTTCGGCGCTCGCGCCAACCTGGCCAAGTGCCTGCTGTATGCACTCAACGGCGGTGTTGACGAGGTCTCCAAGAAGCAGGTCGGCCCCAAGTATCGCGCCGTCGAGGGCGATACGCTCGATTACGACGACGTTGTGGCCAAGTACAACGACATGATGAAGTGGCTCGCTGGCGTGTACGTCAACTCGCTGAACATCATTCACTACATGCACGACAAGTACTGCTACGAGCGCATCCAGATGGCTCTGCACGACAAGCACGTGCACCGCTGGTTCGCTACGGGCATCGCTGGCCTTTCCGTCGTGGCTGACTCCCTGTCCGCCATCAAGTACGCCAAGGTTCACCCCGTCCGCGACGAGAATGGCATCATCGTCGACTTCGAGACCGAGGGCGAGTTCCCCAAGTACGGTAACGACGACGACCGCGTCGACCAGATCGCTCACGACGTTGTGCACCAGTTCATGGAGTACATCCGCATGAACGATACCTACCGCAACTCCGTGCCTACGACCTCGGTTTTGACCATTACCTCCAACGTCGTGTACGGTAAGAAGACCGGCTCCACGCCCGACGGCCGCAAGGCTGGCCAGCCGTTCGCCCCGGGTGCTAACCCCATGCACAAGCGCGATAGCCATGGCGCCATCGCTTCGCTGTCTTCGGTTTCCAAGCTCCCGTTCCGCGATGCTCAGGACGGCATCTCCAACACCTTCTCCATCATCCCGAGTGCGCTCGGCAAGGAGGACCAGGTGTTCTTTGGCGATATCGACCTTGATCAGCTGGGCGAGTAACTATTGTTAGTGCTATACTAACAATAACGATTACTGATTAGTGCGCCGGTTTCGGCCGGCGCCTATTAATCGAAGGAGACACATTATGAAGGTTTCTGAAGTTTCCGAGACCCAGGCCGATAACCTGGTCCACATGCTCGACGCTTACGCCGAGAAGGGTGGCCACCACCTGAACATCAACGTCTTCAACCGTGAGACGCTGCTCGACGCTCAGGCTCACCCCGAGAAGTACCCGCAGCTGACCATCCGCGTTTCCGGCTATGCCGTGAACTTCCACACGCTCACCAAGGAGCAGCAGGACGAGGTCATTGCGCGTACCTTCCACGACAAGTTCTAAAGGGGTTTAACTCCTGCAGGATCGCCGGGCCGCTTTGGGTTACTTTCCAAAACGTCCTCGGACATGCAAAGAGGCTCGCTGCGCACTTCGTGCGGCGAGCCTCTTTGCGTCCTGACGCTCCTATTTGGCAAGGTGTTTTTTAGAATCCATTTTGCGCTCGGCCTCGAAGGCCTGCCTGTCCCAATCGAGCGGAAGTCCGGCCTCGACCCATGCCTCGTAGGCCCTCCTTATGGGCTTGAGCTCCCTTTGGCCCCTCTCCAGCATCGAGATGTACTTCTCGCTGGTGCCCAGTATGGACGCCGCCCTCACCTGGCTGACCTTCGCCGCGCGCCTGGCCGCCACGAGCTCCGAGGCGTCCTCGGGCCTCCTGACCTCGTGCGGGCGCATCAGCGCCCGGTATGGATTGGCTACACTGATGTGGACAGTTCCGGGAGGGGCGCAGGAGACGGGAGGG
>JAUUMM010000059.1:0-8056 GCA_030839365.1 Collinsella sp.
GCAAAGGAAAGCACTTAATGTGCTTTCCGTCTTGCGCAGGACTGTAGAGCAGCAATCTTAACCCCCGCCCTCAGCCCCGGAAGCCCTCCCGGATGGCCCCAAAAAATTTTTCAAAAAAGTTGTTGCGCGCCGGACAGACTTCTGTGTATACTAATCCCCGCAGCGCACGCGAGCGGAAACAAACGCGAACGTCTGCCTGGGGAGTTAGCTCAGTTTGGTTAGAGCGCCGGCCTGTCACGTCGGAGGTCGCGGGTTCGAGCCCCGTACTTCCCGCCAACGCAATTAAAGCCACGTCTTCGGACGTGGCTTTTTGCGTTTGATGCACTTTGTTTCGATAGAACGATCGCCCCGGTGCATCTTCGCCCAGAATCCTCGCGCCTTCGGGAACGCAAATAAAATCTAATAAGTATATTTGTCTGAACAACGGTTTTGTTGCGCAACACCTGTTCAACGAGACAGGGGGTTAGGTTATACTAAATTGCACTGTAGGCCGCATCTGATGCATTTCGCTCCAAGCGCGGCACTCAGGGGATATCCGATTTACCATTTGGATGTCCTGGCGGTCATTTAGCGTCTCGACACAAGCTCGGCCCCGGAGCTCGTTCGAGCTGTTCCTATTCCTTGGAAGGGGAAAATGGACATATCGAGGAAGACTGATTATGCCCTGCGCATGTTGGCGATGCTTGCCGAGGAGCCGGAGCGTTTGCTTTCTGTTCGCACCGCTGCCGAAGAGGTCAATGTGCCGTATTCGTTTGCTCGCTCGATCCAGCACGGCTTGGTCCAGGCCGGTATTGTGGAGAGCCTGCGTGGAGTCCACGGCGGTATGCGCCTCAAGGTCAGCCCGGACGACGTTACTATCCGCCAGGTCGTCGAGGCCGTTCAGGGCCCCATGGTTATGAACGATTGCACGGCCCCCGACGGAGACTGTGCGCGCATGGGCACGTGCTGCTATCATCCCCTGTGGGCCGGAGCCCAGGCGTTGATGCGCGACTACCTCGATTCCGTTTCACTCGGCGACATCGTCGCTCACCGCCAGTTCCCGGCCGTCGATCCCAAGTTCGCCGACCGCGAAGCGTTTCCCGAGTACGCCACCTGCGCGTGCGCTTACCGGGAGGAATAGCGCCGCATAAGGAGCATAGCCATGATTCAGGACCCCTTTCGTTCGATGATTCGTTCGGAAGGGGTCCTGCGTTATCGCGACCTTCCGTGGCGCCGCACACGCGATCCGTACATCATTTGGCTTTCTGAGGTCATGCTGCAGCAAACGCAGGTGCCGCGTGTGGAGGCGCGCATGCCGGTGTGGCTCGATCGTTTTCCGACTGTGCAGGCGCTTGCCCAGGCCGCGCCTTCCGATGTTTTGGACGCTTGGCAGGGCATGGGCTACAACCGACGCGCTCTGGCGCTTCATGGGGCCGCTCAGCGCGTTGTAGAGGACTGGGACGGGGAGTTTCCGCGTGAGACGCGTGACTTGGTCGCTCTGCCCGGCATTGGCCCGGCAACGGCGCAGGGCATCCGTTCGTTTGCGTTTGATCTTCCAGGCGTGTATCTGGAGACCAACGTGCGCACGGTCTTTTTGCATCATTTCTTTCCCGATGTGCCGGCCGTTCCCGATCGCGAGCTGGTGCCGCTGATCCAAGCTGCCTGTCCGGCGGTCCCCGGTGCGGCGGCGGACGAGATTACGCCCTTTGCCGCGCCTCAAGACGATGCCGACACGCCGCGCGCGTGGTATTACGCATTGCTGGATTACGGCGCGTATCTTAAAAAGACACTGCCCAATCCGTCCAGGCGGTCGGCGGGCTATAGTCGTCAGTCCAAGTTTGAGGGCTCGCGCCGCCAAAAGCGCGCGCATATCGTGCGTATGTTGTTGGCAGCGCGCGATGGGCAGCCGGCGGGGATTACGCTTGCTGATGCCGTGGTGGGCGTTAACGAGATGGAAGCGGCAGCCGGTCGCGGGCCGGTCGAGTGCGACTTGATCGCGGGCATTCTAGCTGACCTGGAGCGCGAGGGCTTTTGCCGAGCCGAGGACGATCGTTGGTTGAGTGTGTAGCCCGCTCAAATCTGAAGAACGGGATTGTAAGGTTTAAATTCGCGGCTTGAGGGCATCCTAAAGACAAGGTCGCTCAAAGCCTATGGGCGGCACGTGTTGAAGGGAAGTACACCTATGGATTTTGAGAATTCCCAAACCAAGAAGAACCTCGAGACCGCTTTTGCCGGTGAGTCCCAGGCACACACCAAGTATCGCTACTACGCATCTAAGGCCAAGAAAGACGGCTACGTTCAGATCTCGAACATCTTTGCCGAGACGGCTGGCAACGAGTCCGAGCACGCCAAACTGTGGTTTAAGTATCTGCACGATGGCGCCGTCCCCGATACCCTGGACAATCTGCGCGATGCCGCCGCAGGAGAGAACTACGAGTGGACCACGATGTACGACGAGTTTGCCAAGACCGCCGAGGAGGAGGGCTTTGTCGAGATCGCCGAGAAGTTCCGTGGTGTCGGCGCCGTGGAGAAGGCTCACGAGGAGCGCTATAACAAGCTCGTTGAGCGCATTGAATCGGGCGAGGTGTTTGAGCGCGAGGGCGTGAAGGTGTGGAAGTGCCTGAACTGCGGGCACCTGCACGTTGGTGCCGAGGCGCCTGAGGTGTGCCCGGTGTGTAACCACCCGAAGGCGTACTTTGAGGAGCAGGTGGTGAACTACTAGCGCGTGGCGCTGGCTGCTGCGGAGCGCAGGGCGGGAAATGCCTTTCCCTCTCGCTCACGGCTGCGCAGGGTCGCGCGAGGCAAAGGCATTTCCCGCCCTGCGCTCCGGCGTTGGGTCGTCGCGTGCTCGTTACAGAAAAGCTGATAAGAAGTTTGTGTGCCGCCCCTTATGGGGCGGCACGTTTTTGTGGGGGCCGGTTGGGGCGGTGACGTTGCTTAGAGGGTACACTGGGTAGCGTTGGCTATTCGTTTCCTCTTGTGAGGTGTTGGTTATGGGTAAGAAGTCTCGGGCTCGGGTTGCTGCGGCGGGAACTCGCAAGGATCCTGGTCGTCGGGTTGCCGAGGGTAAAAAGGTCGATCGTGTCGAGAAGGACAAGAAGGTTGGCGCGCATGCTCATCCTGAGTGGGCGCCTCACCTCAATACGGCTAGCGAGGATCTGACTGCTAAGTTGTTTACTCTGGTCGAGGTTATCTTGGGCGTGGTGCCCGTGGTGGTCATTGGCTTGTTCTTGGCTTCGAAAGATGCCACGAGTGTCGATAAACTCACCGATGTCTTTTCTCAGGACCCCTCGATGGTGGTTACGTTTATCTCTGCGTGCCTGCAGCCGTTTGTGGCGTACATGTTGTACATGATTTATCGCAAATACTGCGAGGGCGACGCTGGTTTTGTCGCCGGCAACCTGATCGGTCTTTTGTGCTCCGAGATCCTACTGCTCAATATCCCGGGCGTCATCGGTATGGGCATCTTGCTGTGGCGTGTTTGGCGCAACGTTGCCCCGCACTTTGAGAGCTGGCTGTTTGAGCGCCGCGTAATGGGCGTGCTGGCAGACATTGCGGGCTCGCTCGTGATTTTAGCCTTGGCGTTTATGTGCGCTACCGCCGCCCGCGGTCTCGCGGGCATGTAGTCTGTTCTCACCGACCACGGGGCGCAGGGCAACTGCTGGTTTCACCGCTCCGGACGTCAGACCCGCGGCGCATCCCTTTCCCTCTCGCTCACGGCTTCGCAGAGTCACGCGAGGCAAAGGCATGCGCCGCGGGTCTGACGACGCGGGCTTGCCAACGAGTTTTGGCTAATAGATTGGTTTGTGTGCCGCCCCTTTGGGGCGGCACTTTTTGTGTGGGGTCCCGGTCTCCACAATTTTCGTCAAGCTTTTGGTTAGATTTTGGTCAGTTGGCGTAAGGGTGGAAGGCCAAAAGATTGCTGGCGAAAAAAGCTCAGAGAAAGTGCTGGTAGGGGAGTTGTTGAGCTTTTCGACAGCTTTTGAGCAAAAGAAACTTTGTGGCTATTGCCGGCGATTGCGTTGTCGCGGTCATGGCGGTGCGGGATGCTGGTCGTAAGCGTCGAACGCTCCGATTTTGGAGGCCAACATGGACCTGTTTCTTGAGACCCCACAGCAACAAGCCGAGCGCATGTTGCGGCAGCAGCGGCGGCTTATAGAGATGCAAATGCAAGGGGTTGCCAACCAGGCGCCCGTGCAAAACGTCGTGCCCGCTGCTGTACCTGCAGCCGTGCCCGGGTGCGAATCGGCACCAGAGGCCTATTCCGTACAGCAAGATTCATATGCGCAGGAGCTCGCGTTCGACAAGCGTCGTGCGCGTCGTCGCCGCGTGGGCCAGCGCCTGCGCACATTGGCGATGATCGTGCTCATTCCGCTAGGACTTGCGGCAATCTTCTTGGCCTCATATGCCCTCACGTGCATTCTCAACGGTGCCTCGCCCAATGAGGTGCTCCAGCATCTAGCGGCCCTGGGCCAGCGCCTAGGTGACGTCATAACAACCATCCGCGCCGGCTGGGAGAGCTAGCTTCTCTCAAAGGCCGTCTTAGATTTAAAGGATTGCAGTCTCAAACAGGATCTTTTCCTCTGGGCGGTCTAGTCGTGTCACTCTATAGTATTATTGAAGACGAATAATACTAATGGAGGTGCGCGGTTGAATCTGACTTTTGAGGGATTCTTGAAGGGCTATTGTCGTGAGTTGTCTGGGCAACAGTCGTTGAGTTTTAGAAAGCTGGTTGAGCGGGCAACGACGGTTGAACCGCGTGTGGCAGAGCCGCTGTTTTTGCTTGCTTTAGCGCAGGGCAAGGCCGAGTACGTCTTGGGTTTATCCGAGGGCTTGTGGATGGAAGAGGGCTATCGAGGCGTTTTGTCCTTATACAACCAGGCGGGCAGTCTTGTGTCTCTGTGCGCCAAGGACGATCTCCCTAATCGTTATGCCAATGTTTGGCACGCGTATCGAGGGGTAAAGGAAAAACCGGCGGCGGACAGAAGAGTCAATGCCCTGATGCGCAAAAGAACGTTGGAAGCATTAGCGGGTTCGAGTTTGTCGCGCTATGGTCTCTGCCGCGATCTGCACCTGAATAAGGGAAACGTGTACGCATATTTAGCCGGCGACGACTCAAAAGTAAGTAGGGAGACGGCGCGCCGCATTATGGAATATGCGGAAGAGAGGGGCGCGGGAGAGCGGGACGAGTGCTCCGTGTGTGTGACGGGGTAAGATTGATCGCGGTTTTGATTGGTGTTCGATTGGGTTTGTTGGACGGAGTCTATGTCTGCTATTGATGTTGCGCTTGTTGTGATCGCCTTGGTGGCGGTGGGGGTTGCTGTGGCTTGTGCCCTGCAGCTCAAGGGCCTTCGCGCCGAGCTGCGGGAACGCGGCGACAACAGTGCGGAGACGCTGGCGGCGCTTGAGCAGGCTAACAATGCGCTCGACGCCCTTAATCTGGCGCTGGCAGAAACCCGACGCACGGCAAACGCCATCGCGCAACAGCAGACGACCGATGCGGCCGTGGAACAGCAACGCTACCTGACCATCGCGCGCGAGTTCTCGCAGGCTGGCGACCGCATGGACGACCTGCGCCGCGAGACCGCCCAGCAGCTCGGCGCCAATCGCGAGGGTATCGAGCATCGTCTGGACAAGGTGCGCGAGACGGTCGATGCCCAGCTGGGTGCTATCCGCAAGGACAATAACGTGCAGCTCGATCAGATGCGCGCGACGGTTGACGAGAAGCTCTCCCGCACGCTCAACGACCGTCTGTCCGCATCGTTTAAGCAGGTGAGCGACCAGCTCGAGGCCGTGTACAAGGGCCTGGGCGATATGCAATCCATTGCCACCGGCGTGGGCGACCTTAAGCGCGTATTGGGCAATGTGAAGGCGCGCGGCATTTTGGGCGAGGTTCAGCTGGGTGCGATCTTGGCGGACATCCTGACGCCCGATCAGTATCTGGAAAACGTCGCCACCAAACCCGGCGCCTCGGAGCGCGTTGAGTTTGCCGTCAAGTTGCCGGTGGACGAGGGTGACCCCGTGCTGCTGCCGATCGACTCCAAATTCCCGGGCGATGCGTACGAGCATCTGCTCGACGCCCAGGAGTCGGGTGACGCTGAGGCCGTCGCCGCAGCGCGCAAGACGCTCGATATGATGGTGAAGCGCGAGGCCAAGGATATCTGCGAAAAGTACCTGAGCGTGCCCGCGACCACCAACTTTGGCATTATGTTCGTGCCTTTTGAGGGCCTGTACGCCGAGGTCGTCAGTCGCCCCGGGCTTATCGAGACCCTGGGCCGCGACTATCACGTCAACGTTGCCGGCCCCAGCACCATGGCGGCCATCCTCAACAGCCTGCAGATGAGCTATCAGACGTTTAGGCTACAAAAGCGCACCGACGACGTGCTGCGCGTGCTTTCCGCCGTCAAGGCCGAGTTGCCGCGCTATCAGGCGGCCCTGCGCCGCGCCCAGCAGCAGATCGAGACCGCGGGTAAAACGGTCGAGGGCATCATCACCACGCGCACCAACGTTATGGAGCGCAAGCTCAAGGATATCGATGCGCTGGAAGATGTCGGGGAGGCCGACGCGATCTTGGGGCTCACGTCCGCGAGCCTGCTCGCAGACCAAAAAGACGAGGACTAGCTGCATCTGACGGCGGGGCGCCTGCGCAAGCACGGCGCGGGCGCTTTTCGCATCGTGCTTGCCTGAGGTGCGCTTCAATGTGCAACAATGGCGTTTCGCCCTATCAGACGCGAAAGGAAGTCCATGTCTCAGAGAAGCACCAGTCCGCTCAAACGCTCCACCGTGCGTCGCACTCTAAAGCGTTTTTGGGATGTCACGCGCACGCAGCCGCTGATCGTCTTTCTCTCGGTGTTCTCGTCGGCGGGCTACATCTTTTTGCTCACGTTTGCCAACACCTACGTGATGGCCCTTATCGTCGACCGCGTTCAAGCCGGCCCCGTGGCGGGCGACCAGGTGTTTGAGGTCTTTGCCCCCTACATTCTGGCGCTCGTGCTCGTTAACCTGGTAGGCCAAATCCTCTCCAAGCTGCAGGACTACACCGTCTACAAGCTCGAGATTGCGGGCAACTATCACCTGGCGCGCCTGTGCTTCGACACGCTCTCCAATCAATCCATGACATTCTACACCAGCCGTTTTGGCGGATCGCTTGTGAGCCAGACGAGCCGCTTTATGAGCGGCTACACGGGCCTGGTGGACGTGACGGTGTATTCGCTTATTCCTACTATCACCTCGGTTGTCTGCACGGTGGCGGCGCTCGCTCCGGTGGTGCCGACGTTTACCGTGATCCTGGTGGGCATTATGGTCGTCTACATCGCGTTTGTCTGGCTTATGTATAAGCGCATCATGCCGCTTTCGGCCGCGACGTCCGCCGCGCAGAACAAATTGTCGGGCGTGCTGTCCGACGCGGTCACGAATATCCTGGCCGTCAAGACCTGTGGGCGCGAGGACTTTGAGCGCGACCTGTTCGATGCTGCCGACCGCGCCGCGCGCGACGCCGAGACGGTCTCGATGCACGCCATGATGCAGCGCAACTTTACGACCTCGGGCCTTATCGTCATCACCATGGCCGTGGTGAGCGTGTTCGTCGCGGGCGGCAACGCGTGGTTTGGCATCTCGGCCGGCGCGCTCGTCATGATCTTTACCTATACGTACAACCTCACCATGCGTCTGAACTACGTAAGCTCCATGATGCAGCGCATTAACCGCGCGCTGGGCGATGCGGCCGAGATGACGCGCGTGCTGGACGAGCCGCGTCTGGTAGCAGACGACGAGAACGCTCCCGAGCTTAAAGTGAGCGAGGGCGCGATTGATTTTGAGCACTTGAGCTTTGCATACCGTGATGCCGCGGCGGGCGAGAACGTGTTCGACGACCTGACGCTTCACGTGGCGGCGGGCCAGCGCGTGGGCCTGGTGGGTAAATCGGGCTCGGGCAAGACGACGCTCACTAAGCTGTTACTGCGCCTGGATGACGTACAGGGCGGCCGCGTGCTCGTGGACGGCCAAGACGTCTCGCGCTGTACGCAGCAGAGCCTGCGCCGCCAGGTTGCCTACGTGCCGCAGGAGGCGCTGCTGTTCC
>JAUUMM010000060.1:0-7923 GCA_030839365.1 Collinsella sp.
GCAAAGGAAAGCACTTAATGTGCTTTCCGTCTTGCGCAGGACTGTAGAGCAGCAAACTTAATATATTTCGCCGCCCCTCTGCCAAGCCCAGGCGACTCCACGCACTTTACCTGCGTAAACAATGTGAGTGAAATATGAATCTCGATGGATACGCCCGCAGCCGTGTATACTAAACAACTGTGTGTAACCAGGGGAGTATTCTGGCTGGACAAAATGCCTGCTTAATAGGGTTGTCAGGTAGTCCGGACGCAATACAAGGCTGGGGAGCACGTCGTGTAAGTAGTGGTCCTCTAGGGGCGTACGCTCGGTGGTGTACGCATTGTCCCAAGACCACGCGAGAGTTGGGATCATATCTTGATCAGCATGATTCTCGGCCGCAAGATTGGCATGACCCAGGTTTGGGACGAGGACGACAACGTCGTTCCCGTCACGGTCATCCAGGCTGGCCCCTGCGCTGTCTCGCAGGTTAAAACTCAGGCAACCGACGGCTATGACGCCGTCCAGATCGGTTTCGGCGACATCAAGGCCAAGAACGTGAACAAGCCCATGGCTGGTCACTTCGCCAAGGCTGGCGTCGAGCCTGTCCGTTTCCTTCGTGAGGTCCGCGTCGAGAACGGCGAGGAGCACAAGGTCGGCGAGGTCGTCACCGTCGCTGATTTCGCTGATGTCGAGAAGGTCGACGTCATCGGTACCTCCAAGGGTAAGGGCTTCCAGGGTCGCATCAAGCGCTGGGGTCAGCGCCGCGGTCCTATGACGCATGGTTCTCACTTCCAGCGTCACCCCGGTTCTATCGGTCAGTGCGCCTATCCTGCGCGCGTCCTCAAGGGCGTCAAGATGGCCGGTCACATGGGTAACGAGCGCGTTACCGTCAAGAACCTTTCCGTTGTCCGCATCGATGCCGAGCAGAACCTCATCTTGGTCAAGGGCGCTGTCCCGGGTGCCAAGAATGGTCTCGTCGCCATCCGTATGGCCTAAGGGCCCAGCCCATTTAGCCCAGCGTCATACCAAGGAGAACACTTAAATGGCAAAGTTTGAAGTAAAGAACAGCGAGGGCAAGAAGGTCGCCGAGGCCGAGCTCGCCGCTGAGGTGTACGGCATCGAGCCGAACATCCACGTTATGCACCACATCGTCAAGTGCCAGATGGCCTCTTGGCGTCAGGGCACCCAGTCCGCTAAGGGCCGCTCTGAGGTTTCCGGTGGCGGCAAGAAGCCTTGGCGTCAGAAGGGCACCGGCCGTGCCCGCCAGGGTTCCATCCGTGCTGCCCAGTGGCGTCACGGTGGCGTTGTCTTCGCCCCCAAGCCCCGTTCTTACGCTAAGCGTATGAACAACAAGGAGGTCAAGCTGGCTATGCGCTCCGCGCTGTCCGCCAAGCTGGCCGATGGCGAGCTCGTGCTCGTCGACGACTACGGCTTCGAGAAGCCTTCCACCAAGGCTGCCGTCGCCATGCTCAAGGCTCTCGGCCTTGAGGGCAAGCGTCTGACCATCATCGTTCGCGATGAGGACGTCAACGCCTACCTGTCGTTCCGCAACATTCCCAAGACGTTCATCATCACTGCCGACGAGGCCAACACCTACGATCTCGTCAACAACAACGCTGTGCTGATGCCCGCCGACATCGCCGCTCACTTCGGGGAGGTGCTTGCATAAATGACCGCCCACGAGATCATCATCCGTCCGATCGTGTCCGAGCGTTCCTTCTCCGGCATGGAGCTGAACAAGTACACGTTCGAGGTCGCCAAGGATGCTAACAAGTATCAGATCAAGGACGCTGTCGAGGAGATCTTCGGCGTCAAGGTCGTTCGCGTGAACACCCTGACGGTCAAGCCCAAGACCAAGCGCGTGCGCTATGTCGCCGGCAAGACCCGTTCTTGGAAGAAGGCCATCGTCACGCTGGCCGAGGGCGACACCATCGAGGTCTTTGGCAACCAGGCCTAAGACTCGCTGCTGTTGAGTGAGCTCATGCCTCCCAAATAGGGGAGGCGAGAGCTCAAGGTTTTGGGCGTATAAAATGGACACGCCCGGAACCGTGTATACGTCCGGTGTCATCGCACCCGAGGCAGAACCTCGAATCCCTGTCTGCGATGGCTAACGGATTCCTATTGAAAGGGATTGTAATGGCTGTAAAGCACCTTAAGCCGACCTCCGCTGGTAGGCGTTGGCAGACGATCTCCGATTTCTCCGAGATCACCTGCACCAAGCCCGAGAAGTCTCTTCTCGAGCCCCTGCCCAAGAAGGCCGGTCGTAACAACAACGGCCGTATCACCACCCGCCACCAGGGCGGCGGCGTGAAGCGTCGTTACCGCGTGATCGACTTCAAGCGCAACAAGGACGGCGTGCCCGCCAAGGTTGCCACGATCGAGTACGATCCGAACCGTTCCGCTCGCATCGCTCTGCTGCACTACGCTGACGGTGAGAAGCGCTACATCCTGGCCCCCAAGGGCCTCGAGGTCGGTCAGACCATCATGTCCGGTTCTGACGCCGACATCAAGCCGGGCAACGCTCTGCCCCTCGCCGACATCCCCGTCGGTACGCTCATCCACGCCGTCGAGTTCCAGCCGGGCAAGGGCGCTGCTATCGCCCGTTCCGCCGGTAACTCCTGCCAGCTGATGGGTAAGGAGGGCAAGTACGCTATCGTCCGTATGCCTTCCTCCGAGATGCGCCGCATCCTCGTTACCTGCCGCGCCACCGTCGGTGAGGTCGGCAACGCCGATCACTCCAACATCGTCATCGGCAAGGCCGGCCGTAAGCGTCACATGAACGTGCGCCCGACCGTCCGCGGTACCGTCATGAACCCTGTCGACCACCCGCACGGCGGTGGCGAGGGCAAGAACCACACCTCTGGTCGTCCCTCCGTTACCCCCTGGGGTAAGCCGACGAAGGGCCTTCGTACGCGCAAGAAGAAGAAGGTCTCGAACCAGCACATCATTCGTCGCCGTAAGAAGTAATTTCGGATACCGAGTTTTAGGAGAAAGCACTTATGAGCAGAAGTCTCAAAAAGGGCCCGTTCGTGGAGACTCGCCTTCTCTCGCGTATCACCGCGATGAACGAGGCTGGCAAGAAGGACGTCGTGAAGACCTGGTCCCGCGCGTCCACCATCTTCCCCGAGATGGTTGGTCACACCATCGCCGTCCACGACGGCCGCAAGCATGTGCCCGTGTATGTTACCGAGTCCATGGTTGGTCACAAGCTCGGCGAGTTCGCGCCGACTCGTACGTTCCGTGGCCACAAGGCCAAATAGGGGGTTAACCGTAAATGGCAACTAAGTCTATTGAAACTGAGGCCACCGAGGTTCGCGCCGTCGCTAAGTACGTGCGTGTTTCCCCCAGCAAGGCCCGCCTGGTGGTCGATCTGATCCGCCGCAAGCCTGTCGCTCAGGCCTTCGACATCCTCCACTTCTGCGACCGCGCCGTCGCCGTGGATGTCGAGAAGGTTCTCCGTTCCGCCGTTGCGAACGCCGAGAACAACAACGGTCTGCGTGCCGACAACCTGGTTGTCGCCGCTGCCTATGTTGACGAGGGTCCGACGCTTAAGCGCATCCGTCCCCGCGCCAAGGGTTCCGCTTCTCGCATTCTGAAGCGTACTTCCCACATCACCGTCGTCGTTGCTCCTCGAAAGGAGGCGTAAAGCTGTATGGGTCAGAAAGTCTACCCCACCGGCTTCCGTCTTGGCATTACCGAGAACTGGCGCTCCCGCTGGTTCGCAGAGAAGGATTACGCTAAGACCCTCGGTAACGATCTCGAGATTCGCAAGTACCTCGAGAAGCGTCTTTCCCGCGCAGCTGTCTCCCGCGTCGAGATCGAGCGCGCTGGCGACAAGGTGAAGGTCATCATCCTCACCGCTCGCCCCGGCGTTGTCATCGGTAAGAAGGGTGCCGAGATCGATACTCTCCGTACCGAGCTCGAGAAGGTCGCTGGCGTCTCCAAGGGCCAGCTCTCCGTCGACGTTGTCGAGGTCAAGCGCCCCGAGCTCGACGCCAACCTCGTTGCTCAGTCTATCGCCGAGCAGCTCGAGGGCCGCGTTGCCTTCCGTCGCGCTATGCGTAAGGCTGTCCAGTCTGCCCGCAAGGCCGGCGCTAAGGGCATCCGTATCCAGTGCTCCGGTCGTCTCGGCGGTGCCGAGATGGGCCGTCGTGAGTGGTACCGCGAGGGTCGCGTGCCTCTGCACACCCTCCGTGCCAAGATCGACTACGGCACGGCTGTCGCCAGCACCACTATGGGCGCTTGCGGCGTGAAGGTCTGGATCTACCTAGGCGAGAAGCTCCCGGGCCAGCCTGTTCCCAACCCTGCACTCGAGGGCTCTTCCCGTCCTCGTCGTCGTAACTCCGAGAGGAGGGGTCAGTAGTGCTTGCCCCTAAGCGTATTCTTCACCGCAAGGTGCAGCGTGGCTCCATGAAGGGCCAGGCCAAGGGTAATACCGAGCTGCATTTCGGCGAGTTTGGTATCCAGGCTCTCGAGGCCCATTGGATCACCAACCGTCAGATCGAGGCCGCTCGTATTGCCATGACCCGCTACATGAAGCGTGGCGGTCGTGTCTACATCACGATCTTCCCCGATAAGCCCATCACCAAGAAGCCTGCCGAGACTCGCATGGGTTCTGGTAAGGGTAACCCCGAGGAGTGGGTGGCCGTCGTCAAGCCCGGCCGCATCATGTTCGAGGTCAAGGGCGTGCCCGAGGAGGTCGCTCGCGAGGCTCTGCGTCTTGCACAGCACAAGCTTCCCATCAAGACCAAGATTGTTGCTGCTAAGAACGCTGAGCAGCGCATCGAGAAGGAGATGGCTGAGGAGGCCGCTCTCGAGGCCAAGTGGGCTGCTGAGGACGCCGCCGCCGCCAAGGAGGAGAACTAATGAAGCCCGCAGAGATTCGTGAGCTCTCGGACGCTCAGCTCGTTGAGAAGCTGAAGGAAATGCGCGCCGAGCTCTTTAACCTTCGTTTCCAGATGGCCACCAGCCAGCTGGACAACACCGCTCGCGTCAACACCGTGAAGAAGGACATTGCTCGCGTCCTCACGGAGCAGCGCGCCCGCGAGATCGCAGCGGAGAAGTCCGCTGTCGCCGAGTAGGACCTAAGGAGAGAACATGACTGATTCGCGTAACTCGCGTAAGGTCCGTACGGGTGTCGTTACCTCCGTCTCCGGTGCCAAGACCATTGTCGTCACCATCACCGAGCGCAAGCGTCACCCCAAGTACGGCAAGATGATGACCAGCTCCAAGAAGCTGCACGCTCACGACGAGGAGTGCACGGCTGGCGTGGGCGATACCGTCCGCGTTATGGAGACCCGTCCTATGTCCAAGATGAAGCGTTGGCGCCTCATCGAGGTCGTCGAGCGCGCTAAATAAGCAGTCGCTCTTACGACTTGTACGTTTCCGAAGATGTGCGTATGCCTGGTTTGCATACCACAGGCCGTCTAAAGGCTGCGCACCTCTCTTCGGTTCTTAGTTCGGAGGAACATCTACCATGATTCAGATGCAAACCATGCTGAACGTCGCCGACAACTCCGGCGCTCGCAAGATTCGCTGCATCAAGGTGCTTGGCGGTTCCAAGCGTCGTTATGCAGGCATCGGCGATGTGTTCATCGGTGCTGTCCAGGAGGCTACCCCTGGCGCCAACGTCAAGAAGAAGGACGTTGTCCGTTGCGTCGTCGTTCGCACCGTTAAGGAGATCCGCCGCAAGGATGGCTCCTACATTCGCTTTGATGAGAACGCCTGCGTTGTCATCAACAACGATGGTTCGCCCGTCGGCACCCGTATCTTCGGGCCCGTCGCTCGCGAGCTTCGTGACAAGAAGTACATGAAGATCGTCTCGCTCGCACCCGAGACCCTCTAACGTAAGGGAGAGACCACTATGTCTATGTCCATCAAGAAGGGCGACAAGGTCGAGGTGCTCTCCGGTAAGGATCGCGGCAAGCAGGGCGTCGTCCTGCGCGCGCTGCCTTCCGAGGGCAAGGTTATCGTCGAGGGCGTCGCTGTCGCCAAGAAGGCCGTCAAGCCCAACGGTGCTGGCCAGCAGGGCGGCATCGTCGACAAGGAGATGCCGATCGACGTTTCCAACGTCCAGCTCATCTGCCCCGAGTGTGGCAAGCGCACCCGTGTTGGCCACGAGGCCGGCGAGCTCGACGGTCACAAGACCAAGCTCCGCATTTGCAAGAAGTGCGGTCACAAGTTCTAAGGATTAACTCCTAGAACTCCCACCGGAAGACCCCTCCGAGGCCCTCCCGGCGGTTTCACGCAAACGTCCTCGGAGTCGCGCTTCGCGCGGCTCCTACGGAATGTTTGCTTAGAAACCGCCGTCCGGGTCTCGGAGGGGTCTTCCTGCGTTTACGGGGTTACGCGTCCCTGGCGCGAATGGGGCAATCGGAGCCAGGTGCCATTTGCTGCAATAGTAATTGGCTCGGCCAAAAACGCGCAGAAGTACGCAGAAACACGCAATACTGTGCTATGATACGGCAGAGAAGATGCGCAATGGGTGCATCTGCACGTGGCGAGAGGATTGCTATGGCTATCGAGCGCGACATGACATCGGCGGCACCAAAGGACGCGGCGGCGGCTGCAAAAGCCGCCTTTGAGGCGGTGGCGGGCAAGCCGTTCCCGAACGACATCTTCACCGCACCTCACCTGAACTGGGCGATCATCGGCTGCGGTGTGATCGCCAACCAGTTCGCCCAGTCCTTGGCGCTCGCCGGGCGCACCGTGTACGGTGTCGCCAATCGCACGCACTCCAAAGCCGAGGCGTTTGCCCGTGAGTATGGCGTCGAGCGCGTCTACGATAGCTTCGAAGATCTGTATGAGGACCCGGACGTCGATTGCGTGTATATCACCACGCCGCACAACACGCATATCACCTATCTTCGTGCCGCGTTGGCTGCCGGGAAGCATGTTCTATGCGAGAAGGCCATCACACTGAACTCGGTCGAGCTCGAAGAGGCGCGTACCATTGCAGATGAGCATGGCGTCGTCCTCATGGACGCGACGACGGTTCTCCATATGCCGCTGTACGTCGAGCTTATGCGCCGCGCGGAGTCGGGTGAATTCGGCCGCTTGCGCCTGGCACAGGTGAATTTCGGAAGCTTCCACGATTACGAGGATGTGTCAAACCGCTTCTGGAACCGCAATCTCGCGGGTGGTGCCATGCTCGACATCGGCGTGTACGCACTCTCCGTCGCCCGTTTGTTCATGGAGAGCCAACCGAACGAGGTCGTATCACTCGCTAATCTGTTCGAGACGGGAGTGGACGAGGAGAGCGGATTCGTGACGCGCAATGCACAGGGCCAGCTCGGTGTGTTCTCCTTAAGTATGCACGCCAAGCAGCCTAAGCGCGCGACCCTGTGTTTCGACGACTGCTATATCGAGGTCATGGCGTATCCACGCGCCGATCGCGCCGTGATCACCTGGACGGCGGACGGGCATCGCGAGGAAGTCAAGGCGGGCGTTGAGGCCTACGCGCTTTGCTACGAGGCGGCCGACCTTGAGAGCGCCGTCGCTGGAGACGCCTCCAAGCTCAAGCTCATCGATGTCGCCTCCGATGTCATGAAGACCATGACGCGGCTGAGGGCGGATTGGGGCGTCGTGTACCCCGAGGAGGAGTAGGCGCATATGCTTGCCGACGATCGACTCAACGCCATTGTGCGGATGGTAACCGAAGCGGGGTCCATGAGCGTTGCGGACCTCGCCGAGGCCCTGGATGTGACGGCATCGACCATTCGTCGAGATTTGCAGACCCTCGATCGGGTGCATCGTTTGGCGAAGGTTCACGGCGGAGCGACGAGTCTCGAGCGGGCGCATATCGCGCGTGACCTCACCATACCCGAGCGAAGTGAACTGCATGTCGATGACAAACGGGCCATCGTGCGAGCGGCTGCGTGCCTGATCGAGCCGGGTTCGTTCGTCTACATCGATTCGGGGTCGACGACGCTGCAACTCGTATCA
>JAUUMM010000007.1:0-65657 GCA_030839365.1 Collinsella sp.
GGACTTGCAGCGACGGACCTCAGGACACTCTTACACCACGTCTGCGCGCGCGACCGGTAGCAGTACTCATATTTGGCATTTTTTGACCACTGCCCTTGAAACGAGTGAGCTGTGGGGTTCGAATCCCCCTGCGATGGGCGCAAACAAAAACGGTCCCCTTGCGAGGACCGTTTCCAATTCGGTGGTGGGCGATGAGGGATGTCGCGTGCGGCTGACGCCGCCCGCTTTCGCTTCGGGCCTACGGCCCTCGCGTGCTGCGCTGGAAAACGCTTCGCGTTTCCTCAGCTCCGCACCCTGGCGGGTTCGAATCCCATGAAATGGGCCCAAACAAAAACGGTCCCCTTTCGAGGACCGTTTCCAATTCAATGGTGGGCGATGAGGGATGTCCGCGTGCGGCTGACGCCGCCCGCTTTCGCTTCGGGCCTACGGCCCTCGCGTGCTGCGCTGGAAAACGCTTGCGCGTTTCCTCAGCTCCGCACCCTGTCGGGTTCGAATCCCATGCGCTGGGCCCAAAAAAGAAAGGCTTCCATTGCTGGGAGCCTATCAAATCAGTGGTGGGCGATGAGGGATTCGAACCCCCAGCCTTGTGCGTGTAAAGCACCTGCGCTAACCGTTGCGCCAATCGCCCGTGCGGAGAGAGTATAGCAAAACAATCGCCTCATTCACCTCATATCCATTAAAGGTAACTCGCGCGTGTCACAGCGGAGCTGATTCAGTTGAGATTGCCTGAACATTCCGCCCCTCTTTACGCCCTCGGGTATACTCAAAAGCTACTGATTCGATTTGATGCCCAGCAACAGCAGAGGGGATAGTATATGTGCGGTTTTGTCGGTTTTGTCGGTGGGACGGATAACCAATCCGAGGTGCTCACCAAGATGATGGACCGCATCGTCCATCGCGGTCCCGACATGGGCGGTCAGTTTATCGACGGCCGCGTTGCCCTCGGCTTCCGCCGCCTGTCGATCCTCGACCTGACCGAGGCTGGCGCCCAACCCATGGCCAACGAGGACGGTAGCGTCGTCATTGTCTTCAACGGCGAGATCTACAACTTCCAAGAACTCCGTTCCGAGCTCGAGGCCAAGGGCTACAAGTTCCACTGCGGCGCCGACACCGAGAGCCTCCTGCACGGCTACGAGGAGTGGGGCGAGGCCGTACTCGATCGCTTGCGCGGTATGTACGCCTTCGTCATCTGGGACAAAAAGAAGAACAAGCTTTTTGGCGCCCGCGACATCTTTGGCATCAAGCCGCTTTACTACTATCCCATGGCCGATGCGGGCGACGGCGCTCCGGGCGTGCTCTTTGGTTCTGAGATCAAGAGCTTCCTGGACTACCCGCACTTCCACAAGGCGGTCAACAAAAAGGCCCTGCGTCCGTACATGACGCTGCAGTATTCGGCAACCGAGGAGACCTTCTTCGAGGGTGTCTACAAGCTGCCGCCGGCGCACTACTTTACCGTCGATATCCCGACCGGCAAGATGAACATCGAGCGCTACTGGGATTGCGATTACTCTGCCGTCGAGAAGCCGTTCGAGGAGTACGTCGACGAGCTGGACGAGGTCGTGCACGAGAGCGTCGAGGCCCATCGCATCGCCGACGTCAAGGTCGCGTCGTTCCTCTCCGGTGGCGTCGACTCTAGCTACATCGCCGCTTGCCTCATGCCCGACAAGACCTTCTCGGTGGGCTTTGACTACAAGAACTTTAACGAGACCAACTACGCCAAGGAGCTTTCCGATAAGCTCGGCGTCGAGAACGTTCGCAAGATGATTACCGCCGACGAGTTCTTCGGTGCGCTCGAGGACATCCAGTATCACATGGACGAACCGCAGTCCAACCTGTCTTCCGTGCCGCTGTGGTTCTTGGCCGAGATGGCCCGCAAGGACGTTACCGTCGTGCTTTCGGGCGAAGGCGCCGACGAACTCTTTGGCGGCTACGCCTACTACGAGGATACGGTCCCGGTGCGCAAGTACAAAAAGATGGTGCCGCTGCCCGTCCGTCGCGCGCTCGGTAACCTGGCGCTGCATATGCCGTACTTCAAGGGACATAACTTCCTGGTCAAGGGTGCCGAGATCCCCGAGAAGTCGTTCCTGGGACAGGCTCTGGTATGGCCGGAGCGCGAGGTCGACGGCGTGCTCAAGCCCGAGTACAACACCGGCGATGGCGCCTTCGAGCTTGCCGCTCCCATCTATGCGCGCGTGAAGGGTCAGCCCGAGCTGGTCAAGAAGCAGTACCTGGACATGAACATGTGGCTCCCGGGCGACATTCTGCTCAAGGCCGACAAGATGTGCATGGCACACTCACTGGAGCTGCGCGTGCCCTTCCTGGACCGCAAAGTCATGGAGTTCGCCGAGCACATTCCCGACCGCTACCGCATCAACGAGAACGGCAACAAGCAGGTACTCCGCCACGCTGCCAACAAGTCGCTGCCCGATGAGTGGGCCACCCGTCCCAAGGTGGGCTTCCCGGTGCCGATTGTCTACTGGCTGCGCGAGCAAAAGTGGTACGACTATGTCAAGGAGTACTTCACCGCGCCGTGGGCAAGCGAGTTCTTCAATACCGACGAGCTCATGCACCTGCTCGATCTGCACTTTGCGGGCAAGGGCGATTTCCAGCGCAAGATCTATACGCCGCTCGTGTTCCTGGTGTGGTACAAGCGCTTCTTTATCGACGAGGGCCAGCCTTCTGTTCAGGCTGCCTAGTCTCGGCCTACGAATGCCTGCGCGTAACGGCTCCTCCGGGAGCCGTTTTTGCGCGAGCACGTTTCAGTTACTATGAAAACCGTCCCTGCCAAATGGCTGAGAAAGGTGAAAGATGCACCATTCGGATTCCGCGACCGTGACCACGGTCGATACGCTTGCCAAGCTGCTCGATGTGTGCGGCGAGCTGCGCGCATCAGAGCAGGTTGACGAGCGTGCCGTGACCGGTTGCTCGTTTGATTCGCGCGCGGTCTCGGCAGGTGACGTGTTCTTCTGTAAAGGTGCTGCCTTTAAGCCCGCGTTTTTGAGCATGGCGCTCGATGCGGGCGCCGTCGCATTTGTGTGCGAGGAGTCGCTGGTCGAGTCTCTGGAGCCGCTGGCGCAGGAGAGCGGTGCTGCGATGCTGGTTGTTGATAGTGTTCGCACGGCCATGGCCCTGTTGCCGCCGGAGGTCTACGACCGTCCCGACCACGACGTCAAGATCGTGGGCATCACCGGCACCAAGGGAAAGACCACGGCCGCTTTTATGCTCCAGTCCATCATCAAGGCGGCGGGCGAGTCCTGCGGCATGATCGGCTCGGTGAGTACCGACGATGGTATCGAGTGCTACGAGAGCACCAATACTACGCCCGAGGCCCCCGAGGTTTGGCGCCATATCGCCAACTGCCGCACGTCCGGTCGCCAGTCCATGGTCATGGAGGTCTCGAGCCAGGCGCTCAAGTACCAACGCGTCGAGAATCTGCCGTTTGACGTGGCGTGCTTCCTCAACATCGGCCGCGACCACATCTCGCCGATCGAACACCCCACGTTTGAGGATTATTTTGAGAGCAAGCTCAGGATTTTTGACCAGGCAAAGACCGCCGTGGTGAATCTGGGCACCGAAGAGGTCGACCGTGTGCTGGAGGCAGCGTCGACGGCCGAGCGCTTGGTGACCGTTGGCGTCGAGCATCCCGAGGCAAGCCTGTGGGCGAGCGACGTACGCATAGTCGGCTTTAGCATCGAGTTCAACTTGCATGGCCTGTGTGCCGACGAGTCCGAGGCGGGGGAGAAGGTCCTGCTGGGTATCGCGGGAGACTTTAACGTGGAAAACGCGCTGGTCGCTATCGCCGCTGCGCGCGAGATCGGCATCGGTATCGAGGCTATCAAGAAGGGCCTCTCAAAACTGCGTGTGCCGGGCCGTATGGAGGTCGTGGAGTCGAAGGACGGCCGCGTGATTTGTGTCGTCGACTACGCGCACAACCAGCTTTCGTTCCGCTCGCTTTTCTCGTCGGTCAAGCGCGCGTTTCCCGCTAGTCCGGTCATTGCGGTGTTTGGCGCTGCCGGCGGCAAGGCGCAGGAGCGCCGCGAGCAGCTTCCGCGCGAGGCCGCACCGTATTCCGACCTGATGATCTTTGCCAATGAGGACCCGGCTCACGAGGACCCGATGAAGGTCTGTCGCGAGCTTGCCGAACATGTTCCCGACGATACGCCGAACAAGATCATCCTCGATCGCGAAGCCGCTGTGCATGCGGCGTTCAAGGCGGCGCGCGAGGAGTACGTCAACCCCGATGCTCCCACCATTGTCTTGCTGCTGGCAAAGGGTGACGAGGAGCTCATGCACGTGGGCGACGAGTTCGTGCCCATCGAGAGCGACCTTTCGCTGGCCAATCGCCTGATCGATGTTGCCCAGTTTGACTAATGAACCATGATGGCGGCGGCGTCCTGAGTGCGCTGTCGCCATAAGCGTGTTCCCTCAATCAAAACATGCCGTCCAAGTCCAAACCCTTCTACGTAAACGGAGTAACCATGTCCCACAATACCCTGCCGACCGTCGCCGAGCTTTCGGGCGAGATGCGCGAGCGCTTGGCCAAGGTCAAGTACGTCTTTACCGACCTGGATGCCACGATGCTTGCACCCGGCTCGTGCGTGCTGCGCGACAACGACGGCAACCCCTCGACCAAACTCGTCGAGGCCGTCGTGGCGCTCGCTCGCGCTGGTATTCAGGTGGTTCCCACCTCGGGCCGCAACCGTACCATGATCCACGAGGACGCGCGCGTGCTCGGCCTCAACTCCTACATTGGCGAGATGGGCGGTCTGGTTATGTACGACCTCAAAGCCAACGATTGGGAGTATCTGACCGGCGACATGCCCTACGACTCCTCTTGCGGCCTCACGCCGCACCAGGTGATCGAGCAGACCGGCGTGTGCGAGAAGATCCTCGCCCGCTGGCCGCACAAGATCGAGTATCACAACGACATGTCGACCGGCTACAAATACCGTGAGGTCACCGTCGGCATGCGCGGCGATGTGCCCGACGATGAGGTTCAGGCCATCCTGGACGAGGCCGGCTGCGGTCTGATCTGGGCTTGCAACGGCCATCTGACTCACCTGTCCAAGCCGACGACGCTCGAGCTCGATCGCGTCGAGGACGGTCGCGCATTCAACATCAACCCCGCGGGTCTCAACAAGGGCGTTGCCATCGCGCGCTTCTGCGAGCACCTGGGGATCGAGCGCGAGGAGACGCTCGCGCTCGGCGATTCCGAGTCCGACTTCTACATGGCCGATCACGTGGGCACGTTCTGCCTGGTCGAGAATGGCCTGACGAGCGCCGGCGCGCCCGAGTTCCTGGCTGCTTGCGAGAACGCTTTCGTTACGCGCGGCAAAATTGTCGATGGTTGGGCGGCGACGGCAGAGCTGCTGGTCGCGGCGCGTTCGTAGCGCGGCGTCGCCGCACTTGGACATGTCTTTTCGAGAGAGACTGGTGAGGTAATGTCCGATATCGAGAATTCGGCAGGTGACACGCGCCCGATTGGCGTGTTCGATTCTGGGTTGGGCGGTCTGACGGTTGCGCGCGCGATTGCGACGGCGTTGCCGCACGAGTCCGTCTACTACTTTGGCGACACCAAGCGCTGCCCCTACGGCACCCGTACCGAGGATGAGGTGCGCTCGTTTGCGTTGCAGGCGGGTCGTTGGCTTTCGAAGCACGACGTCAAGATTATGGTCATCGCCTGCAACACGGCGACCGCTGCGGCCTTGCGTCTGGCCCAGCAGGTGCTCGACGTTCCCGTGATCGGTGTGATCGCGCCGGGTGCCCGTGCGGCAATCAACAGCACGCGTACGCGTCGCGTGGGCGTGCTCGCCACCAACCTCACTATTCGCTCGGGCGCCTACACGCGCGCCATTCAGGACCTGGATGCCGGCGTCGATGTATACGGCTGTCCTGCCTCGAGCTTTGTCGAGGTTGTCGAACACGAGCTCGCCTCGGGTGCACATCTGCAGGAACAGTGGCTTGAGAACGAGGACATCTTCGATACGCCTGCCGTGCGTGCGCTGGTGGGTGCCACGGTTGAGCCGCTGCGCGACCACGGTATCGATACCGTGGTGCTCGGCTGTACGCATTTCCCGCTGTTGGTGGGACCTATCCGCCATGCGCTGGGGCCTGGGGTGCGCGTCGTGAGTTCCGCCGAGGAGACCACGCGCGAGCTGACCGATATCCTCACGCGCCGCGAGCAGCTGGCGGGCGACGCCGCCGAGCCGCAGCATCGTTTTGCCACGACGGCCGATAACATTGCCGAGTTTGCGGTGGCGGGCAGCTTTATCTTTGGTCAGCCGCTCAAGAGCATCGAACATATCGATATCGATGAGCTGAAATAGATGTAAGGCAGCCGCCAAAGCCTTCGCCACATCTTTTGCCGAAAGGATATTTCTATGGAGTACATGCAGGTCAATCGCGCCAACGACCGCGCCGCCGATGAGCTGCGCCCCATCAAGCTTACTCGCGGTGTCATGAAGCACGCCCACGGTTCGTGCCTGGCCGAGTTTGGCGATACGCGCGTGCTGTGCGCTGCCACCATCGAGGAGGGCGTGCCGGGCTGGCGCAAGGGCGCCAAGGCCGGTTGGGTAACGGCGGAGTATGCCATGCTGCCGGCATCGACCGGCAAGCGCTGCAAGCGCGAGCACGCCAACCGCAAGGGTCGCTCCATGGAGATTGAGCGTCTGATCGGCCGCAGCCTACGCACCGTCGTCAACATGAAGGCGCTCGGCGAGTACACCGTCACCGTCGACTGCGACGTGATTCAGGCAGACGGCGGCACGCGAACGGCGAGCATTACCGGCGCCTGGGTGGCGCTGCACGACGCCCTTGCCATGTGGGTCGAGGCGGGTAAGCTCGAGCGCATTCCGCTCACGGGCCAGGTCGCCGCGATTTCCATGGGCGTTGTCGACGGCAACACCCTGCTCGACCTGGATTATTCCGAGGACAGTCACGCCGAGGTCGACATGAACCTTGTCGCCACCGATACCGGTGAGATGATCGAGCTTCAGGGCACTGGCGAGCAGGCGCCCTTCGACCGCAAGCGCCTCAATTCCCTGCTCGATTTGGGCGACAAGGGCATTGCCGAGCTCATCGAGCTCCAGCGCCAAGCCCTCGCCTAACCTACCAAAAAGGGATGTTAATTATGACAGGTTTTATCTGCGGAAACGCCGATAGATAAGGTTGATGCCACATGAAAGGGGAGACGCCGAAGGGCCAGTCCCTTTTACGTGACTTTGCTATACGGACAAGGAGACCACTCATGGCACTTGAGAAGATCGACATCGACACCCTCGACCCGGCGGCGACCATCGTCGTGGCAACGGGCAACGCCCATAAGCTCACCGAGATCGAGGCCATTTTGGGCAAGGTTATGCCCGAGGTTCGCTTTGTGGCGCTCGGTCAGCTGGGCGATTTTGAGGACCCCGAGGAAAACGGTACGACGTTTTTGGAGAACGCCATCATCAAGGCGCAGGCTGCCGTCGAAGAGACGGGGCTCATGGCCATTGCCGACGATTCGGGCCTGGTCGTTGACGCGCTGGATGGTGAGCCCGGTGTGTATAGCGCGCGCTACGCGGGCGTTCACGGCGACGATGCCGCCAACAATGCCAAACTGCTCGTGAATCTGGAGGGCGTGGCCGACGAGGACCGCACTGCGCGCTTTATGAGCGTCGTCGCGCTCATCGACACGGATGGTTTGGTCACCTATGGTGAAGGCGCCTGCGAGGGCGTTATCGCACACGAGGGTCGCGGCGATCACGGCTTTGGCTACGACCCGCTGTTCCTGCCGGTCGACACGCCGGGCAAGACCATGGCCGAGCTGACGGCGGACGAGAAGAACGCCATCAGCCATCGATTCCATGCGCTCCAGCACCTATCCGCCAAACTGACGGGCGAGGAGTAGGCCGTGCGTGCGGTAGTGCAGCGCGTGCTCAACGCCGGCGTGACGGTCGACGGTGAGTGCGTGGGCAAAATTGGGCGCGGCTATTTGGTGCTGCTGGGCGTGGGCCACGGCGACACGCGCGCCGAGGCCGATAAGCTGTGGGGAAAGCTCCGGGGCTTGCGCATTAACGAGGACGAGAACGGCAAGACCAACCTGGCACTTGCCGATGTCGACGGCGAGGTTCTCGTGGTGTCGCAGTTCACGCTGTTCGCCGATTGCCGTCACGGCCGCCGTCCATCGTTTACGGATGCTGGCGCCCCCGATGTCGCCAACGAGCTCTACGAGTACTTCCTGACGCTCGTTCGCCAAGATGTCGAACACGTGGCGCACGGCATCTTTGGCGCCGATATGAAAGTCGATCTCGTCAACGACGGCCCATTCACCATCGTCTTGGACACCGATAGTCTGTAAGTAGTCAATTTGGGACCGGGCTTTTTTAGCTACTTGCGTATGGCCACAACAGGGTGCTATAGTATTAGAGTTTTGTCTATCTTAGGGGTATTATCCCCTTTTTGAATTGCACCTTCTGGAGGCCCTGTTCATGGAAGAGATGGAAGTCAATCACGTCGACGACATCCACGAGAAGCTGACCGATATGGTGGGCGATCGCGTTAAGGTGAAGGCCAACATGGGCCGCACCCGCGTCGTCGAGCGCATGGGCACCATCAAGAGCGTCCATCCGGCAGTCTTTATCGTCGAGGTCGACGAGCGCCGTGGCCGCAAGTCGCGTCAGTCCTACCAGTATATTGATGTTCTCACCGGCCAGGTCGAGCTGTTCGACCCCGAGAGCGGCGAGCACATTTTTACCCCGCTCGGCAATCAGCTCGAGGAGCACTAGCGGTGACCGATTGGTCCCTGACCCTTTCCGCGCCGGCAAAGATCAACCTCTATCTGGGGGTTCATACCGAGCGCGACGACCGCGGCTACCATAAGGTCAATTCCCTGATGGCAGCCGTCGGTCTTGCCGATATCGTGACGATCGCCCCGGCGCAGGAGCTGACCGTCCAGACGATTCCGGCATCCGACTTTCCCATGCAAAAGAATACGACGTATCGTGCGGCTGCTGCTATGGCCGAGCATTATGGTCGCGAAGCCAACTTCTGCATCACGATCGAGAAGCGCATCCCGTTGTGTGCCGGCCTGGGCGGTCCTTCGACGGATGCCGCGGCGGTCATTGTCGCCTTGGCAGAGAGCTGGGGTATCGATCGTGCCGATCCCGCGCTGGACAACATTGCGCGCGGCATTGGCGCCGACGTTCCCTTCTTTTTGCACGCCAGCCCTGCATTTTACGTGGGTGGGGGAGACGTGCTGGCAACCGAGTACCCCGCACTACCCGCGACACCCGTCGTGCTGGTCAAGCCGCGCGAGGCAAGCATTTCAACAATTGAAGCCTATCGACGTTTTGACGAGACCCCAGCGCCTGCGGACAAGCCCGGAGCGATTGCATCTGCCCTTCGCTCGGGAGATGCAGAGGCGGCCTACGCGCTCGTCCACAACAACCTGGGTGTCATTTCCGCGCAGATGGAGCCGCGGATTCAAACGGTGCTCGACTGGCTTCGTTCACAGGACGGTACCATTGCCGTAAACGTGTGCGGTTCGGGTGCCTGTTCGTTTGCTCTCTGCGATACCGCCGCCACGGCAGTCAATCTTGCGGCAGACGCTCAACAAAACGGCTGGTGGGCTTATGCAACGGAGCTCGTTTCCGACACGGTTCGCATTGAAGCGCCAAAGAAGTAAAAATTTCTCTGGCACACGACGGAAATCTTTGTTACTATAGTCGAGCTAACGGGTTGTGGCTCAGTTTGGTAGAGCACTGCGTTCGGGACGCAGGGGTCGCTGGTTCAAATCCAGTCAACCCGACCAGAGCATGAGGAGGGACCGCTTCTTGCGGTCCCTTTTTTTAGCTATTGTTGTGATACCGCGATACCCGCGGTATACTCATTCGAGCTTGTCTCGCTGTATTGTGGAGGTCTACATGTTTGGACTGAGGGCTCCTGAGCTCATCATTATTCTCGTTGTTGTCCTGATTATCTTTGGACCTAAGAACCTGCCGAAACTCGGTAAGTCCCTCGGCTCTACCGTCAAGAATATCCGCGAGGGTATGGAGGGCGACGATAAGGGCGAAACCAAGCAGGCCGAGGACGTTGTGGTCGAGGAGTCCAAGGAGGACAAGGAGATCGCAGAGCTCGAGGCCAAGCTCGCTGCCGCCAAGCAAAAGAAGGCAGAGGACAGCGACGCGGACGCAGAGTAGTCCCATCCCTTTGGGGTGAGCACCTGACCGGCTTGCCCGCAGGCTAGCCGGTCTTTTTCGTTTTTGTTGACAGTTGATCGTTACATCATAGTTGGGGAGATATCCGTATGGACGCAAGCCAGATCGTACTGACCGCTGAGGGCCGCCAGAAGCTCGTCGAGGAGCTCGCTTGGCGTGAGGGCGATTACGCCAAGGAGATCGTCGAGGACATCAAGGAAGCCCGCGCGTTCGGCGACCTTTCGGAGAACTCCGAGTACGATGCCGCCAAGGACAAGCAGGCCCAGAATGCTGCTCGCATTGCCGAGATTCAGGCCATCCTCGCCAACGCTCAGGTTGCTGCCACCACGGGCGATCTGACCGTCTCCATCGGTTCCACCGTTTCTCTGATCGATCCCAACGGTGAGGTCATGGAAGTCACGCTTGTCGGTACCACCGAGACCAACTCGCTCGAGCACAAGATCTCCAACGAGTCTCCGGTCGGTCACGCCATCATCGGCCACGGCGAGGGCGACTCCGTCGAGGTCGTTACGCCTTCTGGCAAGACTCGCGTCTACACCATCGCCAAGATCGCACGCTAGACCACGGTCCCGCGTAAAGGTATGTTTTCGCTCCCTGGGACCGAATCCTGGGGAGCGTTTTAGTTTGAGGAGCTAACTATGGCAGAGAACCAGAACGCCGCCGAGCAGACATCGACGCTCAACGACGAGCGCGCCACGCGCCTGGCCAAGCGCGCCGCCCTGTTCGAGGCGGGCCAGAACCCCTATCCCGAGCACTCCGAGATCGAGGACTATGTCGTCGACATTGAGGCTAAGTATGCCGATCTCGCCGATGGCGTGGACACCGAGGACGTTGTGAAGATCGGCGGCCGCGTGGTCGCCAAGCGCGGCCAGGGCAAGATCATGTTCATCGTCGTCCGCGACACGACTGCCGAGATTCAACTGTTCTGCCGTATTAACGACATGGACGAGGCGGCTTGGAGCACACTTAAGGCCCTCGACTTGGGCGATATCCTGGGCGTGACCGGCGTGGTTGTGCGCACCAAGCGTGGCCAGCTTTCCGTCGCCCCCAAGAGCGCGAAGCTGCTCTCCAAGGCCGTTCGCCCGCTGCCCGAGAAGTTCCACGGCCTCTCCGACAAGGAGACCCGCTATCGTCAGCGCTATGTCGACCTCATTGCCAACGACGACGTTCGCGAGACCTTCCGCAAGCGCTCGCAGATTCTCTCCACCTTCCGCCGCTTTATGGAGTCCGACGGCTACATGGAGGTCGAGACCCCCATTCTACAGACTATCCAGGGTGGCGCTACGGCTAAACCGTTCATCACGCACTTTAACGCGCTCGATCAGGAATGCTACCTGCGCATTGCTACCGAGCTGCACCTCAAGCGCTGCATCGTCGGTGGCTTTGAGCGCGTCTTCGAGATCGGCCGCATCTTCCGCAACGAGGGTATGGACCTCACCCACAACCCCGAGTTCACCACGATGGAGGCCTATCGTGCCTTCTCCGATCTCGAGGGCATGAAGGCGCTCGCCCAGGGCGTCATCAAGGCCGCCAACAAGGCTATCGGCAATCCCGAGGTCATCGAGTACCAGGGCCAGACCATTGATCTGTCCGGTGAGTGGGCCAGCCGCCCCATGACTGATATTGTCTCTGACGTGCTCGGCAAGCAGGTCACCATCGATACGCCGGTCGAGGAGCTTGCCTCCGCCGCGCGTGAGAAGGGCCTGGAGATCAAGCCCGAGTGGACTGCCGGCAAGATCATCGCCGAGATTTACGATGAGCTGGGCGAGGACACCATCGTCAACCCGACCTTCGTGTGCGATTATCCCATCGAGGTCAGCCCGCTCGCCAAGCGTTTTGAGGACGACCCGCGCCTGACGCACCGCTTTGAGCTGGTCATCGCCGGCCACGAGTACGCCAACGCATTCTCCGAGCTCAACGACCCGGTCGACCAGGCCGAGCGCTTTGCTGCCCAGATGGCTGAGAAGGCCGGCGGCGACGACGAGGCTATGGAGTACGACGAGGACTACGTGCGCGCCCTCGAGTACGGTATGCCTCCCGCGGGCGGCATCGGCATCGGTATCGATCGCGTGGTCATGCTGCTCACCAACCAGGCTTCCATTCGCGACGTCCTGCTGTTCCCGCACATGAAGCCCGAGAAGGGTTTCCAGTCCGGTGCCGCCGCTGCCAAGGCTGCCGAGGCCGGCAACGCCGCAAGCCCGTTCGTTAAGCCGCTCAAGCCCACGCTCGATTACTCCAAGATCGCCGTTGAGCCGCTGTTCGAGGAATTCGTCGACTTTGATACCTTCTCCAAGAGCGATTTCCGCGCTGTGAAGGTCAAGGCATGCGAGGCCGTCAAGAAGTCCAAGAAGCTGCTGAACTTTACGCTCGACGACGGCACCGGCACCGACCGCACCATCCTCTCCGGCATCCATGGCTACTATGAGCCCGAGGACCTGGTCGGCAAGACCTTGCTCGCCATCACCAATCTGCCTCCGCGCAAGATGATGGGTATTCCCAGCTGCGGTATGCTGATCAGCGCCATCCACGAGGAGGAGGGCGAGGAGCGCCTCAACCTGATTCAGCTCGACGCTTCCATCCCCGCCGGCGCAAAGATGTACTAACTAGTTACGCGGTTCTACGAACCGCGTAACGGCTCGACGCTGCGCGACGTCCAGGGCGACAATTTGTCATTCAAAAGGCAAGGCATGACCAGAAGGTCTATGCCTTGCCTTTTTCATGCCAACTTGTTCGCCCTGGACGTCGCTCGCTGTCCGTCCTCTACCTGCGGCGTTGCTCTGGCTGGCACTTAGGGACGTTCCTCTTGTGCCGGCACTTAGGGACGTTCCTTTTGTGCCGGCACTTGGGGACAGTCCTAGTCGTTGGGGATCTACCGACGCATTGGGGGTTTGCGCCTTCCATGCATGACAGCCGTCTCTTTTATGTTTCCTTTAGCCGTCGCTGTCTAGGATGGGGGTTAGTCGATAGGAAGGGAGCACCGGGATGGACGACGCGAGCGAGTGCGCAATCGAAGAGGACATGCTCGATCAGTTCAACTACTTTGATGATGAGGACGAGGAGCTGATCGACCGTCGCGAGCCAGCGCCGCTTGATTCCTTTGATCTGGTCGATGAAGAGCCCAACGAGGACGAGGGCGAATCAACGGAGCCCCCACAGTCTTCGCGCCTGGACTCGCTGCTTTCGAGAGTTCCTATGCACCACGGCGCTCGTGCCGGCGCGCTCCATATGAAAACTGACTGGCACCAGATCGTGACGGCAGGCGATGAACTTGCCGTCGATGCGCCGCTCACCGATAAGTCATCCATTATCTGCCGCACCGGCATGCTTATGCTGGCAAGCGGAACAGGCGCCTGGCGCGTGCGCGATACCATGAATCGTGTTGCCGCTGTACTCGGCGTCACGATTCACATCGACCTGAGTCTCCTGTCGTTTGAGTGCACCTGCATCGAAGATGGCCACTGCTTTAACGAGGTCGTCAGCCTACCCACAACGGGGGTCAATACTCATCGCATTTGGATGATGGAGAGCTTCCTAAAGGAAATCGAGACATACGGCCGCCGGTTTACCGTGCACGAATACCACGAGATGCTCAAGACCGTTGAGAGCTCAAAGCCCGATTACGCTCCCTGGCAACAGGGCCTTGCGGCAGCCTGTGCTTGCGGCGCCTTCGTCTTTTTGCTCGGCGGCGGCCCTATCGAGATGGCCTGCGCATTCGTAGGCGCTGGTGTCGGCAACTTTGCTCGCTCCCATATTCTCAAGCAGGGTCTTGGCCAGTTTAGCGCGCTGACGACTGGTGTTGCGCTCGCTTGCGTTTCGTATCTGCTGGCATTGCTCGGCCTTGGCCAGGTCATTCCAGGGGCAATGTCGCACCAAGAAGGCTATATTGGCGCCATGCTCTTTGTGATTCCCGGCTTTCCCCTCATTACGGCAGGCCTCGACATCGCTAAGCTCGATATGCGAAGCGGTATCGAGCGTCTTTCGTATGCTGTGTCGATTATTGTGATGGCGACCCTCGTAGGCTGGATGGTTGCCGAATGTGTGGGGCTGGCGCCGGATGACTTCGCCCCGCTCGGTCTCTCACCGTTGGCTCTTACGCTCTTGCGTATACTGATGAGCTTTATCGGTGTATTTGGCTTCTCGGTTATGTTCAACAGCCCGGTAAAGATGGCCGCGGCGGCAGGGCTCATCGGCGCTGTGTCCAATACCTTGCGCCTTACGCTCGTCGATGCGCCGACGATGCTTCCGTTCCTGGGCTTGAGCGCAGGTATGCCTCCCGAGGCAGCAGCGTTTATCGGCGCGCTGGTATCGGGGCTGCTCGCGAGCTTAGCCGAAATCAAGCTCACCTACCCACGTATCGCCCTCACGGTGCCATCGATTGTCATTATGGTGCCGGGCTTGTATCTGTATCGCTCGATGTATTACATGTGCACCTTCGACACGGTCAATATGCTCGGCTGGTTTGTGCGTGCAGTGCTCATCGTGGCGTTTTTGCCCGTTGGTTTGGGTGTGGCGCGTACGCTCACCGACCCTCGCTGGCGCCACACCAGCTAATTGGTGCAAGGGGGGCAGGTCACTTTGTACCAAATGAGTTGCGGTGAAATAGGGACTGAATTGCTGCTTAAAGGGTCAAAACAGTCTGTATTCCACCGCAACTTAGGGGGTCGGGGGATTATTGGTGCCCTGCATCTTCATAAACTCAACGCTTACGAAGCGCGGGGTTTTCGTGCTAGGCTGGTTCCACCACATAAGTAGTCGCAGACGCGCGTACCACGGGCGGGCGAGATGAAGTTCCAACAGCTCCATCTTGCCCGCCCGTTTTTGTTGCGTGGCGCCGCGGCACAACACAGAGAGGAATCTGCCCTTTATGCCTATTAACAAACGAGAGAGCCTGCTGTTCACCTTTATCATGTGCTTTTGCATGGTGCTCTGGATGAGCATCTACAACGTTGCCCTGCAGCACGGGGCCATCAACGGCGAGGTCGTTGCCGCTGCGTGGCTCGGCTTCCCCGTTGCCTACATTTTTGCCATGTGCTGCGACTGGTTCGTCGCCAGCCCGCTCGCCAAGGGTTTCGCCTTTAAGTACTTGGTCACTCCGGGCAAGAGCTCGCCGCTCGCCATGACGCTCGCCGTCAGCTCCTGCATGGTCGTTCCCATGGTCATCATCATGTCGCTGTACGGTGCCTGCGAGGGTCTGACGCACATGCCCGGCGGCATCCTTGCGAACCTGTATTCCGTGCCCGCGATCTGGATGATCAACATCCCGCATAATTTTGTGATGGCGCTGCCGTGGAACCTTTTGGTAGCCGGTCCGATTTCCCACTTCGTCTTCCGTCGCGCCTTCCCTGTGGGGACGGTTTTCGAGGAGGAGCATGCCGAGCTCTTGGAGCAGGCTATGGCTCCTGAGTGCGAGTAGCTCGCTTAGGGATCTGCTGAGCGCGGGCGACTTGCTTGGTTGGAGCCCTAAGCGTGGATAGTTCTCTCGGCGACATCGCGGGCGTGAGCGGTGCGCATGACCGGAGGGCCCGTGCTGCTCCGTTGCCCGACGTGCTAGCGCGCAGAACAATCTGTTGGTGCATTCGGCGACTGCTGAAGCGTTTCGGCAGCCGCTTTTTATACGGAGTTTAAATACAACAGTCTGTTGTATTACGTAGAGTGGTATATCTCTAGCAGGAAAAATGCGAGAGACGGAGCATTATGGCGTTGCTAGTAGGACTGGACGTAGGGTCGACGACGACCAAAGTTTACGCGATGCATGAGGATATGACCGAGGCGTGGTGGGGATATCGCCGCCACGGGGCGTGTCAGACAGCGAGCGTGCGCGCCATGCTCGGCGAGCTCGCCGAGCGCTTTCCCCATGAGTCGCTGCGCGTTGCGGTGACCGGCTCGGGTGCGCGCGATATCGCGACCGCGCTGGGCACCTCGTACGTTCAGGAGGTGGTCGCCAACGCGCTCGCGATCAGCAGGTTCTATCCGCAGACGCGCTGCGCCATCGAGCTGGGCGGCCAAGACGCCAAGATGATCTTCTTCCGCACCAACGATAAGGGAGACATCGAGGTTGCCGACATGCGCATGAACGGCTCGTGCGCAGGCGGTACCGGTGCATTTATCGACGAGATGGCAAAGCTCATGGGGGTCGGCACCGAATCGGGCGAGTTCGAGCAGCTCGCAAGCCGGGGAACGACCGTCCACGAGGTCTCGGGCCGCTGCGGCGTGTACGCAAAGACCGATATCCAGCCGCTGCTCAACGAGGGCATTCCTACCACCGACCTGGCGCTTTCGGCGCTTCACGCGGTCGCCCGCCAAACGATCGGCGGTCTGGCCCAGGGTATCGACATCGAGCCGCCGGTAATCTTCGAGGGCGGTACGCTCGCCTACAACCCCACGCTGGTCCGCGTGTTCCGGGAGCAACTGAATCTATCGGACGATCAGGTTATCGTCCCGCGCGATCCGCAGATCATGGTCGCGCGCGGTGCCGCCCTGTCGCTGACCGACATGTTCGCATCGTCCCAACCGATCGACCTTCCCGACGCTTTTGTCCGGCTGGATAAGCTCGAGACGGTCGCGCCCGCAAGCGGGGAGGGACGTCTTGCCCAGCCCTTTTTTGCCACACCTGCCGAGCAGGCGGATTTTATGGCACGCCATGGCAAAGAGACGCCGGCAAAGGGTCCGGATGCGTATGCGCCCGGAGAGACGGTGCGTGTGGCGCTCGGTATCGATTCGGGGAGCACGACGACCAAGTTCGCCCTGGTCGATGAGGCGGGTGAGCTTGTCGATTCGTTCTACGCGTCTAATAACGGCAGACCGCTCGACGTCGCCCAACAGGGTCTTGTCAGCTTGAAGAACCGCTGGGAGACAGCGGGAGTCACGCTTGCGATCGATGCCGTGGGCACCACGGGATACGGCGAGGAGCTTTTCGCGCGCGCGTTCCACGCCGACTACCATACGGTCGAGACGGTCACGCACGCCCGCGCCGCGTGCGCATGCGTTCCCGATGCGACCTTCGTGCTCGACATCGGCGGACAGGATATGAAGGCCATCTGGCTCAACCACGGCGTGCTGACCGATATCGTCGTCAACGAGGCGTGCTCTGCGGGCTGCGGCTCGTTCCTCGAGGGTTTTGCCAAAAACCTCGGAATAGCCGTTGAGGATATCGCGACCGAGGCATTTTCGTCCAAAGCCCCCGCCGTTCTCGGCAGCCGCTGCACGGTGTTCATGAACAGCAGCGTCGTTTCCGAGCAGCGGCGCGGTAAGGGTCCGGGCGACATCATGGCCGGTCTCTGCCGTTCGATTATCGAGAACGTGTTCACCAAGGTCATTCGCGTTTCAAATCTCAACCGTCTGGGCGACAAAGTCGTCGTCCAGGGCGGCACGTTCCGAAACGACGCGGTGCTGCGCGCATTCGAGCAGTATTTGGGCAAACCCGTCACGCGTGCGCCCCGCCCGGGGCTGATGGGCGCTATCGGTATCGCCCTGCTCGCGCGCGAGGAATGCCGCAAGGGCGACGCCGGCACGTCGTTTATCGGGCTCGATGCCGTGGAGCGCTTCGAGCATCGCGAGTTCGGCGGCGTTACCTGCCGTCGGTGCAACAACCGCTGCCAACGCGCGGTCGTGGCATTTGGCGACGGCTCGCTTTACGTCACGGGCAATCGCTGCCCGCGCGGCGGCGCCATCTCATGGGATGAGCTCGTGCGCGAGGTTCCCGCGGCGGAGCAGCTGCGTCCGCAGGGTGCTTGCGAGGCACAGGCACCCGGCACGGTGCGCGACCGGACCGCGGCTGCCCCCAATCTCTTTGTCGACCGCGAGAAGCTGCTGTTCGAGTCGTGCCCCACGGTTCCCGTCTGCGGGGGGCGCGATGTCACGATCGGCATTCCCCGTGTGCTCGAGTTCTGGGACACCATGCCGTTCTGGTCGACGTTCTTCAGCACGCTCGGCTTTAAGGTGCGCGTCTCGGGACGCAGCACCAAGGCGATGTACGAGCGCGGTCTGGCGCACGTCACATCCGACACCGTGTGCTTCCCGGCCAAGCTCGTCCACGGGCACATCCGCAATCTCGTCGACGCTGGCGTCGACCGCATCTTCATGCCCATCATCACGACGGTGCCCACCGAAAACACCGCCTCTACCAGCGAGTGGATGTGCGCCGTCGTAAAGGGATACCCCTACGTGATGCGCAATTCCGATAACCCGGAGGAGCGTTTCGGCGTTCCGTTCGATACGCCGCTGTTCCACTGGTACGACGAGGGCGACCGAAACCGCCAGCTCAAGGCGTGGTGCAAGGAGACCTTCGATATCGATGCCGACCTGGTTGCCAAGGCGACCGAGCAGGCGGACCGCGCGCAGCAGACGTTTGAGAACCAGCTGCAGCTGCGCGGCAGGCAGGTGCTCGAGAACGTGCGCGAGGACGGCGGCTACGCGGTGGTGATCGCTTCGCGCCCGTACCACAACGACCCGCTGGTCAACCACGGGCTGCCCAAGCTCTTCTCTGAGCGCGGCATCCCCGTGCTGACGCCCGATGCGGTGCCGGGGGTCTGCAACGTCGATCTTTCCAACAGCCGCATCGACATCGTGAACAACTACCATGCGCGCATGCTGTCGTGCGCGGTCATCGTCGCATCGACGCCCGAGCTCGAGCTCGTGCAGATGGGCAGCTTCGGCTGCGGCCACGATGCGTATCTCACCGACGAGATCGCGCGCATGATGGGCGAGATGGGCTCCAAGGTTCCGATGATGATCAAGCTCGATGAGAGCGACGTCGCCGGTCCCATGGGCATTCGCGTGCGTTCGTTTATCGAGTCGGTCAACCGTCGTCGCGCGGAGGAGCGTGCCGAGGGCGCCCGGGTGCACGCGGTCCATCCGCTCGACGACCCGTATAAGGTCAAGTACACCAAGCGCGACCGGCACGACAAGATCGCGCTGGTCCCCAACACCTCCCATGCGTTCTGCAGGCTCATGACCGCGGCGATGCGCAATCAGGGCGTGCGCGCCGAGGCCCTTGATATCGGGCGCGAGGATGCCATCCGCCTGGGCAAACGCTATGTGCACAACGACATCTGCTTCCCCGCGCAAATCGTGATCGGCGAGGCGCTCGCGGCACTCGAGAGCGGTAAGTACGACCCGCACGACGTCGCCGTGGTGACTGGCAAGTATATCGGCGACTGCCGCCTGACGCACTACATGCCCCTGCTGCGCCGCGCGCTCGACGACGCGGGATACGACTATGTCCCGGTGCTCACCAACGACGACGTCGATGCCCACAATGCGCATCCGGGCTTCAAGCTCGGCCTTGGCCCGAGCATCCAGATCGCCTACGGTCTTCCCATGATCGATACCCTCGAGGCCATGCTTAGGCGCATCCGTCCCTACGAGCTCGAGAAGGGCGCGGCGGACGCTGCGTTCGACCGCGCGCTCGATGAGGTTATCGAGGGCATGGAGCGCTCCGGGCTGAGAGGCCAGGCGACGGGCTTCAAACGCGCGCTTGCGATCATGGACGCCGTTCCGTACGACCGCTCGAACCCGCATCCGACCGTTCTCATCGTGGGCGAGTACCTGCTCAATTTCCATCTCGGCGCCAACCACGAGATCGAGCGCTACCTCGAGGACAACGGGCTCGAGGTCATCGAGGCGCGCATGACCGACGTGATCCGCAAGACCTATTTCTACAAGCATGCGCAGTCGCGCGAGTTCCACGTCGACCTGTCGCTGCCCGAAAAGGCCTGGTACGCCACGGCGGACAACCTGTTCGAGCTCGCGCACGACCGTTGCGACCGCCTGGGCGCGGCGAGCCCGCTCTACGAGCCGCCGACGCGCATGCCCGAGCTCGTGCGCGCGAGCGATAAGATCCTGCACCATACGTTCGATGCGGGCGAGGGCGTGCTGATTCCGGCGGAGATCCTCGAGCACGCCAAGCGCGGCTGCCGCAACTTCGTGATCCTGCAGCCGTTCGGGTGTCTGCCCAACCATGTCGTGGGGCGCGGGCTCATCCATGCGCTCAAGGAGCAGTATCCCACGGCGCAGTTCCTGCCGCTCGACTACGATCCCGACGTGAGCTTCGCCAACGTGGAGAACCGTCTTCAGATGCTCATCATGAACGCCAAGGCGCAGGGGTGCGGTGAGGCGCATGGCGAGACCGCGTAAGGACGCCGATGCGCCCGATGCACGCACCCGTATCATCGAGGCGTTTTGGGAGCTCATCGAGAACAACAGCATCTTCGAGCTGTCGGTTGGCGAGGTGACCCGCGCCGCCCGGTGCAATCGCGGAACGTTTTACTACTATTTTCACGATTTCGATGAACTCGTCGCCATCGCCATAGCCCAGCTGCTGCAGGATAACGAGCTCATCACCGATGCCCTCTGGCATTTTTCGAGCGAGGGCGACCTTTCGGCGTTCGACCGGCGCGACGTCCGCTGCCTGCTGCGGCGCATCGTCATCACCATGAGGGCGGGTGCCGCCGAGCAGGTCGTGCAGGGCATCCATACGATCATCATCGACCGCGTGAGAGAGATCGTCCACCCCGACGGAGAAGAGCTCAAGGCGGATTCGAGCTTTGCGGTGGGCTTTCTGGTCTCGGGCATCATGGGCTTTGTGATGGCGGTCGGCTTTGCCCGGGAGGGCGGCGAGGAGATAGACCTCGAGCAGCTGGGGGACAGCGCGTGCGCGTACCTGAGGGCGGTCGCCATGCAGACGGTGGAAACGGTCGCGCAAGTCGAGGGCGTCGATACATCCGAGCTGCTCGAACGCGTCTCCAAGGAGGCCGATGCCTATCGCGCATCGCGTGCGACGAGTCCCGACGTGGTGAAAGACGCCTAGGGTTTCTCTTGCGGGGCGCCTGTCGCGCATCGCGCGGTGAGTCCCGCGATGCGGTCATAACCTGCATTCATGTGAGCCGGGTTTATAGATATTCCTCCAGCTGTTAACATAGACAACCTGTGGGTAAAGAGACAAAAGCGCCGCCGACGGGCGGGCGTTTTGATTTCGATGAACTCATGTAAGGAAACGAGCATGTTAGATAGATTTACCGATCGAGCGCGCAAGGTCATGTCGATGGCCAAACAGGAGGCGCTCGATCTGCACTCAAATAAGGTGGGCACCGAGCACCTGCTGCTCGCACTCGCCAAGGAGGACGAGGGCATCGCTGCCGAGGCGCTGCGCTCGCTTGATATCTCCTACGACGACATCATGGACACCCTCAAGGAGGTCCAGACCACGGTCCCCGAGCCCAGCGAGGAGACCGAGGCTGCCAAGCTTGCCTTTACGCCGCTCGTCATTAGCGTGATGGAGCGTTCATTCCGCGTGGCGCGCGAGAACAATCAGACCTACGTGTCGACCGAGCACCTGCTCATCGGTATCGTCGAAGAGGGCAACGGCATGGCCATGGACATCCTCATGCGCCTGGGCGTGTCGTCCGCCTCCATCAAAAAGGCTATCGAGAAACTCACCGCCAAGGACCAGGACAAGAAGCGTCCGCTTGCCGGCGCCGGTGCTGGTCGTCCCGGTGCGGGCCTGCCGTTCTTTAGCGGCTCGGACGCGTCGCAGCAAAAGGGGAGCGGCACCGATACGCTTAAGCAGTTCGCCACCAACCTTACGCAGAAGGCGCGCGACGGCGAGCTCGACCCTGTAATTGGTCGCGAAAAGGAAGTCCAGCGTATGATGGAGATCCTTTCGCGTCGCACCAAGAACAATCCGCTTATCTTGGGCGACCCCGGCGTGGGCAAGACGGCCATCGTCGAGGGTCTGGCTCAGCAGATTGCAGCTGGCAACGTGCCCGAGAACCTTATGAACCAGAACATCTGGACGCTCGACCTGCCGGGCCTCGTTGCGGGCGCCAAGTATCGCGGTGAGTTTGAGGAGCGCCTCAAGAACGTGATCCAGGAGGCCACCGAAGCTGACGACGTCATCCTGTTTATTGACGAGATGCACACCATCATCGGTGCCGGCTCTGCCGAGGGCTCCATCGACGCGAGCTCCATGCTCAAGCCCGTGCTCGCGCGCGGTGCCTTCCAGATTATCGGCGCCACCACGGCCGAGGAATTCCGCAAGTACCTCACCAAGGATCCGGCCTTTGAGCGTCGCTTCCAGACCATCGATGTCGAGGAGCCGAGCGTCGAGGACACGGTCAAGATCCTGACCGCGCTCAAGCCGCGCTACGAGGAGCACCACCATGTGCGCTATACGCAGGGTGCTATCGAGGCCGCCGCGAACCTCTCCGACCGCTACATCCAGGATCGCTTCCTGCCCGATAAGGCCATCGACCTCATTGACGAGGCCGGCGCCCGCGCCCGCATCGCCGCCAACCGCGCGCCCGAGCCGGTGCGCGAGGCCGAGCATCGCGTGGAGGAGCTTAAGGCCGCCGCGCAGGAGGCCACCGAGAGCGACGACATGAACAAGGCCGCCGAGATCACCGAGCAGCAAAAGGCTGCCGAGATTGAGCTCGCCGAGGCCAAGGCTGCCTGGACCGCCGAGCTCGACGCCAGCCCGCTCACCATCGATGTCTCCCAGATTGCCGACATCGTGTCCGTGACCTCGGGCGTGCCGGTGTCCTCGCTCACCGAGAGCGAGAGCCGCCGCCTGCTGCAGGCCGAAAGCGTGCTCAAGACGCGCATCATCGGTCAGGATGAGGCTGTCGAGGCAGTTGCCAAGGCCGTGCGCCGCAGCCGTTCGCCGCTCAAGGACCCGCGTCGCCCCGGCGGCAGCTTTATCTTCCTGGGTCCCACCGGCACGGGCAAGACCGAGCTCGCCAAGACGCTCGCCGAGTACCTCTTTGGCAGCAAGGATGCACTCATCAGCTTCGACATGTCCGAGTTCGGTAGCGAGTTCGAGGTCTCCAAGCTCATCGGTAGCCCTCCGGGTTACGTCGGTCACGACGAGGGCGGCCAGCTCACCAAGGCCGTTCGTCGCCACCCGTACTCGGTCGTGCTGTTCGACGAGATCGAGAAGGCGCACCCCGATATCTTCAACATCTTGCTGCAGGTGCTGGAGGAGGGCCGCCTGACCGATAGCCAGGGCAAGACGGTCGACTTCCGCAACACCGTGATCATCATGACGTCCAACGTGGGCGCTCGCGAGATTGCGCAGGATGCGAGCGTTGGCTTTGGCACCACCGGCGAGCAAGGTCTCACGTCGAGTGAGATCCGTGGTCGCGCGATGGGCGAGCTCAAGCGCCTGTTCCGCCCCGAGCTGCTCAACCGTATCGACGACATCGTGGTGTTCCAGAAGCTCTCGGGCGAGAATCTCACCAAGATCGCGCACCTGCTGGTGGGCGACCTGCGTCAGCGTTTGATTGCCAACGGCATGAACATCAAGCTCACCGATGCGGCCTATGACAAGATCGTGGCCGAGGGCACCGACCTCACCAACGGTACGCGTCCGCTGCGCCGTGCTATTCAAAAGCTTATCGAGGACCCGCTGTCCGAGGAGCTTCTGGCCGGCGAGTGGGGCGAGGGCGATACCGTCCTGTGCGACGTGGCCGATGGCAAGTTTGTCTTTAGCCACGGCACGGGCGAGATCCCGGCACCGCGTCCGGCGGGCACGCTCGGTGGCGATACCGCCCCGGCGGCACCGCACACCGGCAACGTCGCGCCCGTGAGCGGCGGCGTGACCTCGGGCCCCGGCGGCATGATGCAAGCCGGTTCCGGCGCGCTGTAGGGTGTGGCGACAATTTGATCTGTGCAATCGAGGCGCTCTGGCAAGGGCGCCTCGATTTGTAGAGCTGCGAAGTTGTGACCGTTACGCTATGCGGTCCGCCGTTAGCCGATGATGCGAGGGCGCTCGGCGTTTTCGACTGGTTTATGCACGCAAAGTCTGGGAATATACAAGTCGCATGTCTTACTGTCTAACCAGTTGCGCCAAGGAGGCACCATGGACTACAAGATTACCGGCTACGAGCCCGCCCAGCTGTTCCATTTCTTTGAGGAGATCAGCGCGATCCCCCGTGGGTCTGGCAACGAGAAGGGCATCAGCGATTTCCTGGTCGCGTTTGCCAAGGAGCGCGGCCTCGACGTGTATCAGGACGAGGTCTACAACGTCATCATTCGCAAGCCCGCATCTGCCGGCGCCGAGAATGCCCCGACCGTGATGCTGCAGGGCCACATCGACATGGTGTGCGACAAGCTGGGCTCCGTTGAGCACGACTTTACGACCGATGGTATCGACCTGGTCGTCAAGGATGGCGTCCTCACCGCTAACGGTACCACGCTGGGCGCCGACAACGGTATCGCCGTCGCTCTGATGCTCACCGTGCTCAACGACGATTCGATTGCTCATCCGGCCCTCGAGTGCGTGTTCACCACCGACGAGGAGACTGGCCTGGTTGGCGCCGAGACGCTCGACAAGTCCCAGATTAGCGCCCGCACCATGATCAACCTCGATTCCGAGGAGGAGGGCGTGGCCACCGTCAGCTGCGCCGGCGGTGTCGTCGTTACCTACACCTGCCCGATCGTGCGCGAGCACAAGACCGGCAGCACCCTTACGCTCGAGATCTCCGGCCTGCTGGGTGGTCACTCCGGCGCCGACATCCACCTGGAGCGCGGCAACGGCAACCTCATCATGGCCCGCATCATCGACCGCCTGATGGTCGCCGGCGAGCCCGCCATCGTCAGCTTTAACGGCGGCACTAAGGACAACGCCATCAACCGTGAGTGCAAGGCTGTTCTGGTTTACGCCGACCACGCTGCCGCCGAGGCAGCGGCCGAGATCGCAAAGGGCATCATTGCCGACGTCACTGCCGAGCTCGAGGTCTTCGACCCCGGCTTTACCTGCACCGTCGAGATTGCCGACGACGCCGAGGTCGAGGCCATGGACCAGAAGTCCGCGCTTGCCCTCATCCGCGCCCTGCGTCTTGCCCCTAACGGCGTGATTCGCCGCAACGTCGCCACCGACGGCTCCGTCGAGGTTTCCTCCAACATCGGCGTGGTTGCCACCTCTGACGACCAGGTCAAGATCATGCTGTCCCCGCGCTCCTCGATCACCTCGCTGCAGAACGAGTTCAAGGACCGCCTGCAGACGCTGGCCGATGTCCTGGGCTTCGACGCCAAGTTTGAGTTCGAGTATCCCGGCTGGAGCTATGCTGAGCATTCGCCGGTCCGCGACGTCTTTGTCGAGAGCTATCGCGAGCTCTTTGGCTCCGAGCTGCGCATCGAGTCCATCCACGCCGGCCTTGAGTGCGGCCTGTTTGCCGAGGCCCTGCACGGCCTGGACGCCATCGCCGTGGGCCCGACGCTCTCCGATGTCCACACCCCGGACGAGAGCATGGAGCTCGCTTCTGCCGAGCGCTTCTACGAGCTGCTCATCGACGTGCTCAAGCGCCTCGCTGCGTAAAGGTTGCGCTAGCAGCAGTCCGGGCTACGTGCCGGTGGATTGCAAATGACATTATGAGAGGGGGCATCCGAGCTTTTGCGACGGGTGCCCCTCTCTTCTTTTAAGAAATGGGAAATTGTGGCCACCTAGCCCATATCCGCCCTGATGAGGTCGAGGGTTCGCTGGCAGTTTTCGCGGACGGGGCCGAGCATATGCTCTCGCAGGTCCGCCATGCCGGGCAGGTCGGCGTATTCATCCATGACCTCTTCCATGCAAATGGGCACCTCGTAGGCGAGGTCCATCATGGTCGTAAAGCAAAACTTCTCGGATAGCCCGGCATCGGTGAGTGCCGCCTCCAGCGCGGGGTCGCCCATACCGTGGTATCGGCGGATAGCGCCTGGACCGATGCGCCCCACACGATTTTCGCCGCCAACGCTCATGGCGAGGCGCGCTCGGCGGCGCATGCGTTCGTATGCCAGCCCCGATGCAACGTCATACATACGGGCCATCATAGCTGTGTCGCCGTTTCCAAGAAGCAGGGAATAGTTCTTCGCATGCGCGTCCGGTGCGCCGATGATGGCGTTAAAGAAAAGAATCTGCGTAAACAGATACAGGTTAAGTTGATGATGACTCGTATTGACGAGGAGTTCCTGAATATCGCGTGCGGTCGGGCCGCCGTCTGCTGTGTACTTTTGAGCGGGCATCACTCCAAGGGCCTGACAGAGGTCTTCTTGATGTAGACGCATGATTGTTCCGTCTTTGACTTTCACGCGGTCATATCGCTCAACAATGAGGGCAGGTTCGTCCTCAAACATACGATATTCGACGTTTGCCGTTGCGATGCCGGCGCGCTGGGCGCTTTTCATGCAGACAAACTCATTCAGAGCCTCGAGTTTAAATCCGATAACGCCATTTTTGAAAATATGCGTCGTGGGCGAGGAGCCCATGCATTCGCACCAGCGGCCGTTTATGAACGCGAGCGCGAATTTGCCCTGGTTGCCTCCAAGCGACCAACTTTCATCTAGACCCATCCACGATGCATCGCGGTCATCTCTGATCGACTTGAGACGGAGAGCAATTTCGTGGTCGTCTATAGGGCGGTATTCGCCAGCGCGATGCAGGACGGCATCGGCATCTTCTTCGGCACAAAACTGCACTCCGCCCGGACAGTCGAGTCCGATATGGCTGAGCAACGCAACGGGATTGTTGGGCCTAACGTCGAATTCGGCGGCAATCGCTTTTCGCTGGTCCTCGCTGTCGGGTAGAAGGCCAAACAGGTACGGATTCATGACCTGTTGTCCGTATGTGCGATTCGATACGGGTATGTTGGTCGATAGGGCTGGCCCGTCATAGTCATGATCGTAGGTAAAACTGATAAGACCGTTCTCATCTTGCGTGAGCGTTCCCGCAGGTACGTCGCAAATAATGGTCCGAAGTGATGTTCTGGCCATTGGCTATTTCCCTTCGGGCTTGGTTTGGTTAGATACGTTTGCGGCAATCGAGACTCCGAGATTGGACATGGCGAAATCGGCGAAGGCCTTGTCGTAGAGCTCGGCCGTAAAGGGGGTATCTGGAAGAGCTGAAATGGCTGCGCCGCGTCGGTTGCGATGGTGAAGACGTTGAGTGTGATGGCACCTGGGGGTGCTACAAGGTTGCAAATCAGCATGCGGGGCGTCGGTTGGCTGCTCATGTTTCGTGTCGTCGATATTCCCTTGAGCAACTAGAGCAAGTCCGAGAGCACCGAAAACCGCCAGCAGCTTGTCGAGTCGAATGCCGGTGGCGTCGCCCAGCTCGAGCGATGCGAGCAGGCGCTCCGAAACACCGGCCTTTTTAGCGAGGGTCGCACGGGTGAGACCCTGCGCCTCGCGTGCCTGGCGCACGTAGATGCCAGCTTGGCGCGGTGTGGTGATGGGAAGGGTGTCCACGGCGATCTCCAAACATGCAGACTTTTGCATATCAGTATGACATGCAAAAGTCTGCATGAAAAGGCCTCATGCAAAACTCTGCATGAGACCTTGCCCGGACGTTTAGTTTTGAAGGGTGTTTTACAGCGTCAAAAACCCCAAGTGTTCCAGCAGAATCTTGAGGCCGATAAGGATGAGCACGACGCCACCCACGATGGTGGCGGGTTTTTCGTAGCGCGCGCCAAAGGTGTGGCCGATCGCTACGCCGGCGACGGAGAAGATAAACGTTGTGACGCCGATAAGCGATACAGCGGGCACGATGTCAACCGAGAGCGCGGCAAATGAGATGCCCACGGCTAGGGCGTCGATTGAGGTGGCAATGGCGAGGATCAGGTACTCGCCCAGGTCAATCTTTTCGGCATCCTTGCCGTCGCCTTCATCCTCGTCCTCGGTAAAGGCCTCCCACAGCATTTTGCCGCCGATAAAGGCCAAAAGGATAAAGGCGATCCAGTGGTCGATGGGGCCGATGATGCCCATAAACTGGCTGCCAAGCGCCCATCCGATTACGGGCATGCCGGCCTGAAAGCCGCCAAAGAACAGGCCGAGCACTACGGCGACCTTAAGGTTGATCTTTTTCATGCCGAGACCCTTGCAGATGGAAACGGCAAAGGCGTCCATCGAAAGGCCAACGGCGAGCAGCACGAGCTCGGCGAGTCCCATAGTCTGGCTCCCTCTCTGCGGGCGAACCCGCGTGTACTTCTGGCGGGGGAGCAACAAAAAAGACCCGTGGCGTACGCGTTGCGCGCACAGCCACGAGTCTCGTTCATTAAGGCAAGCCAGGCCGCATCGGCCAGTGTGTTGACTTACCGCGCCGCCGGAGGCGAATCCGGTCACGCGACTACTCCCTCATTCATGTGAATCCCGATGCTACCACATAAGCAGCCCATTTGGGTTGGGCCCTCAGCGGTGTTCGCTCATTCTGTAAGCATCGTATTTCGCAAGCGCCGTGGGGACAAACCGTGAGAAACTATTTAGCGTTTATGGAGCGTATACGATGGGAGCGATGCCTTGGATAAGAACGAGCTGCAAAAGCGTATGGAACAGGCCATCCGCCTGACGGCACCTGGTCAGCCGATCCGCACCGCCCTCGACATGATCATCGCCGGTCACCTGGGCGCCCTTATCTGCGTCGGCGACACCGAAAACGTGCTCGCTGCCGGTAACGACGGCTTCCCGCTCAACATTTCGTTCACCTCGAACCGTCTGTTCGAGCTCTCCAAGATGGACGGTGCCATCGTCATCGACGGCGACCTCACCCAGATCCTGCGCGCCAATTTCCACCTCAATCCCGATCCCTCGCTTGCCACGAGCGAGACGGGCATGCGTCACCGCACCGCCGCTCGCATGTCGGTGCTCACCGATGCCATCGTGATCTCGGTCTCGGCCCGTCGTGCCGTCGTTAACGTGTACGTTCACGGCAAGAGCTACGAGATCCAGCCCGTCACCACCATCATGAGCTCGGTCAACCAGCTCGTCGCCACGCTCCAGACCACCCGTCAGTCGCTCGACCGCTCCCTGCTGCGCCTGACGGCCCTCGAGCTCGACGACTACGTTACGCTCGCCGACATTACCGGTATTTTCTCGAGCTTCGAGATCATGCAGCAGGCAAAGACCGAGCTTAAGGATTGCATCGTCAAGCTGGGCAACCAGGGCAAGCTCGTGCAGATGCAGCTCGAGCAGCTCGCCGGTTCCAGCATGGATACCGAATACGACCTGATGATCCGCGACTACGCGAGCGATTCCTCCGAGGCTAATGCCGAGAAGATTCGTGCAGAGCTCGCTCGCATGACGCCTAAGGACCTGTCCGACCCGCAGCACGTGGCGGCAGTTCTGGGTTACGACGACCTGGACGAGGACTCCGTCATGACGCCGCTGGGCCTGCGCACGCTTTCGCGCGTGTCCGTCGTGCGCGACGGCGTGGCCGAGAAGATCGTCGACGAGTACGGCTCGCTGCAGGAGCTCATGGACGACATTAGCGAGGATCCGGAGCGCCTGGGCGACTTTGGCGTCAACAACCCTGCCATTCTTGCGGACTCGCTGTACCGCATGAAGGGCACCAAACAGGGGAACGCATAATGGCGCCCGTATGCGCCGTGGTCGTTGCCGGTGGCAGCGGCCAGCGCTTTGGAAATCCCGGCGGCAAGCAGCTCGTTAACGTGGCGGGCCGTCCGCTCATGAGCTGGTCCATCCGCGCGTTCGATCGTAGCGATAAGGTCGGCCACATCGTCGTGGTTTGTCCTGCCGAGCGCCGTGCCGAGATGCGCCGCCTGGCCATCGACCCGTTTGACTATGACACGCCCATCAGCTTTGCCGATGCCGGCGATACCCGTCAGGATTCCACTCGTGCCGGCGTGCATGCGGTTCCGGCGGGCTTTGAATACGTTGCCATCCACGATGGCGCTCGTCCGCTCATTACGACCGAGGCCATCGGCCACGCTATCGACGTGCTCATGGGCGACCGCTCGCTCGACGGTGTCGTGTGCGGTCAGCCCGCGATCGACACGCTCAAGATCGTCGACGGCGATAATATCGTCGAGACGCCGCCGCGCGAGCTCTATTGGGCCGCGCAGACGCCGCAGATCTTTAGCGTCGACGCCATGAAGCGTGCTCACGCCGCTGCTATCGCCGAGGGTTTTATCGGTACCGACGATTCATCGCTGGTCGAGCGCATGGGCGGGCGCGTCCGCTGTGTCCAGAGCCCGCGCGATAACCTTAAGGTGACGGTGCCCGAGGACCTGCGTCCCGTAACCGCGATTCTGCTCGGTCGCATGGCCGAGGGAGAGGACCTTCCCCATGTTCAGTAACCTGCGCATTGGCCACGGCTACGACGTCCACCGTTTGGTGGAGGGGCGTCGATGTATCATCGGCGGGGTCGACATTCCCTACGAGCGCGGCCTGCTGGGCCACTCGGATGCCGATGTGCTCGCGCACGCCTTGGCCGACGCCATTCTGGGCGCCTGCCGCGGGGGAGACATCGGCAAGCTATTCCCCGACACCGATCCTGCCTACGAGGGTGCTGATTCGATGGTGCTGCTCGCTCGCGTGATGGACTATGCGCGCGAGCTGGGCTTTGAGTTTGTCGATGCCGATTGCACCATTGCCTGTCAGCAACCCAAGATCACCCCGCACCGCGATGCCATGCGCGCCAACCTTGCCCATGCCCTGGGCGTTGACGTCGAAAATGTAGGCGTCGCCGCCACTACGACCGAAAAGCTCGGTTGGGAAGGCCAGGGCGAGGGAATCGGCGCCTGGGCCGTCTGCCTGCTACAGAAAACCGTTAAGGAGTAACGAATGCGTATCTACAACAGCGCTACCCATAAAAAGGAAGAGTTCCAGCCCATCGAGTCCGGCAAGGTCCGCATGTACGTGTGCGGCCCCACGGTCTACGACAACATCCACATCGGCAATGCCCGCACGTTCATCAGCTTTGACGTGATTCGTCGCTGGCTCATCGCGAGCGGCTACGAGGTCACGTTCGCCCAGAACCTCACCGATGTCGATGACAAGATCATCAAGCGCGCCAACGAGCAGGGCCGTACGGCTGCCGAGGTCGCGACGGAGTTCTCCGACAAGTTCATCGGCGTCATGCGCGCCGCCAACGTGCTCGATCCCGATGTGCGCCCCCGCGCCACCAAGGAGATCGGCCCCATGATCGCCATGATCAAGACGCTTATCGAGCAGGGCCACGCTTACGCAGCCGATAACGGCGATGTGTACTTTGCCGTGCGCAGCGATCCCAACTATGGTCAGGTCTCGGGCCGCAACATCGACGACCTTATGGTTGGTGCGCGCATCGAGGAGAACGAGGACAAGAACGACCCGCTCGACTTTGCCCTGTGGAAGGCCGCCAAGCCCGGCGAGCCCAGCTGGCCGAGCCCCTGGGGCGAGGGCCGTCCCGGTTGGCACACCGAGTGCGCCGCCATGGTGCATCGCTACCTGGGCACTCCGATCGACATCCACGGCGGCGGCTCCGACCTTGCCTTCCCGCATCACGAGAACGAGTGCGCCCAGGCCACCTGCGCCTGGCACCAGGGCTTCTCCAACACCTGGATGCACACGGGCATGCTGCTGGTAGACGGCGAGAAGATGTCCAAGTCGCTCGGCAACTTCTTTACGCTGGCCGAGGTCCTCGAGCAGCACTCCGCTGCCGCCCTGCGCCTGCTGATGCTGCAGACGAGCTATCGCTCGCCGCTCGACTTTTCTTGGGAGCGCCTGGAGGGTGCCGAGAACTCGCTCACGCGTATCGCCGGTACGGTCGAGAACCTGCGCTGGGCCGCGAACCATGCGACGGCCGATGCCGATGTGGCTGCCGCCGAGGCATTTGCCGCCAAGGCCGCTGAGACTCGTGCTGCCTTTAAGGAGTGCATGGACGACGACTTTAACACCGCTGGTGCCATGGGTGCCGTCTTTGGCTTTGTGACCGAGTGCAACCAGTACTTGGAGCAGGCGGGCGATGCTGCCGACAAGGCCGCCGCGCTTGCTGCCGCCGATACGCTGGTCGAGCTGCTCGACACGTTTGGCGTTGAGCTCCCCGTGCCCAAGGTCGAGCTGCCGCTGGGTCTGCTAGGCGTTGCCGCCGGCCTGGTCGCCTACACGGGCGACGACGTGGACGAGGCTGCTGCCAAGATTCTCGAGGCCCGCGCCGAGGCCCGCGCCGCCAAGAACTGGGATCTGGCCGACGCCATCCGCGACCAGCTCAAGGACCTGGGCCTGACGATTGAAGATACCGCAGCCGGCACCCGTATTAAGACTCTCTAATCCCTTCGGGTTTCCCAAGCGCCCGACCTTGCCGTTCAAACCGTCGCTCGCGTACTCAAGTACGCGTCGCTCCTCTTTCACGGCAATCTCGGGCACTTGGAAAACCCGTACCGACCGCCCGAATTAATATTCATGGGCGGTCGTTTATTTTGTTTCGTTTGATAGTTGTATTTAGGAGGTCGCTTTATGGCCGACAATCGCAAGCGTGCACCGCGTGGAGGCAAGCAGGCTGCTTCTGGCTCGCGTCCGATTCGCCGCAACGACCGCGCTGCCGCTCCCAAGGGCCAGCGCGAGCGCTCCCAGGCCGCACGTCCTCAGCGCGATCGCAACCGCGACAACGTTCAGGTCCCCAAGGGCGAGTTTATCGAAGGTCGCCGTGCTGCCGCCGAGGCGCTGCGTACCGGCTTTCCCGTCAAGTGCGCGCTCATCGCCGAGGGCGGGGAGCGCGATGCCGCCCTGTCTCGTCTGGTCGACGACCTCAACGCCGCGGGTGTCCGCATTAAGCATGTGCCGCGCGCGCAGCTCGATGCACTGTCGAGCCATGGCGCTCACCAGGGCATTGCGCTCGAGGTTGGTAACTTCCCCTATGCTGATGTTGCCGATATCCTCGACCGTGCGGGCGACGGTCCGGCGCTCGTCGTTGTGCTCGACCATGTGACCGACGACGGCAACTTTGGCGCCATCGTGCGCTCCGCCGAAGTCGTGGGCGCGGCGGGCGTCATCATTGCCAACAAGCGCGCTGCCGGCGTGACCGTTGGCAGCTACAAGACTTCCGCCGGCGCCGTCATGCACCTGCCTATCGCACAGGTTCCCAATATCGCCCGTGCGCTCGATGACCTCAAGGCCGCTGGCTTTTGGGTGGGCGGTGCCTCTGAGCACGCCGAAGGCAGTTGCTGGGATGCTCCCTTCGAGGGTCGCGTGGCGCTCGTCATGGGCTCCGAGGGCGACGGCATCTCGCGTCTAGCGCTCGAGAAATGTGACTTTTTGACCAAGCTTCCCCAGCGCGGCATGACCGAGAGCCTCAATGTTGCCCAGGCGACCACCGCGCTGTGCTTTGAGTGGCTGCGCCGCAATGCCGGCGAGCTCATGGGGGAGGAGTAGCGCATGTCCAAGAAGAACCGCGCTAAGTCCAAGGCCAAGCGCTTTGGCGAGGGCTCGGCCAAGCCGATTGTTTCGGCCGCGACCTACGGCGTGGGCGGCAATGCGTTTGCGCAGGCTATCGCCGACCCAGTCTCGACGGTGCACTCCAACAAGCCCGAGCTGCTGGTGGTCGACGGTTACAACGTGATCCACTGCACGCCGCGCTACGAAAAGCTCGTGTACGACCATTCCGACGATCCGTATTCCAGCGACGTCCACGATATGGCGCGCACCGCCCTCATCAACGACGTTGCTGCCTTTGCCCAGGGCCGTTACGAGGCCGTGATCGTGTTTGACGGCGCGGGCAATATCTCCAGTGAACGTCCCAACCTGCCGGCCCGCGGCGTGCGCATCGAGTTCTCGCCGACGGGTGTTTCAGCCGATACCGTGGTGCAAAAGCTCTGCATCGAGGCGCGCGAGGAAGGCCGCGCATGCTCTGTGGTATCGAGCGACGGCACGATCCAGGCCGTCGTCATGGGCAAGGGCGTTACGCGCATCTCGAGCCGCATGCTGGTGGACGAGATCAAACAGATCGACAACGACGTGCACGAGGCCGAGGAAGCCCCGCAGATCAAGATGACCCTGGGCAGCCGCCTGAGCCCCGAGGCCCTGGCCAAGCTCAAGGCCCTTCGCGGACGGTAGGGGAGCTGACGGCGCGACGCTGTCTCGCTAACTCCATTCAGCGATGTCGATCATTCTACGGAGGCGCCATGTAAGCGCCTCTTTTAGATATGGCAGCCTTGCCGTGAGCGCGTCGTTTCTGGACAGAATCTCGATTGCCTCGTCAACGAAGCCTTCGAGTTTGTCGCCGTCAAACCAGCCCATGTCCTCGACGAGCAACATTTGTTTGGCGGGGCTTGAATGAAATTGTGCGCTGGTAAAACTGTGCTCTCCCGCCCTAAGCTCTTCTAGTGATATGTTGCACCAGAGTGATGAGCCCGAATCGAAGATGGGGGCTGGTCTGCAGGCTAGCGTGTTTACGTTTCGCACAAGGCCAAAGTTACGCCAATGGCGGTCATAGTTGGCGATGATGTCGTCGCACACGATCATGCGGTCAAGGGCGTCTTTTATATCTGTCGCTCCAAGCTCTTCGCAGTTTGCTACATACCGTTCGTAATCGGTTAGTCGCTCGTCTGCATTTGCATGCTGGTTTACATAGAACGCAGGGACATATTCTTCTTCGTCAGTTAAGAAGACATTGCATGTGCTCAAGGCGGAAGTACCCGCGCCTTCGAGCGAGTAAGGCACATAATCGCAGGCGTTTAGGATGCGACGGTGGAGTGCGGTCGCCACCATCTCGTTATAGGGTTCCTGGTTTAGATGCGCACCTGCCTTGTGGAGGATTCGACGGTCACCCTCGCATGTCCAGTACTTTTGAAGATTGCCGTCCGAGGTGTTGTCGGGCTTGGCAGCAGCTGCCTTGCCCTCTGGGGCGAAGGGTGCAATGGTTAGCGAGACGTCATCAAAAGCATTATTGAAGAAATTGATATCTTTCCACGCGAGACCGGAGTCTTGGGGCCTAATCCAATACTGGTCGGATAAGGAGAGGCCAAGATTTCGCTGTACGAGTTCATCGGGAACATCAACTGCGGCTTCTGCAAGCAGGGAGGCTAGCCCAATGCGTGCGAGCGGGATACCGCGGCCACGCCACCAAGTGCGGAAAGAGTCGAGCGATATGGGGCTATTAGGGCCAAATACTCCAATAGGGGCGTGGGCGTAATCGATGTCGGCGCCGATATGGGTAAAGTCTTTTCGCGATGTGCTGTAGACCAGCTGAGCGACTTCGTGCGTGCGATTCATGAGGGTGAACGCGATCTCGCTCTTACCGTGGCCGCGGCGGGGACGTCCCCCCGTTTTGGTCACGGAACGGAGTCGCGTGTCGACGCTGTCTTTGTCGATGAGCCATACACCAGAAGCCTTGCGGGCATCAAGTGCTCCGTTTTTTATGAGCTCCTGCACCCTGCGCGGAGTGATGCCGAGCAGCTCGGCGGCTTCCTTGGTAGTAAGCATCACGAAACCCTTCGTCAAAACGAATAGTTTTATATATAGCAATTGTAATTAAAACTATTCGTTCTGACGAATGGTTTTGAGATTGAGGGCGAACCGACAGAAATGAACGGGCCTGGTACCTGTTGTTGCTGGATTTTGCATATTTGTATAACGCCGTGTGGCCTGTTGCGCCCCGTCCGTAATTCCTTTATTCTTAACAGGCTTCGCGCGAAAGCGCCAAGTGTGCCAGTGTGGCGCAACGGTAGCGCAACTGATTTGTAATCAGTGGGTTGCAGGTTCGATTCCTGTCACTGGCTCCATGAGAGTTTCGGGCTCTGTTCCCCTGTGGGACAGAGCCCGTTTCTTTTTTGTCGATAAGTCGGCGGGTTTGGCGCAACCTAGCTTCAGGTTTGTCTCGATCCGTAACACGAGTGGGCTGAAGACCCTCCTTATAGTTACAGATCGAAACATTGCCAAGGGAAGGCCGATAACATCTCGATCCGTAACACGAAGAGGCTGAAAACCGTTCTTACTGTTACAGAATGAGACGTAAGCGGGGGTTTCTGCGAAACATCTCGATCTGTAACAGATAGGGGAGGAATAACCCTCTTACTGTTACAGGTCGAGACATAGGCCGGGGCGAGGTTGGTCATCGTCATCGAGCGTGGATTATCGGACACACGAGCGTGGAAAATCTTCCGCCTAGTGAATGAGCGTGGATAATCTGCCACTTTGGATTCGATGGCACGGCAAAGTGGGAGATTATCCACGCTCGATTTCAAACGGAAGAAAATCCACGCTCGATTTTGCCTGGGAAGAGCAATCTTCTGTCTGGGCAGCCCCGATCTCGACCTATATATAGGTGCAAATAAGCTGGTATCGAAGTTCGATACTGAAGGTGTACTCCACTACAGCAAAGTGTTACCTTGGGAAACGTCACCTCAGTATCCAAAACCACTGTCCTTCATATCCAAACTCAATAAAACCGCAGGTCACGGCTATATAGATACGCCCGGCACCGTGTATCTAGAGGTTTTCGTTGACAGCCCCCAAGGTGGCATCGTATTATCTTCTTCGTTCGCGGGGGCGGCGGTCCAAAAGACCAAAGGACCTGCGGATACTTGAACGATTGGGAGTTTGCCCGAGTGGTTAATGGGGACGGGCTGTAAACCCGTTGGCTCTGCCTACATAGGTTCGAATCCTATAGCTCCCACCCGTCAAGTGCCTGTATAGCTCAGTCGGTAGAGCACTTCGTTGGTAACGAAGAGGTCACCAGTTCAAGTCTGGTTGCAGGCTCCATCCGGCGGTGTAGCTCAGTTGGTTAGAGCACACGGTTCATACCCGTGGCGTCACTGGTTCGAATCCAGTCACCGCTACCATAGGTAACACGGTGGCTTCTCAATAGTATGTTGAGAGGCCACTATGGTATAAAGGCAAAGTCCCGTCCGGGGACGACCTGTTAAGAGGAGGGCTTTATGGCCAAAGAGAAGTTTGAGCGCACTAAGCCGCATGTTAACATCGGCACCATTGGTCACGTCGACCACGGCAAGACCACGCTGACCGCTGCCATCACCAAGGTTCTCTCCGAGACCGAGGGCTGCAAGGCTGACTTCACTGCGTTCGAGAACATCGACAAGGCTCCCGAGGAGCGCGAGCGCGGCATTACGATTTCCGTCTCCCACGTTGAGTACGAGACCGCTGCCCGTCACTACGCTCACGTTGACTGCCCGGGCCACGCTGACTACGTCAAGAACATGATCTCCGGCGCTGCTCAGATGGACGGCGCTATCCTGGTCATCGCTGCTACCGACGGCCCCATGGCTCAGACCCGCGAGCACATCCTGCTCGCCCGTCAGGTCGGCGTTCCCTACATCGTCGTCTTCCTGAACAAGTGCGACATGGTCGACGATGACGAGCTCATCGACCTCGTCGAGATGGAGACCCGTGAGCTCCTCTCCGAGTACGATTTCCCCGGCGACGACATCCCCGTCATCCGTGGCTCCGCTCTGGGCGCTCTCGAGGGCGACGCCAAGTGGATGGACGCCATTCGCGAGCTCATGAAGGCCGTCGACGAGTACATCCCGACGCCTGCTCGTAACAACGACCTCCCGTTCCTGATGGCCGTTGAGGACGTTATGACCATCTCCGGCCGTGGTACCGTTGCTACTGGCCGTGTCGAGCGCGGTGAGCTCAAGCTCAACGAGCCCGTCGAGATCGTCGGCATCAAGGATACCCAGAACACCGTCGTTACCGGTATCGAGATGTTCCGTAAGTCCATGGACTTCTGCGAGGCTGGCGACAACGTCGGTCTGCTGCTCCGCGGCATCAAGCGTGAGGACATCGAGCGCGGCCAGGTTCTCTGCAAGCCCGGTTCGGTTACCCCGCACACCAAGTTCACCGGCGAGATCTACGTTCTGACCAAGGAGGAGGGCGGCCGTCACACCCCGTTCTTCGATGGTTATCGTCCTCAGTTCTACTTCCGTACCACCGACGTTACCGGTACGGTCAAGCTCCCCGAGGGCACCGAGATGGCTATGCCTGGTGACCACATCACCATCGAGGGCGACCTCATCCACCCGATCGCCATGGAGGAGGGCCTGCGCTTCGCTATCCGCGAGGGTGGCCACACCGTCGGTTCGGGCATCGTCTCCACGATCATTGAGTAAATTAGCTCTTTGATATAGCTGACTTAGAGAACCCGGCACTTATATGGGTGCCGGGTTCTTTTCTGCAATGGATATTGAGCCGTTGCTGGTGTCGAGAGGATCGATAATGGTCCTGGATGCACCGTCGATTAGCTCTCGATGGCTTCATTGATGTGTTCCAAATATGAATGGATCCACCGAGAACCAATTGACTCGAGGTTTTCATTGACAGCACTTACGTGGAGCTGATAAAGTAACAACTCGTGCCCGTACGGGGCGGAAATGAAAGGTTCAGGATACATGCGTACTCTAGTTACTCTTGCGTGCACTGAGTGCAAGCGCCGCAACTATACGACCACCAAGAACAAGTCGACCATGCCTGATCGTATGGAGATCAAGAAGTATTGCCCCTGGTGCCGTCACCACACGCTGCACAAAGAGACTCGCTAGTCTCTAGTCACATACGCCAGTAGTTCAATTGGTAGAGCATCGGTCTCCAAAACCGAGTGTTGAGGGTTCGAGTCCTTCCTGGCGTGCCAGTCATTATTCCGTAAGCTCCCACTTGGGGGCTTACGGTTTACTCATGTATAAGCGCATTGCGCGGAGGTAACCCAAATGGCCAACAAGAAGAACAAGAAGAAGGCTCAGCAGCCGGCACCTGCCAACAAAGCTGCCGCCAACTCCAAGGTTGAGGCCAAGAAGGCCGTTGCCAAGAAGAACGAGAAGGCTGCGAAGTCCAAGAAGAACGAGAAGCCTGGTTTCTTCGCCCGCACCAAGAAGTATTTCGCTTCGGTCAAGTCCGAGATGAAGCGTGTCACGTGGCCCGATAAGAAGGAGCTCGTGAACTACTCGGTTGTTGTTTGCGCTTCTCTGATCGTCGTCGGCGTCGTCATCGCTCTGCTCGATGCTGGCTTTGGCGAGGCTCTTGCTCTGTTCTCTGGATTGAGGGGCTAAACCATGTCTAAGCGTTGGTACGTCGTTCACACTTACTCTGGATACGAGAACCGCGTTAAGTCCGATCTCGAGCATCGCATCGAGACTATGGGCATGCAGGACCGTATCTTTGATATCGAGATTCCTATGGAGCGCGTCACCGAGATTAAAGAGGGTGGCAAGCGTGAGACCAAGGATTCCAAGATCTTCCCGGGTTATGTCCTGGTCCGCATGGAGATGGATGACGATGCTTGGACGTGTGTTCGTAACACGCCTGGCGTCACCGGTTTCCTAGGCGGCAACGGCAAGCCCGCTCCGCTTTCCCGCGACGAGTACAACAAGATGACTCGTCGTCCCGGTAAGGGCGATTCGCCCAAGCGCACCTCGGTTGATATTGAGGTCGGTACGTCCGTCCGCGTCACCGATGGCCCGCTTACCGACTTTGATGGCAAGGTCTCCGAGGTTAACACCGAGGCTGGCAAGCTCAAGGTCACGCTGATGATCTTTGGCCGCGAGACGCCGGTCGAGCTCGACTTTAACCAGGTCGCTGTCATCGCTTAAGTTTTCGTCCGTTCGCGCGAGCGTGCTTCTTCTGTGACTGCTCATCTCAGGAGTGCTTCTAACACGTGCGTGCTTACGATATAGCAAGTACTTCACACTCGTGATTCGAAAGGAATGACCATGGCTGAGAAGAAGGTTGCCAACGTCATTAAGCTCCAGATTCCTGCTGGTGCAGCAAACCCCGCTCCTCCCGTCGGCCCCGCCCTGGGCGCTGCTGGCGTGAACATCATGCAGTTCTGCCAGGCCTTTAACGCCGAGACGCAGGACAAGAAGGGTGACATCATCCCCGTTGAGATCTCTGTCTACGAGGACAAGTCCTTCTCCTTCATCACCAAGACCCCGCCGGCGGCTCACCTTATCAAGAAGGAGTTGAACCTCAAGTCTGGTTCCGCTAAGCCCCAGGCTGACAAGGTTGGTCAGCTCTCCCAGGAGCAGCTCACCAAGATCGCCGAGATCAAGATGCCGGACCTCAATGCCAACGACATTGACGCCGCCAAGAAGATCATCGCCGGTACCGCCCGTTCCATGGGCGTCACCATCGCTGAGTAGCGATTTCTTATGGTAACGGCGGGTGCTCCGACCGGGGCGCCCGTTAAATGTGTGCAATAGGGCACACGATACGATGTGGGAGGGCTCACGCCCGTTTAACCACAGGAGGTAATGCACATGGCTAAGCATGGTAAGAGCTATAACGCCGCTGCCGAGAAGATCGACCGCGCCACGCTCTACACCCCCCTTCAGGCTGCCAAGCTCATCAAGGAGCTCGACACCGCCAAGTTCGACGAGACCGTCGAGGCTCACTTCCGTCTGGGCATCGATACTCGTAAGGCTGACCAGAACATCCGTGGTTCCATCTCCCTGCCCCACGGCACCGGCAAGACCGTTCGTGTTGCCGTCTTCGCCGAGGGCGAGAAGGCCCGTGAGGCTGAGGCTGCCGGCGCCGACATCATCGGTTCCGACGAGCTCGTCGCCCAGATTCAGAAGGGCGAGATCAACTTCGACGCCGCTATCGCTACGCCGAACATGATGGCCAAGGTTGGCCGCATCGGTAAGATCCTTGGTCCCCGTGGCCTCATGCCGAACCCCAAGCTCGGCACCGTGACCATGGACGTCGCCAAGATGGTCTCCGAGCTCAAGGCTGGCCGCGTTGAGTACCGCGCCGACCGCTACGGCATCTGCCACGTGCCCCTGGGCAAGAAGTCCTTCTCTGAGCAGCAGCTCGTCGAGAACTACGCTGCCCTGTACACCGAGATTCTGCGCGTCAAGCCCTCTTCTGCTAAGGGCAAGTACGTCAAGTCCATCTCCGTGTCTTCCACCATGGGCCCTGGCGTCAAGGTCGATCCCGCTGTCCAGCGTGACTTCCTGGCTGAGTAACTGCTAGTTACTGCCTGAGTACAGCAAGCATTGCTAAAGAAACCCGGTTCTGCCTTGTGCAGGACCGGGTTTCTTGCTATCGCGTCAAAACCACCATAAAGGGGACAGTGTCCCCTTTATGGTGGTTACCAGGGCGTTCTGGCGGTTGAGGACTCGATGGCCTCGTGGAGCTTGAGCTCGCGGCGCATGGTTTGGGAATTGAGCCAAGCTGCCTGCCAGCCACGGATGGGGTAGCGTGTCTCGTCCAGTTCAAATTGCGTATAGCCGCAGGCGTTGATGATCGTCGTCCCGCACGCGTGTTGCCGCTCGCGCTGAAAATCGGGACCGTAGCTCTGATGCACATGCCCGTGCACCATGTAGTCGGGATTCCAGGATTCGAGCGCTGTGTTAAAGCATTCGAATCCTCGATGTGGCAGATCGTCCAGATCGCCCATGCCGGCGGCGGGGGCATGGGTCAGTAAAATATCGCAGCCGCCGACCATCCTCACTTTGCGTGACAGCTTGCGCACGCGCTTGGCCATCTCGCGCTCGGTGTACATGTTGGCGCCATCTCGGTAGCGCATGGAGCCGCCAAGCCCCGCAATGCGGACGCCGCGATACACGTACACGGTGTCTTCGACGCAGATGCAGCCACCCGGCGCATGACGCGCGTAGCGGTCATCGTGATTGCCGCGCACGTAGATGAGCGGTTTGTTGATAACCGTGACCAAAAACTCAAGATAATCCGGGTCCAGATCGCCAGCGGACAAAATCAGGTCAACACCTTCAAAGCGCTCCTTGCGAAAGCACTCCCATAGGCATCGTTCTTCGGTATCGGCTATGGCAAGGATTTTCATAGGGCGCGGACTTTCGGCTCATCGTCGAGTTGCGGAATGGTGCCCACTACGTTGTCGGCCAGCCAGTCCATCTCGACGATTTGCGTGCTCGGCAGTGGGGGAAAGCCCTCGATCTGCACCACGCCGTCTTGGCTGTGGAGTTCGCCGCCAAATGGATTGATGGAGCCCTCGACGATGCCATTGCGGAGGAGTTGAACAAGCTTGCGCGTCTGATAGGGCAGGCCCGGAGCGTAGCGAATGTCGATAACGCCCGAGCTCATGCCGTACCAGTAGTTGACGGCGCGAACCTGGCTGGCGTCACTGGTCTCATCCCAGGTGCCATGCAGTAGACTTCGCACGATAAGCTCGTAGTATCGGCCCCAGTTCCATACCGGCATGGCAATGCCGGTAACCTTGCCATCGACCAGGCGGTGAAGTCCGTAGGCCGTGGGGTCTTCGAGCGACTTTGACATGTCGGCGCCGGTCATGACGCTTACACCTTCGCGGCACATAGCCTCGGCAAGGCCTCCGGCGGGCACATCGCCCCAGGTCAGGATAATTTGCGCACGGGGGTCGAGCAGCGAGGCGCCAATCGCAAAGGCGTTGATCTCGCTGAGTGCGCCCGAGGCGAAGACCGACGCGTGGTAGCCGATGCGGTGGTTGTCCGCCATGCTGGCGGCAAGGGCGCCCAGGAGAAACTTGGCCTCGTACATCTTGCCAAAGTACGAACGGACGCTTTGGTGGGGAAGGCCGATAGAGCAGTTGAGGAACCGAACCCGGGGATACTCAACGGCAGCCCTGAGCGTGTATTCCATCAGGCGGTGCGAGGTCGAGAAGATGACGTTTGCCCCATGTTTGACAGCCGTTTCCACGGCGGCGTAGAACACGTCCGGATCGTGACAGTCCTCGAACGCCTCGGTGCGCACGATACCGCCAAAGTGCTCATCGAGATACTGACGCCCTTGGTCGTGCAGGCTGTCCCAGCTCGACGTCGCACACGGGAACTCATGGATAAAGGCGATGTGCAGGGGATTGGCCGCCGAATAGACGGTCTTGCCCATAAAGAAGTTGAGCACGCCGGAGGTGGACTTGGCGGGCGTCTCCTCCTCGTCGACGCTCGGTGTTTCGACAAGATCGACCTTGTCCTCGTCATTTTTGCCGGCAATGACCAGCTCGCGCCAAATCTTGCACAGGCGGTTTACGACGATATCTGTCGGCGTATCTAGCAGGCGGTCCTGGTTGTACACATTGAGGTAGACGAGCATGGCGTCGGCGGGCGTAATATCCAGGTGGTCGCCGCCTGCGCGAAGGTAGGCGCGCTTAAAGAGCAGGAAGGTGTGGCGCAGGTAGTCAACCTTTTTTTGCGGCCATTTTTCGATGAGGTTCTGACCGAGCATCTTGGCAAGCGTTTCGTAGCTTCCCTCACGCGAGAACTCGATCTCGTATAGGGGGCAGACGCGCCAAAACGCGCAGAACTCGCCGTACAGGCGGCTTTCGACGGAATCCCATTTGCCGGGGTAGAGACGGGTGACCCTAGCCGAAACTGTTGGAGCGTCCAGGAATTTGAGGACACTAACGCGTTTGTTGCCTTCCTGGACATAGAACCGATGCATGAACTCGGTGACGATGATGGGGTCGCGATAGCCCTCGGTTACCTGGATGTCGTAGAGGTTGGACCACTTGCGGGCGAACTCGGTGTTAAACGGCAACAGGGGCATGAAGTTGCATGAAAAGGCAGACTGACGGCCCTTGGTGACCGTGCCGACGACCATTTCGAGCGGAATATCCCTTAGGCCGACATTCTCTCGTTGACCTAAGGGGAGCTGGGCAACCAAACTGTCGAGGTCCGTAAGGTATGGATGCTCGCTTTGGCTAATGGCGCGTCGACGTCCTTGCTCGCCGCGCTTGCGTGCTTGATGATAGGCCTCTTCCATGATGTTGCTCCCTTAGTCGTTTAAACAACTATATGAACCATGGTACCACGAATGAAAACCACCACAAAGGTGCCTGTCCCCTTTGTGGTGGTTTAGGCGATGATGGGGGCGATGGCGCGGATGCAGGCGTCGGCTGCCGCGAAGGTGGTGCTGTCGTCGCTGACGATAAAGATGATCTTTCCTTTGATGCCAAAGTCGCCGATTTCGCTAAAGAGCACGTAGGGCTCTTTGTCAAAGCCCGAGATGGGCGAGACGGCCGTTTTGGTTGCGCTCGTGAGCTCGTCTGCCAGCGCGTCAAGGGAAGCCCACTTAGACGTGTCCTTTACGGCAACGGGCACGGCCACGCGTCCAAAGGGCATCAAATGCACGAGCGTGTTCTTGGAGATGTTGGAGTTGGGCACAATGATGGTCTGTCCACAGGCATCCTCAATCGTTGTATGGCGCCAAGTGATGTCTTGGACCACGCCCGACACACCGCCGACCTCGATATTGTCGCCGGGCTTGATGATGCCCATAAAGGTCACTTGCATGCCGCCGATAAGGTTTGAGAGCGTGTCCTGGAAACCCAGGGAGATGGCGATGCCGCCGACGCCAAGAGCGGCGACGAGGGCGTTTGCATTAATGCCAAAACAGTTGTCGAGGATAAAGCTGCCGCCGATCATCCAGATGACGGCGCGCGCGATGTTGATGAAGATACTCGATGCCGGTAGCGGGTTATCGTCTCGGTTAAGCAGATGGTTCAGGGTCTTGGATACGACCTTGGCGGCGACGGCGGTGCCTATCGCCAAGATGACGGCCCAGATGATGTTGTGGACCCACCGTTGCTCAAAGAAATGAAGAATCGGCTCAAACAATTCCATGTAGGGAAAACCTCCTAATGATCGTCCAACCATGATACCCACCAAGAAGCCCGTCCGATCAAAAAATTCGGACGGGCTTCTGTGCTCGATATAAGGTTTACGCGGTGGGGCTGCAAGGCCCGGCGGTGTAGCTTAGCGTCGACGCTTCCAGATAATGCCGAGAATGATGACGATGATGCCGCCGATAAGGCACGCGCCAACTACTGCCAGCGTGCGGTCTCCCGTTGCGGCGAGCTTACCGGTCGTCTTCTTGGTGATGACCTTCGTGGTCGTCGTGTCCGTCTTAGGCGAGGGCTTAGGCGTCGGGGCCGGTGTGGGCGTGGGGTCCACGGCAGCGGAGCCAAAGCTGATGGTGCCCGCGAGCGAGGCCATCTTGCTCTCCCAGCTGTTCTGCCCGATCAGCGCCCTTAGCGCTGACTCGCAGGTACCCCACTCGGTGTGCTTGGTGGCGTTTGCGAAGGTGGGGAAGTCGGTCGTGTTGGTGATGATGTAGTTGTTGGTGGCGACGGTATAGGTCTTGGCGGGGTCGAGCGTGCTGCCGTCTTTGGTGAGTGTGGCACTCACAATGCGCTTGCCCTCGGGCTGCGTCCAATCGATTGTCACGTTGATGCCGCCGAAGGAAAGGACACTGCCGGAGTCGTCGCGCCACTTGTACGTGTCTTGTGCCTCCTGCTCGGTGTGACCGGCCGCCACATAAGCCTGCTGAAGCTCGTAGCTGTCGTTGCAATCGTCGCTGATTTGTAGCGAGTGCTCGAGCGCTGCGAGGAAGTCCGCGCCGGTCATGGTCCAGGTCTCCACGGTGTTGCCGTAGGGCGAGATGGCGATGACGTTGCCGGCGGTCACGTTGCCCGCCGCGATGCCGCCGCGGATGCCGCCAGCGTTTTCGATAGCGAGGTCCGCGCCCGTCAGGTCAAGATAGGAGCTGCAAATCACGTGGCCGATGGTCTGGGCCTTGGTGGTGTCGCCCTCCTTGCTGGGACGGAAATCGGTGGTGCGCACCATTTCCCAACCATGCGTGCCTGCGGCGTCCTCGCCGTAGAAATAGTTGGTGGTGGATGTGCCGAGCACCTTGTTCGATTCGTTTTCAAAGTCCTCGTCGAGCGGCTTGATCTTGTTGCGGACGGCTTCAAGGCGGCTTTGGTAGTCGGAGCCCTTGTCGGGGTCTGCCAAAAGGTCGTTGACGTTCTTGGCGGTGTAGAGCTTCTCGTCGCTGCCGTCTGCAGGGACCGTGACCGTGTCATCGTCGGTCGTCTCGGTGCCATTCGTGTCGTATTTATACGGAATGGAAAGCAGTCCCACCTCGGCAAAGGCACTGCCCGCCTCGACAACGTGGATTGTCTTGCCGTCGGCTCCCGTCACCTTCTCGTTAAGGTTGATGTGCTCGTGGCCTGCGATAAGGGCATCGACGCCACGGAGTCGCGTGGCAAAGGTCTTGGCGTCGAGCGTGTGCGCGATACACACAACAACATCGCAGCCCTCCTTGCGCAGCTGCTCTGCCTCGGCATTGATGGCGTTCGCGGCACTCGAGAACGACGTACCCGCGACCAGGTCCGCGCGCAGCGAGGATTCCAGCGACTCATCCATGGCACCCACGACGCCGACCTTGATTTTGTAGTCGAATGTGGAGTGATCCTCGCTATCCTCCCAGGTGCGATCGAGCGTCTTCGTGATGCTCGAGCTCCATACGCCGCTCGTAGACTTTGCGTTCGCGCAGAGCATGGCGAAGGGCGTGCCGGTGGTGCTGTAGCCGGTCATGGTGCGGAGTTTGTCCGCGCCGTAGCTCCAGTCGTGGTTGCCTGGCGTGGTCGCGTCGTAGCCGTCGGCGTAGAAGGTGTCCATGAGCTCGGCGATGCTCTTGCCCTCGCTCATGGTGGCGAAGGACTGTCCGTGGAAGGTGTCGCCCGCATCGAGCAAAAGATCGGGGGCGTTGCCCTGGGCGCTATAGAGAACCGCCAGTCCGTCAAAGCCCACAGTGCCGGTGCCCTTGCTTTCGTTGTAGCTGTACTTGTAGCTGCCGTGGATGTCGTTGGTGTGCATGACGGCCACGGAGCCGTCAATAGCGGCGGGCAGGTTCCCCGCGAAAGCGAGGCTTGGGATGCCTGCGAGCGCGCCGGCAAACAACGCGGCGGCTAACGCAAAGCGGGGGAGTCTTTTCATGGCAGTTTCCTTAGTCCTTAGCCAGAATGTCTGGTTGAATATCGGATTATCGACATAATATGCGAAAACCGCCGCAAGGGCGCCTGTCCCTTAGCGGCGGTTTTGACGTTTGCGCAGATAAAACCTGCCAAAATAAACCTGTCCCTTTTTGGCAGGTTTTAGCTCAGCAGCATGCGGTCGTTGGCGAGCTCGCCGCCCGAGACCTCCTCGAACTTCTGCAGCAGGTCGGCTACGGTGAGCGACTTCTTCTCATCGCCCGCCACGTCGTAGATCACGTGGCCTTCGTGCATCATGATCAGACGGTTGCCCAGACGGATAGCGTCGTTCATGTTATGCGTGACCATGAGCGTGGTGAGGTGGTTCTCGTCGACGATCTCCTCGGTCAGATTGAGCACCTTAGAGGCCGTCTTGGGGTCGAGGGCCGCGGTGTGCTCGTCGAGCAGCAGCAGGCGTGGCTTGGTGAGCGTGGCCATGAGCAGGGTGAGTGCCTGGCGCTGGCCGCCCGAGAGCAGGCCGACCTTGGCGTTGAGACGCGTGTCCAGACCAAGGTCCAGGCGCTTGAGCAGCTCAACGTACTCATCTTTCTCGGCCTTGGTGACGCCCCACGAAAGGCCGCGACGCTGGCCGCGACGCTTGGCGAGGGCCAAGTTCTCGGCAATCTGCATGTCGGCAGCGGTACCGCGCATGGGGTCCTGAAACACGCGGCCCAGGTACTTGGCGCGCTGCGACTCGCTCAGGCGCGAGATGTCGGTGCCGTCGAGCTCAATAACGCCCGAATCGAGCGGGTACACGCCGGCGATCATGTTGAGCAGCGTGGACTTGCCGGCGCCGTTGCCGCCGATCACGGTTACAAAGTCGCCGTCATTCAGGGTGAGGTCGACGCCGGTGAGCGCGCGCTTCTCGGTGACGGTGCCCTTGTTAAAGGTCTTCTTGACATGCGAGAGCTTAAGCATCTGCCTCATCTCCCTTCGTGTAGGAGCTGCGGAGCTTATAGCGCTCCCAAACCACGGGCACGCACAGGGCCACGGCGACAATTACGGCGGAGAGCAGCTTCATGTCGTTGGCGTCCATGCCCAACTGCAGCACGATGGCGCGGATAAGGAAGTACACCACGGAGCCAAAGACGGCGGAGGCAAGACGGACGCTAAACTGCGTGAGGCCGCCGGGTAGCAGACGGCCGAGCACCTCGCCGATGACGATGGCGGCAAGACCGATAACGATGGCACCGGTGCCCATACCAATGTCGGCATACTTTTGGCTCTGGCAGATGAGAGCGCCCGAAAGGCCGATGAGGGCGTTGGAGAGCACGAGGGCGATCATCTTGGTGGAGTTGGTGTTGACGCCCAGAGCGCGGATCATGTACTCGTTGTTGCCGGTGGCTCGCAGCGCCGAGCCGATCTCGGTGCCAAAGAACCAATACAGGATGGCAACGATAGCCACGGCGAGCAGGATGCCCAAGATGATGGCAACGGTGGACTGCGGCAGACCGGTCATATTGCTGACGGCCGAGAACACGGTGCCCTTGGCAAGAATTGGCGTATTGGACTTGCCCATGATGCGCAGGTTGATGGACCACAGGCTGATCTGGGTGAGGATTCCGGCGAGGATCGCGGGAATCTCGAAGACGGTGGTCAAAATGCCCGTGACGGCACCCGCGATGGCGCCGGCGCACATACCGGCCAGCACGGCGAGCAGCGGGTCGACGTTGTTATTGACGATGAGCACAGCGCAGACGCAGCCGCCGAGGGCAAAGCTGCCGTCGCAGGTCATATCGGGAATGTCGAGCAGGCGGAACGTGATAAACACGCCAAGCACCATAATGCCCCAGAGGACGCCCTGCGAAACGGCGCCCTGCAATGCAATGAGCATGCTTCATACCTCCTAGGATAGGGTGGACACGTGATTCACCATAATAGCGGTAACAATGCATAGAAGAGCTGCGGACAGACGTTTTGTTTTACCTGAAACAAGCAGGGCGGACGCCGGTCTACAGCGCCCGCCCCTGTGGCTCAGATATTGAATAACGCAGCTAAAGCGCGAGCACGGGCTCTAGACGCATGCCGCGTATAGCATTACGCGTCCAGAGCGGAAAGGTCGATGCCCAGGGCCTCGGCCATCTCGTCGTTCTTGACGACGACCAGGTCCTTGCTCGAGAGGTGCTTGATAGGCATGTCTTCGGGCTTGGCCTCGCCCTTCAGAATCTTGACGGCCATCTCGCCCGCGGCGTAGCCCAGATCCTCGTAATTGATGGAGAGGGTGAACAGGCCGCCGGCCATGCACATGCCCTCCTCGCCAGTCACGAAGGGAAGCTTGTTCTCCTTGCAGATCTGGCCCACCTGCGAGGCGCCCGCGGCGATGGTGTTGTCGGTGGGGGAGTACAGCGCGTCGACCTTGCCCACGGCAGACTCGACGACGGACTGAATCTCGTTGGAGCTCGAGACGGTGAAATCGGTGTACTCGAGGCCCAGCTTGTCGAGCTCCTTCTCGGCGGCCTTGATCTGGACGTCGGAGTTGGACTCGGCGGTGCAGTAGAGCAGGCCGACCTTTTTAACGTCGGGCAGGACCTTCTGCATCATCTCGAGCTGCTCGGCGACCGGGGTGAGGTCGGAAGCGCCCGTGACGTTGGTGCCCGGCTTGTCGTTGTCCTGGACCAGGCCGGAGGCGGCGTAGTCGGTGATGGCGCAGCCCACGATGGGGATATCGGCCGTGGCGCCGGCGGCAGCCTGCGCGGCGGGCGTGGCGATGGCATAAATCAGGTTGACGTTGTCGCCCACAAACTTGTCAGCAATGGACTTACACGTGGACTGGTCGTTCTGGGCGTTCTTCTGGTCGATCTTGACCTTAAGGCCGCTCTCCTTGATGGCCTTGACAAAGCCGTCGTTGGCGGCATCGAGTGCGGAGTGCTCGGTGAGCTGCAGAACGCCGATAGTGTAGTCGGAACCGGCGGCAGCAGAGCCGGAACCAGAGTTGCCGCCGCATCCGGCGAGCGGGGCGAGCGCGAGCAGGCCAGCGGAGACCAGAAGGCTCCTGCGGCTGATGGTGATGTCCTTCATATCATTACCCCCAGTATAAAAATGGCTGGAAACACTGCACTGGGACAAAGTGCAAGTGGAACTATAGTAGCGCTGATGTCCATTTTTACAACAGCCTGGCGGGTTTTTTAATACAGAATCGGATGGGCGGTACGGGTAGTCGAATGGGCGGCGGAGGGTCTTATGCGGCGGAGGAGGCGTCGTCCTCGTCTAGGGCGGCGAAGAGCTTCTTGCCGTCGAGGAGACGTGTGGTGACGTTTCTCATACGGGCGATCTCGACGGTGCGCAGCGTATCGTCGGTGCCTCGGGCGTCGTAGACCGTTCCCAGCAGATACGAGATGCCATCGCGCTGCCTGATGGCAAAGGGACGGAGTGTCATCCGTGCTGCTTCGGTTTCGCCGCGTGTCGTGACGCTCGAAATATCAAAACTCACCGTGGTTCCGTGGTCGATGGCCTGCTCGACGAGCTCGCACGTGTCGATGCGCTTGATGGGCGTGCGTGTTGCCTTGGTAGCCTTGCTGCCTGCGCTTGGAGCGGGTTCGGGTGTATCGAGGTAGCCGCGAACGTCGGCGCTCGCCATGGCAACTAAGTGCTGCGCCATGCTCTTGCGGATAGCGATAGGCGTGGAGCGGTTGCGCATGACCATACCGTGGAGCCGGATGATCTCTTCATCGGTGAGCGGGCGGGTAAGAAGTTTGTAGCCCACGCCGCGTTTGTACTCAATTTCGTATCCGGCATGGCGAAGCGCGGAGATGGCGGTGTAGATGCTGCGCCGCGCCGCCGAGATGGGCATGCGGGCGGGGTCGTCGGGATGGGCGAGGCGCCGGATCAGCTCATCGGAAAGCATGGCCTTGTCTTCGCCGGTGTTTTCGCTCAAGAGCTGCAGGATGCGAACGGCGCGATAGGCTGCCATCGAGGCGGCGCCCCTCGTCGTGGTGTCGTAGGTTTCAACAGCGGCTTCGGTCATCGTGCCCACGTCCTTTCCGTTTTGGGTGGCGACGGTATGGAGCCTAGGACGTGGGGCTTTCCCAGGGGCGCAGGGCGCTCTGGGCGGTCGGTGGTCGTCGGCAAACGGCGGGCCGAGTTTTCAACAGCCCTGCTCAACTGACCAAAAACTTGCCAAAAGCTTGACGGATGCTGTTGAAAAAAGCGTCTCTCGACCGATGTCGAGAGACGCTTATGCGATGAGCGTTGGCGTGTGGCGACGCGAGCTAGCGTCCGACGATTAGAAGTCGGCGTTGCCCACGGTGCGCGGGTGCGGCAGGACGTCGCGGATGTTGCCCACGCCGGTCAGATACATGACCAAGCGCTCGAAGCCCAGACCGTAGCCGGCGTGCTTGCAGGAACCGTAGCGGCGCAGGTCAAGGTAGTACTTGTACTGCTCGGGATTCATACCCAGGTCCTTGATGCGGGCCTCGAGCAGATCCAGGCGCTCCTCGCGCTGGGAGCCACCGATGATCTCGCCGATGCCCGGCACCAGGCAGTCGGCGGCGGCGACGGTCTTGCCGTCCTCGTTCATGCGCATGTAGAACGCCTTGATCTCGGCCGGGTAGTCGGTCACGAAGGTCGGGCGCTTAAAGTGCTCCTCGGTCAGGAAACGCTCGTGCTCGGTTTGCAGGTCGATGCCCCAGCTCACGGGATAGTCAAACTTGTGACCGGCGGCGACGGCCTGCTCCAGGATCTCGACGGCCTCGGTGTAGGTAACGCGGGCGAAGTCGGAGTTGGCGACATGGTCCAGGCGCTCGAGCAGACCCTTGTCCACAAACTTGTTGAGCATATTGAGCTCGTCGGGGCAGGTGGCCATGACGTCCTTAAGGACGTACTTGAGCATGGCCTCGGCGTTATCCATGTAGTCGTTAAGGTCGGCAAAGGCCATCTCGGGCTCGATCATCCAAAACTCGGCGGCGTGGCGCGTGGTGTTGGAGTTCTCGGCACGGAAGGTGGGGCCAAAGGTGTACACGTCGCCAAAGGCCATGGCAAAGTTCTCGGCATTGAGCTGGCCGGACACGGTGAGGCTTGCATGCTTGCCGAAGAAGTCCTGGCTCCAGTCGACCTCGCCGGACTCGGTGAGGGGCGGATTTTTGGGGTCGAGCGTGGTCACGCGGAACATCTCGCCGGCGCCCTCGCAGTCACTCGTGGTGATGATGGGGGTGTTGACGTAGACAAAGCCCTGCTCCTGGAAGAAGCGGTGGATGGCGGCAGCCGCGACAGAGCGGATGCGGAACACGGCGCGGAACAGGTTGGTGCGCGGGCGCAGGTGCTGCTGGGTGCGCAGGAACTCGACGGTTGCGCGCTTCTTCTGCAGCGGGTAATCCGGGGCGCTGACGCCCTCGACCTCGATGGAGGTGGCAGAAAGCTCGAAAGGCTGGGGCGCATCGGGGGTCAGCTTGACGGTGCCGGTGCAAATGAGTGCGGCCGAGACGTTTTGATGGGCGATCTCGTCGTAGTTGTCGAGTGCCTCGCGGTTCATGACGACCTGCAGGTCGCGGAAGCAGCTGCCGTCGTTGAGCGTAACGAAGCCAAAGTTCTTCATGTCGCGGACGGACTTGACCCAGCCGGCGACGGTGACGGTCTGGCCGCCGAGCGGCTCGGCATCGGCATAGAGCTGCGCGATTTTGGTGCGGTTCACGTATCCTCCCATAACGGTTGAATGATAGTTATCCATACAGTTCGATATTCTAGCAGCTCGGCTCATTTGGGCTATACAGATAAGGCATTGGCGGGATGGTTTTTCAAACGAAAAGCGCCCGCGGCCAAATGGTCGTGGGCGCTTGACGAGGTGCCTTTTGGCTGTGTGGCGTGGGGCCTGGCTACTTGGTCTTGGCAACCAGCAGCGGGTCGCCAAGCTTGACGAGCGGGTTGCCGCCGATAAGCGTTCCAGACTCGCCGACATGGTCGATGCTCTTAAGACGATCAAGCTCGGAGACGATGACGGTCACGATGTCCTCGTGACCAGCGGCCTTAATGGCCTCGCGGTCGAAGCTGATGAGCGGCTGGCCTGCCTTGACCACATCGCCCATCTCGACAAAGCGGGCAAAACCCTTGCCGTTCATTTCCACGGTGCCCAGGCCAACATGGATGAACACGCGAAGACCGTCCTCGGTGATCATGCCAATGGAGTGGTTGGTGACAGTGGTGGCGCCGATGCGGCCGTTGGCGGGCGCATAGATGGTGCCGGTAATGGGCTCGATGCCATAGCCCTGGCCAAGCATGCCCGAGGCGATCGTCTCGTCGGGAACCTCGTCCAGGTTGACGAGCACGCCGTTGACGGGGGCATAGATGACGCCTTCGCGGGTGGCGAAGCTTGCTGCGGGCGGAACGGACGCCTCGCCGGTCGAGGTGAAGGTGGACTTAAGCGAATCGAGCAGACCCATAGTTGCCTCCAACTTAAATAGGCGCATATCGCGCGTTTGGTTTGCCGGAAACGTTTCACATGTGTTTCGCGGCTTGGTCAACGCCCCCATTCTACGCTGCTCAGCGATACCTCTGAGCTGGGATTATGTGATATATCAGTTGAAGGGAAACTTATTGCTGGTGTGTTTCTGCGCCACGGGTTCAAGTGGGGTACGCTTGAAGGCGAAAAACAAGGGCGCATAATTTGCGCGAAGGGAGCACATATGATTGTCGAGAACCATGCGCTGTGGGGCGAGGAGCCGACCGAGGATTATCCGGCGACGTTTACGTATTTGGGTGCCGAGCCGTTGCCCGATAAACCGAATGGCCGCCGCCCCGCGGTGATCATCTGCGGCGGAGGCGGGTTTACGCATATCGCTCCGCACGAGCAGGACCCGGTGGCGTTTGCATTTTTGGATCGCGGCTACCAGGCCTTTGTGCTCAACTATGTCACGAGTTCTACGGGTGACGTGAGCTTTCCGCACCCCCAGGCAGATCTTGCCAAGATGGTCGCCACGGTGCGCGCCAACGCCGACGAGTGGCATGTCGATCCTAAGCGCGTGTGCGTCGTGGGATTCTCGGCGGGCGGCATGATCTGTGCCTCGCTGGCAACGCAATGGAAGACTGGTCCCTTCGCGGGCCTGGCAGGGGCGCGCGCGGACGACATTCGTCCCGATGCCGTGGTACTGGGCTATCCATTGCTCGACTTTGCCTATGTGCGCGACATGCAGACGCGCGATCCGCGCATTGACTTGCGCGTGCCCAAGACGGGCGGCAAGACGGGGCGCGATTTGCTTAACGACTACCTGTCGATGGTGACGGGTGGCGAGGCAACTGACGAGCATCTGGCCGATATCTGCCCCACCACGCATGTTTCGCGTCAGATGCCGCCGACCTTTGTGTGGGGCGTGTCCGACGACAAGACGGCGCCGATCGCGCAGGTCTACCCGTTTGCGCAGCGCATGGCCGAGGAGGGCGTTGCATGCGAGATGCACGTCTTTGACCAGGGCGGCCACGGCCTTTCGCTCGGCAACGCCAACACCGCGGTCGACAACGAGGACAAGCAGGTGGCTGTCCGTCCCTGGATCCGCCTGGCCTTCCGCTTCCTCGAGCGCCATCTGTAAGAGGACGGGCATCCCAGCCCTTCAATAACTTGCGGTGAAATAGCTCCGATCTGGGGCATCAACCAGCCCATCCAGGAACTATTCCACCGCAACTTCGTTTTTGATGCCCCGCCCGGAAACTGCGCCCCAGTTTTGCCTTTCAAGGTGGGACGCAGTTTCCCATAGGGCCTCGACTGGGAAAGCGCGTCCCGTTTCGAGCGAGGATTCCGGGATGCATTTTCCGTAAGAGGCCTGTTTGGGAAACCATATCCCGTTTCGAGCCGGAATTCTGGGATGTAGTTTCCCCGAGAGGCCTCATCGGGAAACTATGGCCCTGAACTCTCCTGCCTGCCCCCATTGTGCCAATTTGCTGATTGAACATCGTTGCATGTTCGCGCTATCATGCATGGTTAAAATTGGTTAGCCATGGCAAACGGTTAGCCTTGGTGAACATAAATACAACGCCCTGTGGGCGCCGGGGGAGGAACACGGACGTGAAGCTCGATACACTCGAGATTGGAAAGGACGCCGTTGTCGCATCGGTGGCATCGGACGATCAGGCACTCCGACAGCATATTTTGGACATGGGTCTAACGCCGGGCACCGAAGTCACCATGATGAAGTACGCCCCCATGGGTGACCCGCTCGAGATCCGCCTGCGTGGCTACGAGTTGACACTGCGTAAGGACGATGCCGCTCGCATCGAGCTCGTGGGCATTCACGATACCGATATGGGTCCGCGCGCTAACGCCGCAATCGGCACGACGGAGCATCCGGCCTTGGGCGAGGGGACGTATTCGCCCCGCGCCGCGAAGACGGCCGTGCCCGAGGGCGCACCGCTGCATTTTGCCCTCGCCGGCAACCAAAACTGCGGCAAGACCACGCTGTTCAACCAGCTTACGGGTTCCAACCAACATGTCGGTAACTTTCCCGGCGTGACGGTCGACCGCAAAGATGGCACCATCCGCAACCACCCCGAGGCAAGCGTTACCGACCTGCCCGGCATTTACTCCCTGTCGCCGTACACGGGCGAAGAGATCGTGAGCCGCCAGTTTATCCTGGACGAGCATCCCGATGCCATCATCGACATCATCGATGCCACCAACATCGAGCGCAACCTGTATCTGACGCTGCAGCTTATGGAGCTCGATCGCCCCATGGTCATCGCGCTCAACATGATGGACGAGGTGACGGCCAACGGCGGCGCCGTTGACGTCAACCTGCTCGAGAGCCTGTTGGGCGTGCCGGTTGTCCCCATTAGCGCCGCCCGCAACGAGGGCATTGGCGAGCTGGTGGATCACGCGTTGCATGTGGCGCGGTTCCGCGAGCGTCCCGGTCGCCTGGACTTCTGCGCACCCGATGGCTCGGACGGCGGCGCACTGCATCGCTGCATCCACGGCATTGCCAACCTTATCGAGGACCATGCCGCGACGGCGCACATTCCCGTGCGTTTTGCGGCGACCAAGCTGGTTGAGGGCGACGAGCTGGTAACCGAGGCGCTTCACCTGGACCGCAACGAGCTCGACGCCATCGAGCACATCATTACCCAGATGGAGGGCGAGGCCGGCACCGATCGTCTATCTGCACTGGCCGATATGCGCTTTAGCTTTATCGGTGACGTGTGCGGGCGTTGCGTCGTCAAGCCGCACGAGAGCCGCGAGCACGTGCGCTCCGTTAAGATTGACCGCATCCTGACGGGTCGCTACACGGCCATTCCGGCGTTTCTGGCGATCATGGGCCTCGTCTTTTGGCTGACGTTTGGCGTGATCGGCGCGGCGTTGCAGGGACTCATGGAGGACGGCATCGCTGCCATCATCGCCTCGGCCGATGCGGGCCTCAAGGCATTCGGAACCAACGACGTGGTGCGCTCGCTGGCTGTCGACGGCGTGCTGACGGGCGTGGGCAGCGTGCTGACCTTCCTGCCGATTATCGTCGTACTCTTCTTGTTCCTCTCCATTCTGGAAGACTCCGGATACATGGCGCGCGTGGCCTTTGTCATGGATAAAGTGCTGCGTCGCTTTGGCCTGTCGGGCCGCAGCTTTGTGCCCATGCTCGTCGGTTTTGGCTGCACCGTGCCGGCTATCATGTCGACCCGTACGCTCCCATCCGAGCACGACCGCAAGATGACGGTCATGCTCACGCCGTTTATGAGCTGCTCGGCCAAGCTGCCGGTTTACGGTTTGCTGTGCGGGGCGTTTTTCCCACAGGCGACGGTTCCCGCCATGGTCTCGCTCTATCTGATCGGCATCGTGGTCGGCTGCATTGCCGCCTTGGTGCTCAATCGCACGGCATTTAAGGGCGACCCGGTGCCGTTTATCATGGAACTCCCCAACTACCGCCTGCCGAGCGTCAAGACGACGGTGATGCTGGCGTGGGATAAGGCCAAGGACTTTATTACCAAGGCCTTTACCATTATCTTTGCCGCTACCGTGGTCATCTGGTTCCTTCAGACGTTCGACATTCGCTTTAATGTGGTCGCCGATCAGTCGCAGAGTCTACTTGCCGGTCTGGGTAGCATTATCGCTCCGGCGCTGGCGCCGCTCGGCTTTGGCGATTGGCGTGCATCCACGGCGCTCGTCACCGGACTTATCGCCAAGGAGAGCGTCATCTCGACCCTCACCGTGCTTTTGGGTGCAACGTCGCCCGCGGCACTGTCGACCATGTTTTCGTCGTTCACCGCCTACGTGTTCTTGGTCTTTACGCTGCTGTACCCGCCCTGCGTGGCTGCCATCGGCGCCGTCAAGAGCGAGCTGGGCGCGCGCTACGCCGTGGCTGTGTTCGCGTTTCAGGTGGCAGTCGCCTGGATCGTGGCGTTTGTCGTGCATTCGGCGGGCATATTGCTGGGGCTGGCTTAGTTATTTATTGACGGCGCAACCTCTGTGTATCGAATTGTTTTCGGCCCCGCATCTGTTACTGACGGATGCGGGGCCGTTGCTATATAATCGCCTCCGCTCAAAATGATTGGAGACGTTATATATGAGTCAGGCAAGGCAAGACGGCATCACGCTCAGGCAGTGGCTCCCGCTCGTCGGGCTCACCTGCTGTGCGTTCGTGTTCAACACGTCGGAGTTCATGCCCATCGGCCTTTTGACTGATATCGCCGCGTCGTTCTCGCTCACCGAGGCCCAGGCGGGCATCATGATCTCGGTCTATGCCTGGGGCGTCATGCTGCTGTCGTTGCCGCTTATGGTGTTTGCCTCGCGCTTCGAGTTCAAGCGGATGCTGCTGGGCGTGCTTGCCGTGTTCTCGCTCGGCCAGTTCCTGTCCGCCGTGGCGCCCACCTATCCCATTTTGGTTTGCGCGCGCCTGGTGGTCGCCTGCGCGCATGCCGTGTTCTGGTCGGTCGCCTCGATCATGGCGTCGCGCCTGGTTGACACGCGCCATGGGGCGCTCGCCATCAGCATGATCGCCACAGGCTCTTCCATCGCACAGATCTTCGGCCTGCCGCTCGGCCGCGCCATTGGCCTGGCCGTGGGCTGGCGTATGACGTTTGCCGTGGTCGGAGCGCTGTCTGCTGTCGCGGTCGTCTACCAGGCCACGGTGTTCCCCACCATGCCGGCGGGTGAGCGCTTTACCGTCAAACAGCTGCCCGAGCTGCTCAAGAACCCGTTCCTGATCGCGCTCTACGCGGTCACGGTGTTCATGGCGACCGGCTACTACGCGGGTTACAGCTATATCGAGCCGTTCCTGGCGCAGGTCGCGCACGTCGACGCGGGCGCCATCACCATGACGCTGACGGCGTTTGGCTGCTCCGGTCTGGTGGGAAGCTGGCTGTTCGGCCGACTGTTCGATGGGCACCGGTTCCCGTTCTTGGCCATCACGCTCTCCGGCGTACCGGTGGCCCTGCTGCTTATGGGTCCGGCCGCATCGTCGCTCGCTGCGGTTCTCGCTGTTTGCGCGCTATGGGGCTGCTGCGCCACGGCCTTCAATGTGGCGTTCCAAGCCGAACTCATCAAGTACACGCCGGCGGACTCGTCGGCTGTCGCCATGTCGATCTTCTCGGGCCTGTTCAATCTCGGTATTGGTACGGGCACGGCGATTGGTGGCGCCGTGGTGTCGGGCCCGGGCATCGCTTGGATCGGCTACGCGGGCGGCACGATCGCCGTCGTGGGCGTCATCCTCGCCATCACCGTGCTGTTCCCGGCCATACGCCGCGCAAAGTCCGTTGCCTAGCCACATCCTCCTCATCAGTTGCGGTGGAATAGTTCCTGTTTAAGGCCTCTGAAGGCCCAAGCAGGAACTATTTCACCGCAACTTATTTTGGGGAAGAGGATGCAAGCTGGGCATACAATGGATGTCGTTGTGTTGAGCTTACCGGGAGGCTGCTATGTGGGCATACGAGACGACGTTCTATCAGGTCTATCCGCTGGGCTTTTGCGGGGCTCCGCGCGAAAACGCCGCGCCCGTTGCCGAGGATGAGCTCGCCCAGGCTGCCAACGTCGCGCCCAATCCCGATGCTCCTATCATGAAGATCGCCCAATGGGCCGACTACCTGCAGGAACTCGGTATTGGCGCTGTACTGATCAACCCGCCGCTCGAGTCTGATAGCCACGGCTACGATACGCGCAGCCTGCGCCATATCGACCGCCGCCTGGGTGGGGATGCCGACTTTGCCGCCGTGTGCGAGACACTGCATGCCCACGGCATCCGCGTGGTGCTCGATGCCGTCTTTAACCATGTGGGCCGTGGCTTTTGGGCTTTCCGCGATGTGCAGGAGCGCAAGAGGGACTCGCCGTACAAGGACTGGTTCCACATTAGCTTTGACGGCGATTCCTGCTATGGCGACGGCTTTTGGTACGAGGGTTGGGAAGGCCATTTTGAGCTTGTGAAGCTCAACCTGCAAAATCCCGCTGTGGTCGATTACCTGCTCGAGTCCGTGCGCCGTTGGGCCGACGTCTTTGGCGTCGACGGCTTGCGCCTGGACGTTGCCTATATGCTCGACCGCGACTTTATGCGCCGGCTGCACGCCTTTACCCGTGAGCTCAAGCCCGACTTTGTGCTGATCGGCGAGACGCTCCACGGCGACTACAATCAGATCGTCAACGATGAGATGCTCGATTCCTGCACCAACTATGAGTGCTACAAGGGCCTGTACTCCAGCTTTAACTCGGTCAACATGTTCGAGATTGCCCATTCGCTGCATCGCCAGTTTGGCGGCGACCCGTGGTGCATCTACCGCGGCAAACGCCTGCTGTCGTTTGTCGACAACCACGACGTGCCGCGCCTGGCGAGCATCCTGACGGACAAGTCCTGCCTGCGCCCCGCCTACGGCATGCTCTTTGGTATGCCGGGCATTCCGTGCGTCTACTACGGCAGCGAGTGGGGGATTGCCGGCGAAAAGGGCGGCCCCGATGGCGATTGGGCGCTACGTCCTGCGCTCGATGAGCCCGCGCCCAACGAGCTGACGGCCTTCATCAAACAGCTCACGCACCTGCGCTCGGCCGACGACGCGGCGGCCCGTGCCCTCAACTACGGTGCGTATCGCAACGTGGTGATACAGAACAAGCAGCTGCTGTTCGAGCGCGCCTGCGATGACGCGACGGTGCTCGTGGCGGTTAATGCTGTGAACGAGCCCTATACCTTTGGAGCCGGCGAACTCAACGGCTCCTTTGCCGACCTACTTGCCGACGGCGCGCCCACAGTCGAGCTAACGGGTGCCCTTGAGCTTGCACCCTACGAGGTGCGCTATCTGTTGAGGGCCTAGGCCATGGCTGCGTCCGACGAGGGCTATCAACATATTGAGCATGGGTTTGAGCCCGTGTTCGACCAGCACTCGCGCGTTTTGGTGCTCGGGTCGTTTCCCTCGGTGCTTTCGCGCGCCAATGCCTTTTATTACGGCAACCCCCAGAATCGCTTTTGGCGCGTGATGGCCGCGTGTCTCGGTGTGCCCGTGCCGCCCAACGAGGGCGATTCTTTGGCAAGCGGTGAGCCCGCGACGCTCGACGCCTCGATTGCTGCCAAGCGATCCATGCTGCTGAACGGCGGCGTGGCCCTGTGGGATGTGATTGAGAGCTGCGACATTAAGGGCTCGAGTGACGCGAGCATTCGCAACGTTGTGCCGGCACATATCGGGCGCATTACCGGCGCAGCTCCCATTGAGCAGGTGATATGCAACGGTGGTACAGCTGGCCGGCTCTACAAGCGCTATCTACAAGAACGCACCGGGCTGCCTGCCATCGTCCTGCCCTCGACAAGTCCCGCCAATGCCGCCTGGCGCCTGGAGCGTCTTGTTGAGCGTTGGAACGGCGCCGCCGATTGGCGGGCTTCTTCGATTTAGCAGTTTGAGTGTTTGGCAAGACGTCTCATAACGGCGTGCCAGATCGGTGTGGGCAGTGCAGGCTCGGCGCGTACCATGCCGTCGGTGTCGGCGCCGCCCGTTGCTGCGCCACCGAGCTTCTGCGCGTGTTCGACGGAACACCCCATGCGAATGGCGCCCACGAGCTTGTCCATGGCCTCCGAAAACGGTCGTCGCAAGAGTCCCATGCGCGGGGAGCGACGAAGCGCCGCAATACCGCTGCCGGCACAGACGACAACGCCGCCACACCACAATTGGTCATGGCGCTCACATGCCTTGTGCAGACGAACGGCGGTCCCGCGCGCCTGCTTGGCGCCCTCTTGTGCGGCTCGAATCGCGGCATAGACGCGCGTCCCCGCACCGCCAAAGCGCTCAAACGCCTGCTCGATAGCTGCCAACGCCTCATCGTCAACCACATCTTCAATGGCCAGCACGATGCCATCGGCAACGCTGCCGGCATCATTCGCCTCCAAATCGACCAGGCGGGGGAACGCGGTGCCGGAAAGCTGTGCATAGGCGGCGATGGCATCCTGCAGGTCCCAGAGCAAAAACTCAAGATCGGCGCTATCGGGAATGCTGATATACGCAATGGTTCGCAACGTTTTTGGTACATCGCCGCGCGCGGTCGTCTCCATGCCACCTCCTTTCCAGTCCGTTTCCGTTTAGGTTACACCGTCTGACGGCGCCCCGCCGCGCTATCCTAGTGCAACCCTTACGAAAGGAACGCCATGCGCCTGCCCATGAATACCTCGCTTGCCACGCTCAAGCCCTCCGGCATCCGTCGGATTAACGCGCTCGCTGCCCAGCACCCAGGATGCATTGCGCTCGCGCTCGGCGAGCCCGATTTTCCCACGCCCGATGTGATTAGCGCCGAGGTGACGGCCGCGCTGGGCCGCGGCGACACGCACTATCCGCCCAACAACGGCCGTCCCGCCCTGCGCGAGACACTGTCTGCCTACATGGGGGACGCGGGCCTGGCGTTTTCGGCCGACGAGGTCATCCTGACCGACGGCGCGACCGAGGCCCTGTCGGCAACATTCATGGCTATGCTCAACCCCGGCGACGAGGTCGTCATCCCCACGCCGGCCTTTGGCCTGTACGAAAGCATCGTCGTGGCCAACCACGCCAAAGCGGTCTTTTTGGATACGGAGCCTGCGCAATTTCAGATTGACGAGGACGCACTTCGTGCTTGCGTGACGCCGGCGACCAAGGCCATCGTCATCTGCACGCCCAACAATCCTACGGGCTGCATCCTCAACGCGGCATCGCTCGACGCCGTGGCACACGTGGCAGAGCAGGAGGGCATCTACGTGGTCTGCGACGACGTATACAACCGCCTAGTCTATGTGGATGGCTACGAGCGCTTTGCCCAGCGCCGCCCGGAGCTACGCGAGCAGACGGTGGTCATCGAGAGCTTCTCCAAGCCCTGGGCCATGACCGGCTGGCGCTTAGGCTGGCTCGCAGCGGCAACCCCCGTCATCGCCGAGATCGCAAAAGCCCACCAATACTTAGTATCGAGCGCCGTCTCCTTTGAGATGGACGCCGCAGCGCGAGCCCTGACCGTCGACCCAACCCCCATGCTCAAAGTCTACCGAGCCCGCCGCGAACGCGTACTCGCAGCCTTAGACGCCATGGGCCTCGACGTAGTGGAACCAGCCGGCGCCTTCTACGCCTTCCCCAGCATCAAACAGTACGGCCTAACCAGCGAAGTCTTCTGCATCAAAGCCATCAAAGAGGCCAACGTAGCCCTAGTCCCGGGCGACTGTTTCGGCACCGAAGGCCACATCCGCCTAAGCTACTGCGTTTCCGACCAAGATCTAGACGAAGGCCTCCACCGCCTGTCCACCTTCGTTTCAACCCTGTAGCCCAACGGGACGCAACACATCGGCCCACCGACCCAAGCATTATGAGTGGGGCGCGCCGGCCAACGAAAACCCGGGCTGCCCAAAGTCAACGCAGGCACGCTCCGCCGAAGGCCAGGCGCAAGGTTTTCGTAGATTCCGCACGAGCCGAAGAGCACTTAATGTGCTCTTCGTGCGAGCCAGGACTTGACCGAGCGAAAACCTTGCGCCTGGCCTTTGGCTGCGCGGCCGGATGGTGGAATTGTGTGCAGCCCGGTTTTCCGTTGACCGACGCCGGGGTCCCCGCCATAATACTTTCGGTTCACGCACGAATCCGCTGCCAGAGACAGCCGGTGCAAACGGGCATCGCCCGCGAGCTTAATGGGATATCCCGCCAGCCGAGGTGGTCGAGTAGATATGTCTTCTCGCCCCCGTCGCTCATGCAGCGCGGGGGCTTTCTTTTTGGACATGCCCCCGTCACGTCTTTGTGGCGGACCGTGCCCGGAAAGAAATCGAGGAGGTGTAATTCATGCCCCAGCAGTACAAAATCGACAAGGTTGCAGAGATCGAGTCCCGTATCGCCGAGAACGCCGGTCTGTTCGTCGTCAACTACAACGGTCTGACGGTTAAGCAGGCTCAGGAGCTGCGTCATCAGCTTCGCGAGTGCGGCGCCGAGATGAAGGTCTACAAGAACAACCTGGTCAAGATCGCCCTCAAGAACCAGGAGCAGCCCGAGATCGACGAGATCCTCGCCGGCCCCGTCGCTTATGTGTTCTACGAGTCCGAGCCGGTCGAGGCCGCTAAGGCCCTTAAGGACTTCTCCGCTAAGTCCAAGGGCGTCCTTGAGATCAAGGGCGGTATCTCCGACGGCAAGGCCGTTTCCGCTGATGATGTTAAGGCTATCGCCGAGCTGCCCACCAAGGATCAGCTTCTCGGCCAGATCGCCGGTCTCATCTCCGGTTTCGCTCGCGACATCGCTGTCTGCGTCAACGGCGTTTCCTCTGGTCTCGCTCGTTCGATTCAGCAGGTCTCCGAGCAGAAGGCAGCCTAGTTGCTGTTTTCACCCGCGGCGGCAACGCCGCACCCCTGGCGCATTCACGCCGTGTTTTAACTGATCTCCGTGCACAGACACGGAAACCGAAAGGACTTAGAAATGGCTAAGCTTACCACCGATGAGATCATCGATGCTCTTAAGGAAATGACCCTTCTCGAGGCTTCCGAGCTCGTTAAGGCTATCGAGGACACCTTCGGCGTTTCCGCCGCTGCTCCTGCCGCTGTTGTCGCCGCTCCCGCTGCTGGCGCTGCTGAGGCCGAGGAGAAGACCGAGTTTGACGTCGTGCTCGAGGGCTTCGGCGACAACAAGATCCAGGTCATCAAGGCCGTCCGTGAGCTCACCAACCTTGGCCTGAAGGAGGCCAAGGAGGTCGTCGAGGGCGCTCCCAAGGCTGTTCTCGAGGGTGCCAAGAAGGAGGACGCCGAGGCTGCCAAGGAGAAGCTCGAGGCTGCTGGCGCTGCTGTCACCCTCAAGTAATCAGGCTTTCTCGCCAGATTTCTTTGCAGGCGGGGTTCGCATTGCGAGCCCCGCCTTTTTTGTTTTTCGGTCCCTCGACATCGGTAGCTCAAACTGCCGTATTCTGTGATTTGCGTCGTATCGGGTGCCCTGCCGTTGGGCAATAAAATTGCACCATTCGAGCAATAATTTGCGTTGACCTGCTGAAGAATTGTTTCTGCCTTGTAGCGACATATAGTTCCAGCGGTAAGATGCTTGGGTATCGCAATTTGGTCTGCGGCTGTGCGCCGCACGCATGGGGCGCTTTTGCGCCTGCGAAAGGATCTTTGAATAACATGAAGGCAATCATCCCCGCCGCCGGTCTTGGCACGCGTTTTCTGCCTGGCACCAAGTGCACGCCCAAAGAGATGCTGCCGGTGCTCGACAAGCCCGTCATTCAGTACGTCGTCGAGGAGGCGCTCGACCCCGAGGAAGTCGACGACGCCATCATCGTTACATCTCCCGGTAAGCCCGAGCTACTGAACTACTTCCAGCCCGATCGCTCGCTCGAGAACCTGCTGCGCGAGCGCGGCAAGAACGCCTATGCCGATGCCGTCGCCCACGCTGGCGGTATGCCGGTCGACTTCCGTTATCAGTACGAGCCCAAGGGCCTCGGCCATGCTATCCGCTCTGCTGCCGACGCCGTGGCAGGGGAGAACTTCCTGGTTCTTCTGGGCGACTACGTTGTGCCTAATCGCGACATCTGCGACAAGATGCTCGCCGTTTCCAAGGAGCACGGTGGAGCTTCGGTTATCGCCGTCGCTGCTTGCTCGCCCGAGGAAGTCAGCCGCTACGGCGTTATCGCCGGCGAGCGCGTCGGTTCGCTCGAGGGCGCCGAGGACGTTGCCGATGCAGAGCCGGGCGCTGTCTGGCGCATCGGCGGTCTGGTCGAGAAGCCCGCTCCCGAGGCGGCTCCGTCCAACCTGTACATTGTCGGCCGTTATCTGCTGAGCCCGCTGGTCATGGACCTGCTCGCTGATCAGCAGGCCGGCAAGGGCGGCGAGATTCAGCTTACCGACGCCATGGCCCGCTCGCTCGACCGCGAGGCCATGTACGCGGTCGTCATCGACCCGCTGTCGGGCTACGACACCGGCACTCCCTCTGGCTGGATGGCCACCAACGCTCTCATGGCTGCAAGCGATCCTCGCTTTGCAAGCGCCTTCTGGGACGCCATCGACGAGCGCGGCGGCTTGATGCGCAAGTAAGCCTTCGGACATCGACATTTACGGGCGCGGACCTCGGTTCGCGCCCGTTTTTTATAAGAGCTGCGATTGCCGGCTCTCTGTTCACAGAAAATATATGAACAGATGTTCGGTATACCACTATCTACCTGCGTGTTTTCTGTCGAAAAACTTTGCTACTCCAAAAACTCAATCGCGTCAAGGCTTTTCTTGCCCAACGGTCGGTACCTGATAAACTATTAGGTTGCGATAACTGGCGAAGCTATGCCTCGCCAACCCACCGAGCATTTCCGTGAAGGAGGAAAAACCTGGTGACCTACGCATACACTGCCACTGAGCGCAAGCGCGTCAGCTTCGGGAAAATCCCGGAGGCCATGGAGCTCCCCAACCTTATCTCTGTTCAAAGGGAATCCTTTGAGCGTTTTAAGGACGAGGGGCTTCGTGAGGCGTTCAAGGAATCCAGCCCCATCCAGAGCCAGAACCATGTTCTCGAGGTTACCTTCGGCGAGCATCAGTTCGGCGACCCCGCGCACACCGTCGAGGAGTGCCGCGAGAAGGACATGACCTATCAGGCCCCGCTTCTGACCGACGTCCGTCTCACCAACAAGGAGACCGGCGAGATCAAGGAGCAGCTCGTCTTTATGG
>JAUUMM010000061.1:0-7251 GCA_030839365.1 Collinsella sp.
ACGCCGGGCCGACTCACTTCGGATCGGGCGCTACACCAACTTTCTCGACATTACCCGGGAATCCTTCACAGCCATGCTGTAAGCTAGACGCAAACAAGAACGAATGACGAGGTTTACATGAGCAAACATCTTAAGTTATTTTCGGCATTGTTGGTGCTGATGGTCCTTGCGCCCATTTCTGTGTTTGTTTTTCCTTCGAACGCGGAAGCTGCGCGGTCCCTAGTTGAGAATTCCTGGCGTTATGAGGATGGACAATTGGTCGCAGAGGATGCTTCTTCCGAAGAAGATGGAATAGCCTTATTGTCCATGGACATTCTTCCCGATGGGGCTACGGCGCAGGGCATCGATGTCAGTGAGCATCAAGGACGTATTGACTGGAATGCTGTTAAGGCTTCTGGTATCGATTTCGCTATTCTGCGTGTTGGATTTGGCGCTCCATCTTGGGGCGGTCGAGTTGACTATCAATTTAATCGAAATATTTCTGAGTGCGAGCGACTCGGAATTCCTTACGGCGTCTATATCTATTCATATGCTTTTGATAATCAACAGGCAGCCGATGAGGCATCAATGGTGATCAATTGCCTTTCTGGACATAATCCAAGATTGCCGGTGTATTACGATCTTGAGGATAACTCGATAATTGCAAATGGACGTCAAACCGGAATTGCATCGAGGGCGCAGGTTTTTTGTAATAGGATTTCTGCCGCAGGATATGAGCCTGGTATTTATGCAAATTTAAATTGGTTTAACAACATTTTGACTGACTCTGTATTTAAGAGTAGCTCTTGGGATCATTGGATTGCTCAATATAACTCGCAATGTGACTATACCGGCAATTACAGTTTTTGGCAGTATAAGAGCAACGGAAAAGTCCCTGGAATCAACGGCAACGTTGATATGAACTACGCGTATGTTGATGTCTCCCTTTATCATTGGCAACTAATTGACAGCGCCTGGTATTATGCAGCCTCCAACGGCAAGGCGTATGCCGGATGGTTGTTTCAGAGCGGCACGTGGTACTGGCTCGAGCCCGACGCGGGCGGTGCCATGGCAACCGGCCTTCACGAGTGCAACGGCTCACTGTACTGGTTTAATGCGTCCGGCGCGATGGCTACCGGATGGCTCCTCGACGGCGGTACCTGGTACTACGCGACGGGATCCGGCGCGCTGGCGCGCGGCCCCGTATCCGTCGGCGGCGTGCCCTACTGCTTCGACGCCCGGACGGGGGCCATGCTGACGGGCTACCAGACCGATGCGCAGGGCGTCCGCCGCTACTTCGGCAGCTGCGGCCCCCTTAACGGATGGGGCCTCGTCGACGGCTCCTGGTACTGGTTCGCGAACGGCATCGCCTCGACCGGCTGGCTTTACACCGGCGGCTCCTGGTACTGGCTCGACCCCGACGCGGGCGGCGCCATGGTGACGGGCCTTCACGCATGCAACGGCTCCGCATACTGGTTCAGCGCCTCCGGCGCCATGGCGACCGGGTGGGTCCTCGACGGCGGGACCTGGTACTACGCGACTGGCTCCGGTGCCCTCGCCTCCGGCTGGCTCAACCTAAACGGTACGTGGTACTGGCTCGATCCCTCGACGCACGTCATGGCCACCGGGCTCCATGGGTGCAACGGCTCCATGTACTGGTTCAACGGCTCCGGCTCGATGGCGACCGGATGGGTCCTCGACGGCGGAACCTGGTACTACGCGACGGGCTCCGGCGCGCTGGCCTCCGGCTGGGCATATGTCGGCGGCGCCTGGTACTGGCTCGATCCCTCGACGCACGCTATGGTTACTGGTGTTCAGCAGATCGACGGGGCACAATACTTTTTTGCTAGTAATGGTGCTTGGCTCGGCTAGTAACTCTTCTTTAATTGCTTTTTTCTAATTACATATTGCTCTTAGCTATCCATTTGTAGACTATGTTTATGTAAAAATTGGTTACTACTGGGGGCTGACATGGCAAGGAAAAAGCGAATAACATTAATCCTAATCATTCTTTCAACTCTACTGCTCGCTGGGCCCGGTGTGGTTGATATCGCGAACGCAGAATCCATAAGCTCCTCCATCCCTACTGATTTTGAGCAGCAATCCGTCTCCTCGACTCTTAATTCTTCCGATTCAATCAATGATGGGTCTGCTCAAGAATCCGTTAAATGGAATCAGGGTTGGAATTCGTTTGACGGTAACTGGTTCTATGTGGATTCAGTTAATCCGGTCTCGCTGCATTCTGGCTGGCTCTATACCAATGGGGCCTGGTACTGGCTCGACCCCTCGACGCATGCCATGGCCATCGGGCTCCATGAGTGCAATGGCTCCGCGTACTGGTTTGACGCCTCCGGCGCGATGGCGACCGGGTGGGTGCTCGACGGCGGCACCTGGTACTACGCGACGGGCTCCGGCGCCCTCGCCTCCGGCTGGCTCAACCTAAACGGTACGTGGTACTGGCTTGACCCCTCGACGCACGCCATGGCTACCGGCCTTCACGAGTGCAACGGCTCACTGTACTGGTTTAATGCGTCCGGCGCGATGGCTACCGGATGGCTCCTCGACGGCGGTACCTGGTACTACGCGACGGGATCCGGCGCGCTGGCGCGCGGCCCCGTATCCGTCGGCGGCGTGCCCTACTGCTTCGACGCCCGGACGGGGGCCATGCTGACGGGCTACCAGACCGATGCGCAGGGCGTCCGCCGCTACTTCGGCAGCTGCGGCCCCCTTAACGGATGGGGCCTCGTCGACGGCTCCTGGTACTGGTTCGCGAACGGCATCGCCTCGACCGGCTGGCTTTACACCGGCGGCTCCTGGTACTGGCTCGACCCCGACGCGGGCGGCGCCATGGTGACGGGCCTTCACGCATGCAACGACTCAGCGTACTGGTTCAGCGCCTCCGGCGCGATGGCGACCGGATGGGTGCTCGACGGCGGGACCTGGTACTACGCGACGGGCTCCGGTGCCCTCGCCTCCGGATGGCTCAGCCTAAGCGGTGCATGGTACTGGCTCGACCCCTCGACGCATGCCATGACCACGGGCGTTCAAACTATCGGATCATGTGAATACATATTTAATAGTACCGGCAAGATGATGGCCAATTGCTGGTCAAACGGTGATGGGTCTTGGATGTATCATTCGTCATCCAGCGGCGCAATTGACCTTAAAGGCATAATGACCGATTCGGGAATCCAGCTGATTGACGATGACGGTAATGCCAGAACGGGCTGGATTGAGAGTCAGGGTTCTCGATATTATTGTTCTGCTAATGGGGTAATTCTGACTGGATGGCAGCAAATTGCTGGGTCTTGGTATTACTTTAACTCGGATGGTCGAATGGCGACCGGCTGGCTTAACGATGGCGGTAACTGGTACTGGCTAGATTCCGCTTCTGGCATAATGAAAACGGGATGGCTTTCCCGTGGGGGCACATGGTATTACCTTGATGCCGCACGTGGGGGAGTAATGTTGAGCAACGGTTGGTATTGGATCGGCTCTACTGACTACAAGTTCAGTTCATCCGGCGCAATGGTTGGCGCTTGGGTCGATGTCCCGTGCTATTCGCAGTACCCGGAACTTCCTACTGGCTGTGAGTCGGTTGCCCTTACAAACTTGCTTAACTACTATGGTTTCGGTTTAGGTAAGGCGATTATTGCGGATTACTATTTGCCCAAGGGAAGTAATGGCAATTTTGTTACCGCTTTTGATGGCAATCCAAGGCGTAGCAGCGGGGGTCTCATGGGATGCGTCGCACCTGCGATTACTATTGCTGGTAATAACTTTCTGCGTGCTGCTGGAAGTGGCAAGCAGGCAAAAGACGTCTCTTTCTCGTCAATTTCTTCCATTAAGAACAGGCTGACCTGTGGTCAACCTGTTGAGATGTGGAATACCGAATGGGGAAGTTGGCCAGGAGGCCGTTATGCTGCGCGTTGGTATAACGGGCATTCCTATGGTCTGTGGGGCGGTAATCATGCCGTAGTCCTTAAAGGCTATGATGACGAGCAGGGAATTGTCTATCTTTCGGATTCGATTAACGGCAATGTTACGCGAAATGCCCAAGTGTTCTTCGGCACGTGGCAACAGATGGATAGCCAGGCCGTGGTAATTGAATAGCCATGATGCTAAAAGGGGAGAGCTCGACGAGCTCTCCCCTTTTGCTACATTGTTAATCTAGCTACGCCGTCTTCTTACGTCCAAATAGTTCGTCCCAGTTACTGGCTGCCAAAACTGTTCCGCATACAATTACAACGCAGCAGATTATGGATGCCATGTCGGGAATTGTTCCAAGCAAGATCAGGCCAAAGACCACTGACCATGCCGAATAGGAGATATTCAGAGCCATCGCACGCGCTGCTCCGATTGCCGCAATGCCCTTGTAATAGAACAGATAGGATGCAGTTCCTGCGAGTCCGGCGAGTGCAATAATCAATGTGGGCATGCTTGGGATAGCGCCCAACGTGAAATGCCATGCTCCGAAGAGGGGGAGTACGAGCGCTCCATAAACAAGCGCACTTGTAGTTTCGCGGATTTGCAAAGCTGTTTCGTCATCAACGGCATCATCTTTCATTCCCCATGCGCACAGCACCGCTTCGGATCCCCATCCAATAACGGCAAGCACTGCGCCGAGTAAGCCGAGGGGGGCATTTGCAATCTCGCTCGATCCGGCCGATAGATAGCCCATCGTCATTACACCGCAAAGAGCAACGAGAAGGGAAAGAATCTGGCCTTTGCCCATTTTCTCCTTCAGCAGTACGAAGGAAAGGAATGCTCCGACTGCGGGATAGAAGGCGGAGATGATTGCCGTGTAGGCAGCTCCGATGTTATTAATTGCCAATACGTAGCCGGTCATTCCGATAGGTCCACCGAGTAGGGCGCCGGCGATGACGACCTTGCCCGAACGAGTTTTAAGTGCAGCGAGCGTGTCTTTTAGTCTGCCTCGGACTCCCATGTAGCCAAAGAGCCAAATTGCACAGAAGGCATCATGGAGAAAGGATCCCGCAATGGAGGCGCATGCAAGCGCTTCCGCCGATCCAATATAGGGCGCAAGCGCCAAGCCGATTCCAAGAATTACTGTATCAAGGCCCCAAAGAAGACCGCTAAAAAAGCCGAATTGCATCGTTACTCACCTTTCCGATAGATCTCCAGTGCCTTTTTGAGGTATTTGGCACCGTAATTGAAGTAGATATAGAGCCATTCGCCCACGAAGTCGCCTTCGGCTTCTTTCAGAAGAGACCAGAGGTACCAGCACCATCCTGCAAGGGCAATGTGCGCATAGTTATGCGCAATTTCGTTGTTTGTTGCCTTGCGCCCAAAATATGCATCAAGCGCGCGGTCGACTTCATCTTCGGAAAGCTCGCAGCAGACACTGCATGTTCCAAAATCGTTTGCGTAATCGCTCATGCCAGCATATTCCCAGTCAATGAGATAGTACTTGTCGTTCTCATCGATAAGGAAATTGAGGTAAAAGAAGTCATTGTGGCAAAGGCATTTTGGTGCATTATCGGCCTGTACAAAGTGCTCCAATTCATCGATTTCGGCGGACATTTCCCTGTAGCCTGGAATGTCGATGGGACCTTTTTCCAGAAGAAGTGATTCGTAGCGCTTCGCTTCGAGGTAGAAGTCAAATTCGGTTTCAACATTTGCACCACTCTCGTGAAGCGAACGACACATCTGCATCATTCGATTCATTTGGGCAGGATCATGCGGGTCAGGCTGCTTTGCGTTGGGTACAAACTTCGAAATTTTCCAACCACGCTTTGGGTCCTCATGAATGAACGTGTCGTCAAGGCCGAGCTCCTTGGCCTTTTTAAGTGCGGCTACTTCTCCATTTCTGTTAATAAGCAGTTCGGTCCCGACTCCCGGATGGCGGTAAACGTACTCTCCGTCATTGGTTCTAAAGTGGCACGATAGATTCGTAAGACCTTGTTTAAGGGGATAAACGTCGTGAATCTCTGATTTGGAGCAGCCGAGCACTTGCTCGATGTTATCGAAAATATCGGAGTCAACGTTTTCGATAAAATGCGGATCAAAGGCACGCAGCTCATCAAGAGAATCGAATTCGTTGATCTCGCCCTCAGGATACTTCTTGATAACCATATCGAGCTCCTTGATGTGCTCGATATATAGATCTTCCCAAAGCTTGTCCGTTGTTTCGGGCTTGTTATATTCCGTTTCGAGAATCTGCTTAAATGCAAGCGAGAAGGCTTTATCAAAGTAGACATGTCCGAGCATATACCAAGCATCGGAACCGCCAATCGTAACATTGGTAATTCTGTCCATTGCTCCGGTTTGAATGCACCATTCTTTGGTGGCGCCTTCAGCATATTGAGCAGAATAAAATGCTTTCCAAACGTATGCTTCGAACGGATTGTTTAGAAGGTAATCATCGCTTGAGCAAATATAGGTGTTGCCAAGCCGCTCTTTTACGCACATAAGCGATGCGTGGTTATTTTTGGATGCATATTCGTTGTTGACGACAATCGAGACGCCGAACTTGCTTTCGAGATAGAAGAAATATTCTTTTTTATAGCCGACAACGACGGTGATATTGCTGATACCTGCGTCTTGCAGCTGCCTAATCTGTCGCTCAATGAGGATCTCACCACGTACTTTTAAAAGGCCTTTGGGCTTTTCATACGAAATGGGAGCAAAGCGGCTCGAAAGCCCCGCAGCCAATATCACTGCGTTTTCAACCTTATAGGGATGAAGCGCTTCGTAACCGCCGTCGGTTAGGCTGTCCGATTCGAGAAGCCCCTCATTCGTGAGCTCTTTATTCGCTGCGTTTACTGATCCAAGTGAAAGGCCGGTGCGCTCGGCAACTTCTCGCTGGCTGGCATATGAGTTCTTTAGGTATTCGTACAGAACTGTAAAGTTACGCTTGGTCAGTTCCACTGCAGGCCTCCAATTAAGATGTTCATTGCTTAGGAAAAGAATAGAATGATTGAACGATATGTTCAATCAATTGTATTTAGCTACATAGACTGAACAGAAAGTAGCGAAAATCAATCTCGAAAGGTGGATTAAAATAACTAAATAGGATATCTGGGAGGGTCGCTTATGTATCGATTCGAAAAGAAGGCCACGCTTGTTTGTGCTGCTGCGTCATTAATCACTGCTTGCTGCTTGCCCCTGAGTGCGAATGTCGCGTTTGCACAGGATTCCGTTGAGGCTCAGAGTATTGAGTCAAAAGCGGATTTTTCTTCTGTGGTTTCCGATGATTTGCAACCTGATAATTCTTCCGTCATAAAAGATGGCTGGCAACGAGACGAGTCG
>JAUUMM010000062.1:0-7065 GCA_030839365.1 Collinsella sp.
CGAGATAGCCCTCCTGGTCGAAATGCATGATCTCGATCTTCTCGGTTTCCTTCATGGCTTTTCCTTTCTGTCCTGCACGCAACTCTATACATCGCGTTTATTTTCGATACCAATTATAGACATACACCTAACGTGTTTTTAATACCACTTATCAATCTGTTCCAATCCTCGGTGAACGGTCGAAATTCTCTGGTGAGTGGTATTAAATTAGAATTGAATGTATAGCTAACACCTCTGGCGCCTCCCTTGTGTGACAAAGAACAGCGTTCCTACCAGCGCAATAATGGTCGATGCCCCAAACAGCACCGCCTGAACGCCCAAAGCCTCCGCCAAAAATGGAGCCGCCAGCAGCGGCAGCACGCCGGCGCTCATCAGGCCAAAACGCACAAAGCCGGTAATGCGCCCCAGGTATTTGATGTCGGCGCGCTCCTGAATCAAGATCATCTGCAGCGGTTCCAGGAATCCCCAGGCCAGACCGTTAATCGCCTGACCGATAATCGCAACCCCCAGCATATCGGTGCCCACGTACACCATGGACCCAATGCCCACGGCCATGAGCGCGCCGAGCAACAATCGCAGGTTGACATGGCGAGCAGAAAGCTTGGTCAGGATGAACGCGCCCACCGAGGAAGTGAGGCCCACGACCGAGGACAGCCAGCCCAGCCAGACGATATCCACGTTGAGCACATCGCGGTAGAACAACGACTCCAGCGAATCGAACGCGCCAAACGCAAAGAAGCCCAGAAAGCCCGAGATAAAGATAAGGCGCAGGTCGTGGTCGCGAAACGTAAGTCGCGCGCCCTCGGCCATGCCGCCCAGAATGCCGCCCTTCGGCTTCTCCCCTTTTGCGGGAGCAACACACTCGTGACAGCCCAAGGAGAGCACGGCCGCCACACCCATCATGCCCGCCATGAGCAGATAGACCGATTGCGTGGCAAAACAGCTCACGATGGCACCACCGAGCAGCGGGCCAGCGGTATAGGCGATATTGCTGTAGAACACCATGAGACCGTTCACGCGGGTGCGGCCCTCGGTGGTCGATTCAAGATAGCCCGGAAACGCATGCGTGCAGGTGTTGATAAAGCCGCCCGCAAGCCCCAAGACGCACGCGGCAAACACAAGCCCGGGGACAGACAACGGCGCCAACCCCACGCCAAGCGATAGCACCGCCGTAATCACGCACGTCACAAACGACGTCCGGCGCGGTCCAAAGCGGTCGATGACCGAGCCCGACACCATATTGCCCGCCGACGTCATAAGATTGCGTACGAGCGTAATGGCAGCAACCAAAAAGGCCGTGCCAGCCAGATCATACGTCGCCGCGCCGATAAGCCCTAAAAAGTACACCGCGTTGTTGGCGCACCATTGCAGGGACTCAATAAGAATCAGCCTGACTTCTGCCGGCGTCAGGCGCATTGCTTCGCGATCCTTCGCGAACATACGAACTCCCTCTATACAAGTAAGGGGATGGAGGGCATAGACCCGCTCCATCCCCTTACCAGGTTGCAATGACAGTCTATGCAGCCGGGCCCTTACGCCAGCACGCCGAAGAACGCGCCGACGATGCCCACGGCCATGGTGGCCACGATCAGCACCATGGGGTTGATCTTCTTGGACAGCAGCCAGTAGTACAGCCAGAAGGCGAGCATGCCGAGCATGCCGGGCATGATGCCGTCCAGGATGTCCTGGAGGGTCTGGGCGTCCTCGCCCGAGCCGATGGCCACCGGGATGCTGGCCCAGAACATGTCCTTGCACATGGCGCCCACGACCATGACGCCCACGATGCCCACGCAGGTCATGATCTTCTGCATGAGGCCGGTCCTCTGGGCCTCGTCCAGGAAGCCCACGCCCAGCTCGTAGCCCTTGACGGCGCCCCAGACGCGCAGCGCGAAGCCGGGGACGTTGTAGATGAGCAGGAAGGCGATGGGGCCGAAGGGGTTGCCGGCCTGGCACAGGCTGATGCCCACCGCGGCGGCGACCACGCGCAGCGTCGACAGGAAGATGGAGTCGCCGATGCCGGACAGCGGGCCCATGAGGGCGGCCTTGACGTCGTTGACGCTCTCGGGCTCGATCTCGCCGCGGGCGACCTTCTCCTCCATGGCCATCGCGATGCCGCCGACGAACGGGGCGAACTGGACGGTGATGTTGAAGAACGCGCAGTGGCGGTGCAGGGCCTCGGCGTAGTCGTCGGGGCGGCCGGCGTAGATCTTCTTGAGCATGTTGGCGACCATCAGGCAGAAGGCGATGTTCATCTGCTTGTAGTAGGTCCAGGAGAACTCCATGCCCAGAGCGCCGACGTTGACGGCGCTCTTGACGAGGTCGGAGCGCGTGATCTTGTTCTCGGGACTAGAAGTCATCGTCCTCATCCCCTTCCGCGGAGAGCTGGGGCTGGGCTCCGCCCAGGCCGAGCAGGTCGAACTTGTCGATGCCGATGATGATGGCGATCAGGGCGACGCCCAGGACGGGCACGTTGGCGTAGGAGCACAGCAGGAAGCCCAGGAAGTAGAAGGGCACGAGCTGCTTGGTGAGCACCAGGCGGCCGAGCATGGCGAAGCCCATGGCAGGCAGGATGTTGGCTGCAACGCCAAAGCCAGCAAGGACAAAGGGCGGGATGAAGTCGAGCATGCCCTGGATGGCGTCAGCACCCAGATAGAATGCGCCGCCGCACAGCAGGAACGCCATGATGATACCGGTCAAACCGATCAGGAAGTGCATCGCATAGACACCCTTAAGGTTGCCCTGGCCGGAGAAGACATCAGCGCGGTCAACCAGGATCGGCAGGACGGCGTTGAGGATGTTCTTGATGGCAAGGCACAGCGTGGCGATGGGCATAGCGAGCGCGATGGCTGCCTCGGTGCTCTGGCCCAGCTGGATAGCGAAGGCGCAGGCGAGCACGCCGCCGATCGTCTCATCAGGCGGCACGTAGGCGCCGATGGAGATCGAGCCCATGAACAGCAGCTCCAGGCTGGCGCCGATCGCGAGGCCGGACTGCAGGTCCCCCAGCACCAAGCCCACGAGCGGGCACAGGACGATGGGGCGGAACGCATAGAGCGTACCAAGCTGGGAGTCGAACTTACCAAATGCGGCGATAAGTCCGATGAGGATTGCTTGGGTAAGCATAATTCCTCCCAATAAGGAATCTCGAACCGTCGTCACTCCCGTCGCGCGCGTTGTTGATATCAATTCCGGGAGTTCGATTCCACGGCTCGAAGCGTACCTGGTGTGCTGCTAACACCCATGCCAGGCACAAATGATTTGATACCAATTATAGATATGCAGGTTCTTACTATTTAATACCACTCGCTCAGCGGGGTGTTTTTTACCGTAAACGGCAGACGCATCCCATCAGGCACGCTCCTTGTTTCGATGGCGGACAAGCGCCAACAGAAAGCCATCGCCAAAGGCATCGCATGCCAAGTTGCCTACAATCACCAAAACGATCATCGCCGCGCCCATAAGCTCGTTCCAGCGAAAGACCTCGCCAAAGAGGAGCGCCGACCAGCAGGGAGCGAGCACGACCTCGCTCATGCAGACTAAGTTGGCTGCAAACGCATTGGTGCGCGCGATCCCCTTGGCATACAGCACGCTCGCAAGGCCGCTGCAAAAAAGGCCGTGCACCAGCATAAGTCCCCACTCAAATGGTCTCACGGAGTCTAGGGCGCCGGCAAAATAGACGATCGGCAGCATCGAGATACCGCAGGAGATGAGCGAGGACACCATGGGCGACGCATCGGGGCGAGAGTTCAAAAAGAAACACAGCCCAAAGGTGGCGCCCGAAATGACGGCAAGCAGGTTGCCGAGCATGCCCTCGGCACTCAAATCGCCTAAAAAGAACAGTCCCATACCCGTAAAAGCAACCACCACGGAGGCAATCTTCGCAGGCGAGGGCAACGTGCGAGTTGCGAGCGATTGATACACGATAACGAAAATCATCGAGGTGTACTGCAGGACGATCGCGTTGCCGACCGTCGTGAGCTGGTTGGCAAAGTTAAACGTGGTGCCCGTCACGAAGTTGCAGACGGCCACAAGGGCAATAAGACGGCTGACGCGGAGGACGGGCCTGCCGACGAGCAGGATAAAGAGCGCCATAAATATTGCCGTGACGGCACCGATCAAAAGAGCTGACTGCGAATTGGCGCGAACGAGGATGCCGATAAAACTCCACAAGAGCGCCGTGCCAAATAGATACATCGCCCCGCTCACGCCATTATCGGGTAGATTGTCAGATCGAATCACGAAGCACCTCCAGCTAGCTTTCGGTAATAAAAAACGGCGACCGCTATGGGTCGCCGTTTCCCTTGGGGGCAGATAATAAGCCGGGCCCTTACGCCAGCACGCCGAAGAACGCGCCGACGATGCCCACGGCCATGGTGGCCACGATCAGCACCATGGGGTTGATCTTCTTGGACAGCAGCCAGTAGTACAGCCAGAAGGCGAGCATGCCGAGCATGCCGGGCATGATGCCGTCCAGGATGTCCTGGAGGGTCTGGGCGTCCTCGCCCGAGCCGATGGCCACCGGGATGCTGGCCCAGAACATGTCCTTGCACATGGCGCCCACGACCATGACGCCCACGATGCCCACGCAGGTCATGATCTTCTGCATGAGGCCGGTCCTCTGGGCCTCGTCCAGGAAGCCCACGCCCAGCTCGTAGCCCTTGACGGCGCCCCAGACGCGCAGCGCGAAGCCGGGGACGTTGTAGATGAGCAGGAAGGCGATGGGGCCGAAGGGGTTGCCGGCCTGGCACAGGCTGATGCCCACCGCGGCGGCGACCACGCGCAGCGTCGACAGGAAGATGGAGTCGCCGATGCCGGACAGCGGGCCCATGAGGGCGGCCTTGACGTCGTTGACGCTCTCGGGCTCGATCTCGCCGCGGGCGACCTTCTCCTCCATGGCCATCGCGATGCCGCCGACGAACGGGGCGAACTGGACGGTGATGTTGAAGAACGCGCAGTGGCGGTGCAGGGCCTCGGCGTAGTCGTCGGGGCGGCCGGCGTAGATCTTCTTGAGCATGTTGGCGACCATCAGGCAGAAGGCGATGTTCATCTGCTTGTAGTAGGTCCAGGAGAACTCCATGCCCAGAGCGCCGACGTTGACGGCGCTCTTGACGAGGTCGGAGCGCGTGATCTTGTTCTCGGGACTAGAAGTCATCGTCCTCATCCCCTTCCGCGGAGAGCTGGGGCTGGGCTCCGCCCAGGCCGAGCAGGTCGAACTTGTCGATGCCGATGATGATGGCGATCAGGGCGACGCCCAGGACGGGCACGTTGGCGTAGGAGCACAGCAGGAAGCCCAGGAAGTAGAAGGGCACGAGCTGCTTGGTGAGCACCAGGCGGCCGAGCATGGCGAAGCCCATGGCAGGCAGGATGTTGGCTGCAACGCCAAAGCCAGCAAGGACAAAGGGCGGGATGAAGTCGAGCATGCCCTGGATGGCGTCAGCACCCAGATAGAATGCGCCGCCGCACAGCAGGAACGCCATGATGATACCGGTCAAACCGATCAGGAAGTGCATCGCATAGACACCCTTAAGGTTGCCCTGGCCGGAGAAGACATCAGCGCGGTCAACCAGGATCGGCAGGACGGCGTTGAGGATGTTCTTGATGGCAAGGCACAGCGTGGCGATGGGCATAGCGAGCGCGATGGCTGCCTCGGTGCTCTGGCCCAGCTGGATAGCGAAGGCGCAGGCGAGCACGCCGCCGATCGTCTCATCAGGCGGCACGTAGGCGCCGATGGAGATCGAGCCCATGAACAGCAGCTCCAGGCTGGCGCCGATCGCGAGGCCGGACTGCAGGTCCCCCAGCACCAAGCCCACGAGCGGGCACAGGACGATGGGGCGGAACGCATAGAGCGTACCAAGCTGGGAGTCGAACTTACCAAATGCGGCGATAAGTCCGATGAGGATTGCTTGGGTAAGCATATATCCCCCTTTCCTAATAGGACACTACGAAGAGCTCAGACTCTTCGAAATTGAACGCCTAGAGCACGCTGGCGCAGTCAACCTTGGGGTCATCGGCCAGGGGTCGAATCTCGACCTCAACGCCACGATCCAGCATCTCGCGCACATCGGCTTCCTCGGCCGCGGTCAGGAAGATCTGACGAGAGACCTGACGCGCATCGGGACGCTTCTCGTCCTTGGGCTTGGTGTTGCCCAGGTTGACCGACTTGATCTGCGGGCAGCCCTCAACAAGCTGCTTTGCCTCAGCAATAGTGGCGACACAGATGATCATCTTGTACTTGTCGGTCACGCCCGAGTTGATAGCCTCGATTGCATGCTCCATATCTTTGATGACGAGCTTGCAGCCGGCAGGCTTGCCCATCTTGAGCGTCGTCTTCCACACCGGGTCGTTAGCGACCTTATCGCCCACGCAGAAGATGCAGTTGGAGCCAAGGCCCTGAACCCAGGAAACTGCGACCTGGCCATGAAGCAGGCGATGGTCAACGCGAAGTAGCTGAATCATAATGTGACCCCCCAAAGGTCTTGTGCCGTCTTACGGCGTGTCAGTAGGTGCTGCGGATTAGAACTCTTCTTCCTCGTCGTCATCGACCAAAAGATCGTTGACAAACTTCACGCGCGTATCGTCCGCAGCGACGATGGCGCGAATCGTCTCCTCAACCGGCGCCGACTCGTCAGAGAACAGCAACTGGATGAGGAGAGGAAGGTTCATGTTGGTAACGAGGTACGTGCGGGGACGCGTCTGGACGATCTTGGTGAACTCGTTGTTGACGCTGCCGCCAAAGAGGTCGGTGCAGACAACGACATCATCGTCAGCAGACATGTCTGCCAGCAGTTTTTGGGCCTCCTCGGCCACGTCCATGCGGCCATCGACGAACATCGAAAGATCGTGGACGTTGTCGCGAGCGCCCGAGAGCAGCTCGACGCTCTCCTTGATGCCGGTAGCGAAGTGCGCATGGCTGGCGATGATGTACTGTCTCATTCTGTGTTCCTCTCAATAGCCCGGCACGTTCCCGCACCCGTTTTCTTTAGTAGTCGAACTGGTGATAGTAGCGACGATACTTGAGGTTGTGCTTGGTGACCGTCTCGTAGTAGCGAGCCAGGCGGTCGGTCACGA